>JBLHLB010000386.1:0-3954 GCA_047618505.1 Planctomycetota bacterium
ACCCATGGGTTGCGTCGCGGGCCGCTTCGCTTCGGCGAACCAGTAGGGCGAGGCCCTACCGGAAGGACTACTTGTCCTGGATCTCGCCCTCGAGGATCCCGAGCAGCTCGTTCAACTCCGACTCGGAGATGAGGTCGGTGCCGCCGATGGCCTGGCGCCATTCTTCCACCATGTCGCGAGCTCGACCCAGGCGGTTGTTGCGCAGGTCGAGGGTAGCGATGTCGAGGGTCGGGTCCTGGGCATCGGCGAAGTCGAACACGGGGCCGTAGTCGGCCACGCTTCGCGGGTCCTCGCTGAGGCTCTCAAAGACGACCTCAAGGGCGCGTTGCACCTGTACGTCCTCGACGAAGTCCGCGAAGGGGAACTCGGCGCCGAAGTCGTCCTGCACCTCGCGGCGGACAAGATCACGCAGAACACTGCGCACATCGTCGCGCGACAGCGTCGTGTCCAAGGCCGTAACCAGGGCGTCGAAGTCCGGGTAGAGGTTCGGATCGCGCAGATCGTTGACCGCCAGGCGTTGGAAGAGCTCGGCATGCACGGCGTACTGCTCGCGAACGTAGGTCTCGAGGACTTCTTCGCGGGCGATACGGCGGCGCTCGACGAAGCGCCAGCGCTCGATCGTTCCCAGGGAAACCGCTTCGTCGGGCACGATGCCGCCCTCCTGAATCACCTCACCTTCACGGTTGAGGAGGCGGTGAATCGAACGCCCACTGGGCAGGAGGTAGCGTGCGATTGTCAGCTTCACTCGCGGTGCGTAGTCCACAACACCGTCCTCGTCGCGGTCCACAACGATCGGCTCCCAGGTGTCCCAGTAGCCGTTCTTGTTTTGGTCCTTCCACTGATCTTCCTCGGCGCCTTCGACGGGCATGAGCTGCTGGACGGAGCCCTTGCCGTAGGTGCGGTCGCCCACGAGGGTGGCGCGTTCGTGGTCCTGCAAGGCGCCGGCGACGATCTCCGCAGCGGAGGCCGTGAAGCGGCCGGTCAGAACGATGATCGGGATCTCAGGAGAAAGCACCGGATCACGGCGTGTGCGCAGGGGACGCGGCTCATCGCCACGGCCTTCGGTGGAGACCACCAAACTGCCCTTGGGCAGGAATAGCTCGGCCACTTCGCGCGCTTCGGTCAGCAGGCCACCGGAGTTGCGTCGCAGGTCGAAGACCAAGGCACGCATGCCGGCTTCCTGCAGCTCGCCAAGCCAGCCCTCGATTTCCTCCATGGCGACACGACTGAAAGTCGTCAACTCGATCAGGCCCACCTTGCCCGGCAGCATCTGCCAAGAGCCGGCGGGGATCTCGATCAATCCACGGTTGATCTCCACGAGCATGTCTTCGGTGGGGCGATCGATCAAGTCGGTGTCCATCCCACGCTGCCAGATGTAGAGGGAGATTGTCGTCCCCGGCTGGCCCTTGAGACGCTTGATGATCTCCTCGCGGTCCTGACCGAGGGTCGGCCAGTTGTCGATGCGCACGATCTTGTCGTTGGTCTTGACGCCAGCGCGGTAGGCGGGCCCGGAATAGATCGGGCGTTGAATCGTGAAGAGACCGTCGTCGGGATCGATGTCGACATAGGCACCTATGCCGCCGTACTCCGCCTCGAGGTCCTGGAAGAAGCTCCCATAGGCCTCGGAGGAAAGGTAGGAACTGTGCTGGTCCATGTAGCGCAACATGCCAGCCATAGCCGCCTCGACGAGGTCGGCGCGCTCCACCAAGTTGCCCTCCAAGTGGCGACCTTCAATCATGCCCATGACGTCGACGAATTCCTGCAGCTCGGCGCTCAGTCGCCCCGACTCGTACTTCTCCTGTTGATCGCGAATCTGGCGGTCTAGGAACTCACGCTGGCGAGAGCGCTTGAGGATCTCCGAGGCGAGGGCGCCGGCGGCAGTGGGCACGCGGGAGAAGCGTTCAAGTTCGTCCCGAAGGCGACCTTCGATCACTTCACCACGTAATCCGGCGAGGGCCAGGGCTCCCTGGGCGCGCCGCTCAGGATCCTGGGAGTCCAGGAAGGAGGCAATTTCGGTACGCGCATCGAGACCTTCCTTTGCGCCACCGATAGCGTGCAAGGTGCGCGCGTAGCGCAGTCGCTCCGATGCTTCTCGGGATGCGTCCTGGGCGCGGGTCAAGAGCAGCTCACCGAGGTCCGTGCGAGAGCGCGTCAGTCCACGGAAGATTGGATCCCCAAGTAGGGCGGTGGCGGCGGCAGCGATCGTGCCGTCGTGGGTCTCCAGCAAGGGAACCAGTGCGTTCGCGAGGGGAATCGGCTGGGGGCGATAGCCCTGCAGGCGCGCGGAGGCCACAAATAGTGCGGTCCGTGGCGCCAGCTTGTCCGGTTGTGAAAGCAGGCTCTCCAGGGCCCGATCCAACGCCTCGGCTCCACCTAGTTGCTCCAATCCGCGCAGCTCAAGGGCGCGGGTCCAAAGAGCGTCGAGCTCCAGATCAGCTGCCTTCGAAGCTTCCTCCCTCACCAGCGCTTCGATCTCGTCATTGCCCTCCTGAACTGCGGGGGCCGGATCGGCGGGAAAGCCGGGGTCAGCGGGGGCAGCCGTCGCTACTTGGCTGGCGAGGAATGCCAGGGGCAGGAGGCCGAGGGCCGCTAGGGTCGGGAAGATGCGCTGCTGAGTCATGGAGGGCTCCAGAGGGAGAGGACGCGGTGGACAGGACATGGGCCTGCCTTGGGCGTTACTGTAGTGCCGCGCGCGGCGGACCAAAGACCTAGGCCTAGGCTCTTACAGGGTCCGGACGCAGCACGTGGGGGTTAGGCACCCTATCTATTCGAATCAAGAACCCCGATTACCCGAGGAGATTCCGATCCCTATCGGGCACACATTTTCCCTATGAATACGCCCGCACAACCAGCGTCAGACACCCAGGACCAAACTCCCGCCCTGTCGCACCTAACGCCCGACGGTCAAAGTTCGCGAATGGTTGATGTGGGCGGCAAGCCGGAGACCCGGCGGCGGGCCCTGGCGGCGGCTCGGATCCGCTTTCCAGCCGGGATTCTGGGCCCGATCTTGGCCAGTGGGGGACCTAAGGGGCCCATCCTGGAGGTGTCTCGGGTGGCGGGAATTCTGGCAGCCAAGCGTACCGGGGAGCTGATTCCCATGTGCCACCCCCTGGGCCTGGACCACGTGGAAGTGACTTTTGAAGCCCTGGGTGATGATTTGCTCGGTGTGCAGGCCGAGGCCTCCTGCACAGGCAGAACCGGGGTGGAAATGGAGGCCCTGACTGCCTGTTCCGTGGCAGCCTTGACGATCTATGACATGACCAAGGCCGTGGCCAAGGGAATTGTAATTGAAGATCTAGCCCTCCTGGAAAAGGACGGGGGCAAGGGGGGGCCCTGGCGTCGGGAGACGGGGAATTGAATCTTACTAGGGGGGCTTCCTGACCATCCCGGGCTGCTGGCACTGCTTCTGTCGGGAGTTCCCAAGGTTCGGTCGCTATCCTTCTCCACTTCGCGCGGCGGGAATCTCCCAGGGGGTCACCGTCGCTCATCTCTCAGCACATCCCCCGGCCGTTTTCTCGGGCCTCACCAGCGGGTCTCCAACAGGGACCCAAGGAACCATGGATCTGAACCCCATCCGTAAGCTAGTGCAGCTGATGCACAAGGCCGACTTGGCTGAGCTTGAGATTGACGACATGAATGCCGGATTGCGCGTTCACCTCCGGCGCGAATCGAAGGGGGACCCACAGGCCAACGCGGGGCATGTGGTCCAGGTCCTTGGGGGCGGCGCCCACGCCCCGGTTGGAATGCATGCCGGCGCGGCTGCTCCGTTGGAGGGGGCCGCGGGCCCGCCCCCGGGGACGATCGCATTCGAGAGTCCGATGGTGGGAACCTTCTATCGAAGCGCCTCACCGGACTCCGAACCCTTTGTTGAGGTCGGAACGAAGCTGACCGAGGATTCTGTTATTTGCATCGTTGAGGCCATGAAGGTCATGAACGAGATCAAGGCAGAATTGC
>JBLHLB010000387.1:0-3953 GCA_047618505.1 Planctomycetota bacterium
TGCGGGGGGATTGGGGGCTCCCCCCCCAATCCCCCCTCTGGTGGGCCATAGTGGATTCGAACCACTGACCTCTACGATGTCAACGTAGCGCTCTAACCAACTGAGCTAATGGCCCTAGGGGTTCGCCGGATTGTCTCTCCGGCGAGGGCGCGAAATTTAGGCGCACACAGAGAAGTGCTCAAGGCTTTTCCAGGGAATCAGGGCGGTTAGACTCCGCCGCCCAAATAGTCCTCCGAGAATATCCACCTGCTCCGCCACGGGAATCCCGTGCCAAGAGCACTAGCCAGCAATGGAGCCCAGCCTGTGAATATCGGCGTCCCCACCGAAATCAAGCCCCAGGAGAACCGCGTCGCCTTGACTCCAGCCGGGGCGGAACGCCTTTCCTTGGCGGGCCACTCTGTCGCGGTTCAATCCGGTGCCGGCCTCGGCAGTGGCTTTGACGACGATGCCTACCGCGCGGTCGGCGCTACCATCGCCCCCGATGCAGCCGCGGTCTTCGCCGTCGCAGACATGATCGTGAAGGTCAAGGAGCCTCTGCCCGAGGAGTATCCCATGCTCAAGAAGGGTCAAACACTCTTCACCTACTTGCACCTGGCCGCTTCACGTTCGCTGACGGAAGCGTTGATGGAAACCGGCGCCTACTGCTTCGCCTACGAAACACTTGAGGCAGGTAAGGGCCTTCCTCTCCTGACTCCCATGAGCGAAGTGGCCGGCCGTATGGCGGTACAGGAAGGAGCCAAGCACTTGGAGAAGCCTATGGGAGGCTCGGGCATCTTGCTCGGTGGCGTTCCAGGTGTACCGCGCGGAAAGGTGCTCGTCTTGGGCGGCGGTATCGTTGGAATCAATGCCGCTCGCATGGCCTGCGGGCTCGGTGCCGATGTGACGATAATGGACATCGATCTGGATCGTCTGCGTTATCTGGATGAGATCATGCCGCCCAACTGTCGCACGATGTATTCCCAACAGCTCTCCATTCGCGAGCTGTTGCCCCAGATTGACCTGTTGGTAGGTGCCGTGCTGATTCCCGGTGGGGCAGCTCCAAGGCTCGTTCGCCGCGAGGACCTCAGCTTGATGCGGGAAGGCAGCGTCATCGTCGATGTCGCCGTCGACCAGGGCGGCTGCGTCGAAACCTGCAAGCCCACGACCCACGAGAATCCGACTTTTGTGGTCGATGGGGTGGTGCACTACTGCGTGGCCAACATGCCCGGGGCCGTTCCCCGCACAAGCACGATGGCCCTGACCAACGCGACCCTGGATTGGGTGTTGCGTTTGGCTAACCTGGGACCGATCGAGGCCGTGCGCCAGAACCGCTCCCTGGCGTTGGCCTCCAACGTCATGGCGGGGACAGTTACCTACCCTGCCGTCTCAAAGGGCTTTGGGATGGAGTGCATTTCTGCCGAGGACTGGGTCAAGACTCAGTCCTGACTATCCTTGTTGGCCCTAGTTGACCCGTGCCGTCCCCCCGGCACGGTCGCCAACAGTCCCCCCCGGTAACCCGTTGCCCCTGCTTTACATCGCCGCTGTTCTCGTTCTGCCGGAGCTCGCGGCTCTGGCTCTCCTGGCGACCATCCAGGGGTTGACCGAGTTTCTGCCGATCTCGAGTTCTGGGCATCTGGTACTGGCCCAGAGCGCCCTGGGGCTCTCTGAGCCGGGCCTGGCGATTGAAGTTATTGTCCACCTGGGGACACTCCTGGCGGTCTTCGCGGTCTACCGACGGGACATCCTGGGGATTCTCAGGGGAATGGGGGCGGGGGCCTGGCGTGAGCCCCTGCTTGTCCTGTTGGCGACCCTCCCGACGGTCTATGCCGGGTTGGTCCATGGAGATCAGATTGAGCAGCTCTTTGGCTCTCCCCGCTTCGCCGCCAAGATGCTTTTCGTTACGGCCGCGATCCTTCTGATTGGCGAGTGGGCCCGGCGTCGACAGCTGCGTATAGGGCCGGAACTGGATCGTGCCGAAGAAGCAGGGGCGGCAAGCGCCCAGGCTAAACCTGGCATCTTGCTCCCAACCTGGTGGGGCGCCCTCGCGATTGGCTTGGCCCAGTCCATGGCGATCATGCCGGGCATCTCCCGATCCGGGTCGACCATTGCGGTCGGGCTGCTCGTTGGACTTGCGCCCATGGCCGCGGCGCGCTTCTCCTTCCTGATGGCAATCCCGGCCATTCTCGGTGCTGCCGTACTCAAATTGCCCAACGCCCTTGAGCAGGAGAGTGGCCTCTCCGCGGCCGATCTTGGCTTTTCCGCGCTTATCGCAGCCATTGTTGGCTGGATCTCCCTGCGCCTCTTGCTGTCGTTCCTGGGGCGCGGCGCTTTTGCTTGGTTTGCCCTTTACTGCGTGTTGCTGGGCGGCGTTGCACTCTTCAAGCTCTGAGCTATCACATCCTGGCGGCAACCGTGTAGCACCCGATGGGCTCGCCCGGCCATCAGGAGGTCGTCTTCGAGTCCGACACTGGGTCCAACGATTTGTTCCATGGTGGAGCGGATGTCTCCTGGTAGCAAACTCGACTCAATCACGTCTGCGTACCACCCGTCGAAGCAGCGTTCGTCGATTGCAGAGCTCAGGACCGCCTGCACGCCACGGTGTTGCGTGTCGCGCTGAAGGCGTGTCAGGATCTCGTCCAAGGCCTCGGCATCGCCCTCAAGAAGCTGAATGAAGTTGCCCTCGTGGTGCATCAGCATCCCGCTTACGCCCGCTGCGCTGTTGCGCTGAAACAAGTCCTTTCCAAGGGCGCAAAGGGCTTCCGCATCAAAGGGGGCTGAAGCGCAGCTCACGAGTACAAGTTGGTGCAGGGACATGGAGTTCTCAGGCGGGGGCAAATCGAGGGGTTCCGAGGGGCCTGACCCTGCTTCGGACACCCAACCCCGCGGTCTTGAGGAACGGGCGGTTCCCTGGGGGAATCGTCCTCATTCCGCCCTCGGGTGGGCGCGCTCGTAGACCTCCCGTAGGCGTTCGATGGATACGTGGGTGTAGATCTGGGTCGTGACCAGGTGGGCGTGGCCCAGGAGCTCCTGGACGGCCCTGAGATCCGCCCCGCGGTTCAGTAGGTGAGTCGCGAAGCTATGGCGCAGGGTGTGGGGGCTAACACGGCGCCGCAGTCCTGCCCGCAGGGCAGCATCCTCGACGACTCGACCAAGGGTGCGGGTGGTCAATCGCCCCCCGCGCTGATTGAGGAACACGGCATTTGCCGCCACGGCTATGGCCCTCGGTCGATCAGGGTCGGTCAGGTAACTCTCAATGGCACGGGCTGCGTGACTTCCGAGGGGAGCCAGGCGTTCCTTGCGACCCTTGCCGCGCACGCGTGCAATACCTCGTTGCAGATCCAAGTCCGTGTGATCCAATCCGACGGTTTCCGCGGCACGTGTCCCGGCGGAATACATCATCTCGAGGAGTGCGGCGTCGCGCCGACCGCGTGTGGTCGTTCGATCGGGGGCCGCCAAGAGCGCTCCGATCTCGCTCTCTTCCAGGGAGCTGGGCAGGCGTCGCCCGCGCTTCATGGCCCGCAATCCCGTGGCCGGGTGGGTTGCAATTACCCCCTTGCGCAGGAGGTGTTGGAAGTAGGAGCGCACGGCGGACATTTTCCGCTGCACGCTCGTACGCGCCAAACCGCGATCATCCAAGGCCACCAGAAAGGAGCGTAGGTGCCGCGGCGTCACCTCACGCGGGTGTTTGAGCCCAAGCTCTTCCAGATGCAGAAGCATCTCCTCCAGGTCGCTGCCGTAGGCACGCAGCGTGTGCTCGGAAGCGCCGCGCGTGGCCGCCATCTCGATGAGAAAGCGGTCCGCGTAACCCCGCAGGGTCTTAGGGGCGGTGCCGAGGCGTGTCATGCCACCAGCATAGTCCTAGCAGCCCGTTGAAGAACAGCAGCTCCCCGCTCGGCCTCCACGAATCGCCTGGCTGCGTTGCCAGAACCACCCCTGTAGGTACAACTACGTGGGGAACCTGTCGCCTTGCCTGG
>JBLHLB010000388.1:0-3942 GCA_047618505.1 Planctomycetota bacterium
GGGGGATCCCCAGGGCGGTTCGATTTGCGGAGCGGGATCCCTGCTACGGTGGGATTCGGCTCGATTACCGCTCGCCTGCGGATCTAGCAGCTCGCCCGAAAAACAGCGGCTCCCCCCTCGGCCCCACGAACCGCCAGGCCGCGTTGCCAGAACCACCCGTGCCAGGTACAGGTACTGCACCGTGTGGAACCTGCCGCTTTGCCAGGCGATTCCGGGTGACCAATCGGGAGGCAGCTGTTTTTCAACAGACTGCCGTGACCGAGTGCGCCCCGGCGTGCAATGCACTCACCGCCGTGTGCCAGTGGCGCGGCAATAGCCCTCCCCTTAGTGGGTCCGGACCCATCTCGATCCGGTGAAGATGAGAATGATTCAGACGAACACGGGGAACCGCCCCGGCCGGCTTTTTCAGACCCTCGTTTTGCTGCGTACGAGTTTGACGGGCCTGAGCCTGCGGGATGTCTACGGCGACACCTTCCCCGGTGAGACATCCATCGCTTGGTTCGGCGGGGAGCACGTCCCCTTGGCCTCCGGGGGCAGGGAGCGCGTGGTTCCGATCTTCGGTCGCTGAGTGCCCTGTCAGCATGGGAATCCAAGGCAGGCTTCGCGTACAATTCCGCCCGCCAGCTGCCCCTTGGGGGCGCCTCGCCCCCCACCCCGATGAGTTTGCCCCAACCGATCCAAGCCTGTGTCCGTGGTCTGCACCACGTGGCCATCGTCGTGCCCTCGATTGAAGAGGCGCGCGCCACATATATTGACATCCTCGGCTTTCGCGCCGGAGAGGTGGAGCACGTGGCAGATCAAAAGGTCGACGTGTTGGTTTGCTTCGCTGGCGAGCAGCGCATCGAGCTGGTCCAACCCGCCTGCGATTCGTCTCCAGTGTCTCGCTTCCTGGAGAAGAAGGGGGGCGGGCTGCATCACTTGGCCTACCTCGTCGACAATGTGGCCGAGGCCATTCAAAAGCTCGAGGCGGCGGGGCTGCAGATGATCGATCATGTGCCACGTTCGGGAGCCCACGGCACGCGCATCGCCTTTGTACATCCGCGCGCCACCGGCGGAGTTTTGACCGAGCTGGTGGAAGATCCTGGTGCATGCACAGACGGCCCCGGGGAACACGCTCAAGAAGAGAAGACACAAGCATGACCAGCCAAGAGGAGACGCCCCTCGCGCGCCTACACCGACTCCGTGAGGAATCCCTCGTCGGGGGCGGTCCGGCACGAATCGAGACGCAGCACAAGAAGGGCAAGTTGACCGCGCGCGAGCGCATTGACCTACTCGTCGACGAGGGATCTTTCGTCGAGATCGACCGCTTCGTTAAGCACCGCTGCACGGACTTCGGCATGGATGGGCAATCGATGCTGGGGGACGGTGTCGTCACCGGCCACGCGCGCATCGATGGAAGACCTTTCTATCTCTACAGCCAGGACTTCACAGTCCTGGGCGGATCGCTTTCGGAGACGAACGCCGAGAAGATCTGCAAGGTCATGGACATGGCCATGAAGATCGGCGTGCCCGTGATCGGGTTGAACGATTCCGGGGGTGCTCGTATTCAAGAAGGCGTGCGAAGCCTCGGCGGCTACGCCGAGATCTTTTGGCGTAATACCCGCGCTTCCGGCGTCATCCCGCAACTATCCCTGATCATGGGACCCTGTGCAGGTGGCGCGGTCTACAGCCCTGCGTTGACGGACTTTATCTGCATGGTGGAGCACACCTCCTACATGCACATCACCGGGCCGGACGTGGTCAAGACTGTGACCCACGAGGAGGTGACCTCCGAAGACCTTGGTGGAGCGTCAGTGCACGCCTCCAAGTCCGGAGTGGCGCACCTGACCGCCCCCGACGATGCCGCTGCCCTGGTCCTGGCGCGGCGCTTGTTTTCCTTCCTGCCCTTGAACAACGCGGATTCACCGCCCTTCATTGCCTGCGAAGATCCGATCGACCGTGAGGAACCGGAACTCGAATCCATCGTCCCCGAGGACTCGAGCAAGCCCTACGACATGCGCCGTGTGATCCGCATGGTGGTAGACGAAGACTCGAGTTTTGAAGTGCAAGCGGACTTCGCCGGAAACATGGTGATCTGCTTCGCACGTATGGGCGGTCACGTGGTGGGGATCGTAGCCAACAACCCTGCGATCCTGGCCGGGTGTCTTGATATCGATGCTTCCGTGAAGGCTGCGCGCTTCATTCGCTTCTGCGATTCCTTCAACATTCCGATCATCACCTTCGAAGACGTGCCCGGATTCTTGCCCGGTACGGAACAAGAGCACGGTGGCATCATTCGGCATGGCGCCAAGTTGCTCTATGCCTACTGCGAGGCGACGGTGCCCATGCTGACCGTTATCACGCGTAAGGCCTACGGCGGCGCCTACGACGTCATGGCGTCGAAGCATGTTCGCGCGGACTTGAACCTGGCCTGGCCGGGTGCAGAAATCGCGGTCATGGGGGCAGCGGGGGCGGCACGCATCATTCACCGCCGTGAAATCGGTGCTGCGGACGATCCCGCCGCAAAGGAAGCCCTCCGGACCGAGGAATATGAGGAGCGCTTCAGCAATCCCTATCGGGCAGCAGAACGCGGCTTTATCGACGATGTGATCGAGCCGCGTAAGACCCGCCCGACTCTGATTCGTGCCTTGGATCTTCTGCGAACAAAGGTGGAAGAGGCTCCTCTTCGTAAGCACGGAAACGTACCCCTATGACCAGACTCGAAGACAATGGTGTGACCGCGGGTGATGCGCGGAAAGCCGCCCTGCCCATGTTTATTTGGCTCGGGCTTCCGCTCCTGGTCGCTATCGCCCCCGGCGCGACTCGGGCTATTGGGGAGAATGCATACCAAGCCTGGTTCCGTACGGAAGGCGGCGCTGTGGAACTTGCCACAGCCCTGTTTCTCTTCGTTGCTGTTTGCGCAGGACTGCTGCTGATCCGTCGCGGCCAGACCTTTCCGCGGCCATGGCTACGCCCTTGGTTCGTCCTCTTCACCCTCGGCTGTATCTATTTTCTGGGTGAGGAAATCAGCTGGGGTCAGCACATCTTCGGTTGGAGCACGCCCGAGGCACTGGCGGAATCCAACGACCAGGGCGAGACCAACCTGCACAATCTCGGTGGCTGGGTGGGCACGCTCCTGGATCAGGCTCCGCGCTTAGCCCTGACTCTGGCCGCCCTCGTGGGCGGACTCATCGGGCCGCTCTATCTGCGCCAGCGCCGACTTTCCTGGAATCCTGAGCGCGACGCGGCACCCTGGATTTGGCCGACGATTGTGGCCCTGCCCGCTGCCGTCGGGGCCCTGACCATCTCCCTCCCGCGCAAGCTCATGGATACCAGCGACATCCCCTGGTTGGATATCCAGACCGGCGAGAGTAAGGAGGCCTTCCTGGCGCTCTTTCTGATGCTCTACGCGGTGACTGTCCTGCGCACCTGCCCGCGTGCGAAACAAGCGGACTAGAGCACGTCCCCCAAGGGTTCTAAATCGGCCCTCCAATCGGCCCAATCGCCCCCCCGATTCCACGGGGGGCATCCCGTACAATCCCGCCCCCATGTTTCGCCGTATCCTGATCGCTAACCGCGGAGAAATCGCGGTTCGAGTCCTGCGCACCGCGCGAGAGATGGGGGTGGAGTGTGTCTCGGTTTTCTCCGAGTTCGACAGCTCCTCCCTGCACGCGCGCCTGGCGGATATCGCCATGCCCCTCGGCGGACAAACGCCGGCGGAGTCATACCTCGATGGGGACAAGATTATTGCCGCGGCCAAGGCCAGTGGCGCCGAGGCGATTCACCCGGGCTATGGTTTCCTCTCGGAGAATGCCAGTTTTGCCCGGGCGGTGACCGAGGCCGGCTTGACTTGGATCGGTCCGCCACCGGAGGCGATCGAGTCCATGGGGGACAAGATCACCAGTCGACGCGTCATGCAGAAAGCCGGCGTACCGCTGGTCCCCGGGCTGACCGACGCTGTGG
>JBLHLB010000389.1:0-3902 GCA_047618505.1 Planctomycetota bacterium
GCGAGCAATTCGGAGAGGGGTGGCTCGACGAGTGCGCTAAGTACTTGGCCCACTCGCCCCCCGGAATGGTGAAGGCGATCATCGACGCCCTTTCCGCCGCCGAGCGTGATGAGGAACTCGTCCAGCATTACTTGGCCCTGCTTGCACGCCCGACCCGTACTCCCACGGTGTTGGTTCGTCTTGCGGAGCGCGTAGAGAAGAAGGGCCTCGGACAGGATCTCCTTCCGCCCCCGATTCAGCGCGTGCAGTGTTTGCTTCAGCTCGGGCTATTTCTGCAGAAGAACGCCCCTGGCAACATCATGTATGGTCGTGCGCGTCAGCGTCTGACGACCCTGCTTACCAGTGGTGAACCGCCGCTCTTGAGGTTCCTCTTGGCTGACGCAGACGAAGCGACGCTGCGGGGTTTCGCATCCATGGTGGAAGGTGGACTCGACGGTGTTCTTGAACGATTGTTCACGCGCGTCGCCGTTGAAATTTCGCCCCTGATCTTCCGCGGTGAGGAGCGTCCTTTCTGGGAAGGCTCCAGCATCTGGACGACCCGCGCAGGCCTCAAGCAGCACGAAGAAGAGCTGCGCATCCTGCGTGACATCAAGATCCCCGAGAACGCTGAAGCCATCGGTCGCGCCGCTTCATACGGCGACCTTTCGGAGAACTCTGAGTGGGAGTCTGCCATTGAAGAGCAGCGCAATCTCACGGCCAAAGCTATGGAGCTCGAGGCGCAGGTTCGCGACGCCCAGCTCCTGGAAGAGGCGGCGGTTCCCGCAGAAACGGTCGCCCCCGGCACGCAGGTGAGCTACCACGAGGAGGTTTCCGGTGAGGATAAAGAGGTAAGTATCCTCGGTCCCTGGGAAGCCGACGGCGAAGCGGTCATTTCTTATCGCTCCCCGATCGCCGTGGGAATGTTGGGCAAGAAAGTGGGCGACACCACGACCTTGACTCTTCCGACCGGGCCCATCGATGTCGTGGTCAAGAAGATCGTTCCGTTCGACTTCGATTGAGGTTTCCTGCCTAGGCGGCCTTTTATCCGCTAGCTGGCCCCCCGACCGCGCCCCAAGGGTGCGGTCGGGGGGCCAGCTCTATTTTGGGGCCCAGAGAAATATCAAGATCGAATTGGGCTTGGGCTTGACGGGCATTGAGCACGATACCATGATACTCTGACTCATGGCTTCCACCCCCTCACAGCGCGCCTCAGATGCCGATTCTGGTTCTCCCCTTGGGAGCACCAGCGGCCTCGGCCAGGTTCTCAAGCTGCTCTCGGACCCCACCCGCTTGCGGATACTGGGGCTGCTGGAGCAGGAGGAGCTGGCCGTAGGTGAGCTGTCCCGGGCCCTCGGCCTGTCCCAGAGTCGCGTGTCGAATCACCTGCGGGTCCTGCGTGATGCCGAACTGCTCCTGGAGCGCCATGCGGGCACCAGCACCTTTCTGCGGACGTCTGAGATGTCCAATGGCACGGCCCTCTATGGTCGCCTCTGGGACGCCCTGCGGGACGAGCTGGTTGAACTCCCTGAACACGCTGCGGATCGGCTTCGCCTGGAGCGAGTCGTGGCGGAACGCAGGGCCCGTGACGGGGACTTCTTCGATCGCCTTGCGGGAGCCTGGGATACGGTCGCCGGGACTTTTGACACGGGGCAGGCGCGCCTGCGCCTTGCGACCCAGCTCCTGGGTCAGGAGCTCGTCGTAGCTGATCTTGGCTGTGGAACGGGCTCCATGGGCGTCCCTCTCCTGGGGTTGGTCTCTCGTTTGATCTGCGTCGACCAATCCCGCGGGATGTTGGACCAAGCCCAGAAACGCCTGGCGCCGTTGGCAAACGGTACTGTCCTCGACTACCGCCAGGGGAGCTTCGACGGCCTGCCCCTGGAGGACGGTGAAGTCGATGCGGCCCAATGCGCCATGGTTCTGCACCACATGGAAGACCTCGACGGAGGCCTGCGGGAATGTACCCGCGTTCTACGGCCCGGCGGCACCCTGACGGTGCTTGAGCTGGAGCCCCACCGAGAAACCTGGATGCGCGCCGCCCAAGGCGATCGCCATCTAGGTCTTGATGCGAATGATGTCCTGGCCGCCCTCGGGCGTGCGGGTCTGCGTGATCTCGCCCTCGTTCCCATCGATGACTGTTATCGCCCACGACGTCCCGAGGATAGCTCGGACGTCTCCTCTCCAAAACTCTCTCTGTACGCTGTGCGTGGACGGAAACCGTCCCCGTTCTGAAGCAGCTGCGTTGAAACTCTACCCATAAGAACTCTCATGGATACCGCTACGAAGGCCTTGGATTACAAGGTCAAGGACCTCTCGCTCGCCGATTGGGGCCGTAAGGAAATGAACCTGGCCGAGGTCGAAATGCCCGGCCTGATGGCGCTGCGCTCCGAGTACGCCGGCAAGTTCCCCCTCAAGGGAGCGCGCGTCATCGGCTCATTGCACATGACGATCCAAACTGCGGTCTTGATCGAGACGCTCACGAGCCTCGGCGCCGACGTGCGTTGGGCCTCGTGCAACATCTTCTCGACCCAGGATCACGCCGCCGCCGCCATCGCCGTCGGTCCCAACGGAACCGTCGACGCCCCCTCTGGTGTGCCGGTCTTTGCCTGGAAAGGCGAGAACCTCGAAGAGTACTGGTGGTGCACCGAGCAGGCCCTGACCTGGCCCGACGGTTTGCAGCCGAACATGATCCTCGACGACGGTGGCGATGCCACCATGATGGTCCTCAAGGGACGTGAGTTCGAAGCGGCTGGCGCCGTGCCCGAGCTGCCCGCCGACGAGGCCGAGGACATGATTGAGCTCTTCAAGGCGCTCAAGGCCTCCATTGCCAAGGACGGCCAGAAGTGGACCAAGATGGCTGCCGAGATCAAGGGCGTCACCGAGGAGACCACCACGGGTGTTCACCGCCTGTACCAGATGCACGCCGCTGGCGAGCTGCTCTTCCCGGCCATGAACGTCAACGACGCCGTGACCAAGTCGAAGTTCGACAACGTCTACGGTTGCCGCCACTCCCTGGTGGACGGAATTATGCGCGCCACGGACGTCATGCTTTCGGGCAAGGTCGCGGTTGTCTGCGGCTACGGCGATGTTGGCAAAGGCTCGGCCCAATCCCTGCGCGGCCAAGGCGCCCGCGTGATCGTCACCGAGATCGACCCGATCTGCGCCCTGCAGGCGGCCATGGAAGGCTTCGAGGTCAAGACCGTCGAGGACGTTGTTGAGGATGCGGACATCTTCATCACGACCACGGGTAACTTCAACGTCATCCGCCTCGAGCACATGCAGCGCATGAAGAACAACGCCATCGTCGGCAACATCGGCCACTTCGACAACGAGATCGAGATGGTCGCCATGTCGAAGTTGCCCGGCATTGTTCGCGAGAACATCAAGCCCCAGGTGGACCGTTGGGTCTTCCCCGACGGCCACGGTGTGATCGTCCTGGCGGAAGGCCGTCTCTTGAACCTCGGTTGCGCCACGGGGCACCCGAGCTTTGTGATGAGCAACAGCTTCACGAACCAGGTCATGGCCCAGATCGAGCTCTTCCAGAACGATGGGAAGTATGAGATCGGTGTCTTTGTCCTGCCCAAGGAGCTCGACGAGAAGGTCGCGCGACTGCACCTCGACAAGCTCGGTGTGAAACTGACGACCCTTTCCAGCCAGCAGTCCGAGTATCTCGGCGTGCCGGTCACCGGTCCCTACAAGCCGGACCACTACCGCTACTAGCGGTTCTTGGACTGACCTGTCCCGCAGCGGGGCGGCGCGCCGATTGGCGCGCCGCCCCGTTTGCGTTTCCAGAATGGAGTAGCAGTCCGTTGAAAAACAGCAGCTTCTCGGTTGGTCTCCACAAATTGCCTGGCAAGGCGTCGGGTTCTCCGCGTAGCTGTACCTACACGGGTGGTTCCGACAACGCAGCCAGGCGATTTGTGGGG
>JBLHLB010000390.1:0-3892 GCA_047618505.1 Planctomycetota bacterium
GCGGAGCGCGCTTAGAACGCGACCATGTCCAGCAAGTCACGTAAGCACTCGTCATCTCCTAATCGCAAAGATCAGACCGAGGCTCGGCAGCCCGACGAGATCAGCTTCCCTGATCCCGAGACCGGCGAGGACGGCAGTTTCGTTGATGATCTGGTGATCGTCCCCAAGGAGAGGAGCAAGCTGTTCTTCATCCTGATGATCGCGCTGCTGATCTTCCTCTTGATCATCTTCATCGTGCCCAGCGCGCTGATGTCCCTATCCAGCGGGGGAAGTGGCCCGACGACGACAGAGAACTACCTGAGCTACAGTGTCCCTGTTGACGGTGTGGATGTGGTCGAGAACGTCAGCCAGGGCGCGTTCCTCAAGCGTCGTGAAAGCATCGATAAGGTGCTCGAGCTTGACCCCTTCCTGTTGCTGCCTTTGGGTCTCTTCGGAGGCCGTGGTAACCGAATGGAAGAAGAGGACCACGCGCGTTTGGTTTACCTAGATCGCCTGGCGGAAGCCTCGGGGATCTTTGTGCCGATGGATGATGCCGCCGCCCACCTGATGGCCGTCGTCCGTCCCATATTCGCCAAGCCCCAAGACTATGCAGCCCACTTCCAGGGTGGCCGTGGCCGCGTCTCGCAGCAGGATTTCGAGAACGAGCTGCAGCGCATGATTCGCGTTCGGCGCTTCGTCACCATGATCGGTGACATCCCTCAGATCGCCGATCCCGCTTGGATCGAAGAGCGCTGGAAGGAGGATCACATCGAGGATCGCTTCGAGTACGCGACCCTAGAGGTTGCGAGTCTCGAAGAAGAGCTGCGCGCCGCCGGCGTCGAGGACGAGGTCCTTAGCACCTGGTACGACGCGCTCGAGGACTTTCAAAAGGAGAGCTACCGCACGGACGAGCGTCGTGTCGTGAGCTTTGCCGACGTGATTGACGTAGCCGCCTTCGACGCCACTGCTCTGCTTGCCAAGTACCCCACGCCGGAAGGCTCGGATCCCGAGACCCTGGCTGGCGACTATTACAACTCGGTCTTCTTTGATCGTTTCATCTACGACGCGACCGCCGACACGGCGGGCCCCGACGCGCCCGACGATGTGGAGGCCCCCGAGGACTTCCAGACCAAGCAGTATCTGGATCTTGAGGAAGTCATGGAGGCCGCCACCCTGGAGGCGCCGATCTTCTTCGCACTTGAGGCCTGGTCCGTGGACCTGCAGGATCGCCTGCTCCTCGAGGAAGAGGTTGACTTCGCCGCCGAGGCTGCCGCCTTGGGAATCCCCGTGACGACGACGGAGGCCCTGACCGGTGCAGAGTTGCGCGAGATTGAGGGACGCGGGACCGTGGCCGCTGCCGCGCTCCGCACCTCCGCGGGCAATGTCGGGATCAAGGTCGAAGTCAGTCAGACGGCCTTCACGCTCCTGCACATCGATGAGCTGGTTGAGTCGATCATCCCCGAGCTGGCCGCCGTGCGCGACGAAGCCTTCGATGAGTGGCTTACGATCCAGACCCAGGAACAAGCGCTGGAGCGTCTCGAAGCGATCCGCTCGGGCTTGGTCGAACTAGAGTTGGACGAGGATGCTGAAGAAGCCGCCAGCTCCACGGAGGATGGCGATGTCGTTCGTCGCGAAGCCGACTCCGCCGCCTTCCGTGCAGCCTGCGAAGCCGCCGGAATGACGGTCTCGGTGCGCGAATGGATCGACCGCCGCGGCAACATCAGCGATGATTCCGATGCTACTGAGCCCGCCCACATCTTCCTGCGGAGTCACCCCGAGGCTCGGGAGTCCCAGGTGGACGAGGTCATCGCAGCGGACCTGAACAACACCCTCGATACCGTCTACCTGGTGCGCAAGGACGGCCAGCGCGAAGTCCCCCTGGACCGTATGGGCCCCCAGGAGTACTCGAGCTATAAGAACCAGAGCGAGAGCGCCAGCGGCACCGAGATCCGTACCGGGCTGTCCTTTGAGTTCCTCCAGGAGTCGGTTGGGCTCACGATCTTCGATTCGCGCACGGACGAGCAACGCACCAAGGACGAAGAGCGCGAGGCAGCGCGGCAGGCCGCGCAGGAATAGCCAGGCTTGATCCCCGGCGTCCTGGGTGCCCAGCGGCATTCCTGGGACGAAAGTGAGGAGCCCCCTCAACGGAACGCAATGCGTTTCGTTGAGGGGGCTCCTCACGTTCGATCTCTTCCGGTCTCCACTCAGGCCTGAACCAGATCCGTCCTTGGCCTGACCTGGGCCCGAACTAGGCGCCCTTGCGAGCGATGGCGACGATGGAGTGCCCCATGGGCCAGTCGAACCTGCGTGTGAAGGGCAACTCCGCCGCGAAGGTCTTGAAGAGCAAGCTGCCGACAAAGTTCGGCATGTTGAAGGAGAGGTTGGTCTGATCCGACTCATCCTGCTTCGGATTGATCTTCTCCATGAGCTTGATGCCCATCAGAGCCGGGACGATTGCCGGGAAGAGGAAGACGTTGGAGTGACTACAGCGCTCGACCTTCAACTGCGCCTGCTCAAAGACGGGGCGCAGGCTTCGGCGCGTGTAGCGCCGGTGGTGCATGGCGATGCGGTCGTTATTGGACCACAGAAACTGATAGGCCGGGACCGAGATTTGAACGAGACCATCGGGGGCCAGAACACGTTGTACCTCGCGCATGGCGAGTTCGTGGTCGGGGATGTGCTCGAGCACATCGAACATGCAGACCAGGTCAAAGCTGCCGTCGGCGTAGGGCAGATTGTAGCTGTTTGCGATCGAGCCTCCCGGGAAGCCGCGCTCGCGGCAGCGCACCATGCTGTCCACGTCGAAGTCGGCCGGGAAGACGCGCTGGCTCAGCTCCGCAAGCTCCGGCAGGAAGCCGCCCATGCCGCAACCCAAGTCGAGGGTGTTGCCGATCCGCTTGGTCCCCAGGTGACTGCGCAGCAATCCGAGGTAGACCGCGCGTCGCCCGCGGAACCACCAGTGGGTGTCCTCGAGTTCGCGCAGTTGGCTATAGGCTTTGGGATCCATCGTTCAGGTGTCGTCTCAGGTGCGCGGCTTGGCCATCACGATCATCTCATCGAAGAGGTTCACGTAGAGCGAGCGCTTGGCGAAGAGCTTGAGGGGCGAGAGAAGGGCGGAGAAAATCGGGTGCAGTCGCCCGGCTCTTTCGGCCACGAAGCCCATGGAGATGTACTTGCCGCCTAGGCGCGGTGAGTTCTCCAGAACCTCGAATCCAGCTTCGTCGAGGACCCGTTTGATGGTCTTGGGATCGAAGTGGTAAATGTGCTCGGCGTGCTTGTAGTGCTGCCATTTCTTACCGAGCACCTTTGCCGCGCGGCTAGCGACATTCTGGGTCTCGATCAGGAAGAGCCCGCCGGGGGCTAGGAGGCGCCGTACTTCCTTGCAGGCGGCCACGACGTCAGGGATGTGCTCGATCACGTCCCACATTGTGATTAGATCGAAGCTCGCGGCCGGCAGGTCTACCTCACCGAGAATGCCTGACAGGACGCGTTCTTGGCCCAGGGATTCCTCTGCTTGGGGGCGGATGGCGTCGGAGGGCTCCAGTCCCGTGACGTCCCAACCCTCATCGGCCATGACCCGGAGGAAGTAGCCCGCGGCGCAGCCCACATCGAGTACACGACCGGGTTGTTTGAAGTTGCGGTGCACCACCCTCAACCTGCGGCGGTAGGTCTTGAGGTAGAGAGGCGCGTCCGAGCGGTAGTCGGTGTAGCCCCGTTCTTTGGCGGCATCGGAGGACCAATAGCCTTCGTTGTAGACCTCATCCAGGAGCGCGGCATCCTCAAGCCGTGGCGTGACGTAGGTCAGGCCACAGGACGCACAGGTCACGACGGAAAAGGGGCCGTCGGTGAACTTCAGCTCGCGCTCCTTCCCGCCGCAGAGTCCGCAGTCCACATCGCGCAGGCCCTTGGGGGA
>JBLHLB010000391.1:0-3884 GCA_047618505.1 Planctomycetota bacterium
CTGTTGCGCGCCGGAGATCTTGATGACCAAGGACCACGAGGCCACCCCTCCGCGAAATGCGCTACGGCCTGCCCTCTGCCTAGCATTCCTCTCGGGTAGCGCGGCGCTGATCTACCAGGTTGTGTGGGCGCGCATGCTGGCACTCTCCTTCGGGAGCTCCTCGCACGCAACTTCCGCGGTGGTAGCGGGTTTCCTGGGCGGGATGGGGCTCGGCGCCTGGCTCTACCACCGGGTGGCGGGGCGCATACGAAATCCGCTGCGCGCCTTCGCTGTGCTGGAGATTGTCATCGCAGTTTCGACTGCGCTCCTCACGTATCTCTTCGGATACTTGCCACAGGCCCAGGCCTCACTGGCACATACCGTCAGCTCCGATCTTGCCCGGGATGTGCTGCGCTTTGGCGTCACCTTTGCGCTCCTCGTTGTCCCCGCCTGTGCCATGGGAGCGACCTTCCCTGCCCTTTGCAGTGCGGCGATTCGGAGCGCGGACGCGGTCAACAAGGGGCTCGGTCGGGTCTACGGGGTGAACACACTGGGTGCAGCTGCCGGTGCTCTCCTCGCCGGCCTCGTCCTGATCGAAAGTCAGGGGCTTCGGGCAACGATCGTTGTGGCCAACGTGATCAACCTCATGGTCGCCCTTGGGGCTTGGTGGGTTTCACGAGGGATGCAGCAGGAGCCTGCAGCACCTTCTGGAGCAAACCCTGCAGCAAACCCTGAAGCAAACCCTGAAGAGTCCGACGAACAGAATCTAGCGTCCACTCTTTCCCCGCGTTTGGTGGGGCTGATTCTGTTTGTTTCTGGCTTTACAACTCTCGCCTACGAGATGGTCTGGATTCGCCTATTCAAGTACATCGTCGGCAGCAGCACCTATGCACTGACGACAACGATCGTCGTGTTCCTTCTTGGGTTAGGGTTTGGGGGCCTGCTTCTGCCCCGGCTGATCAAACAGCGTGGCGTCGAGCGCGGTCTGGTCTTGGTGCAACTAGGCGCCGCGGTCCTAGCCATGGTGACCGCAACACTGCTCGCAACGCTCCTCTCAAACGACGGGCTGCGGGCCTCCGTGAGCATCTTCTCAAAGGAAGTAATGCATTCGCCCTGGCAGTACCGGTTGCTGCTCCAGGGGACTGTGGCTGTAGTAACGATGTTGCCGGCAACCTTGCTGATGGGCTTGACCTTTCCCCTTGCCACTCGGGCCTTTCTTTCCAAGGTTGATAACGTCGGCGACCGGATCGGCGTCGCCAGCCTGCTCTCTAGTCTTGGTAGCATTTCCGGATCGATTCTCGGTGGAGTAGTGCTCCTGCCATTGCTCGGATCGCTTGGGGCGACCAAGGCGCTTGCAGCCGTGAACTTGATGCTTGCCGTGATCGTCTTTCTCGCGGCAAGGGAGAAGACACTGCCGTCACGGAACACGCTCCTGGGCGCGATAGCGATCGTTATCGCGCTGAGCATCTACCTGCCCCGTTCCCCCAGATTTACGGGCGAGATCGGTGGGCTCAACCTGGGACACAGCGAACTCGTGTTTCAGAAGGAGAACGATCTGGCGACTGTCCAGGTCCTGCAGACACCGGGCGACAGTAGTCAGCGAGCAATGACCGTGGACGGCTGCTCCATTGGTTGGAGCGCGGGATTCAAGGAGCGCGGTGCCCGTATGTGGCGCAAGCAAGTGATTCTTGTACACCTGCCTATGGTCCTCGACACGCGGTTGGAGAGCGTCCTCAATGTCGGCCTGGGGAGTGGGTCAACGCTTCAAACCCTTACGCGCTACCCACAGATCAAAAAGATGGACTGTGTGGAGATCAACCCCGCGGTGGTCGAAGCCGCCGCCCTGTTTCCGGAATCGGAGGCCCTAGGAGACCCCCGCGTATCCCTCGTGGTCGAGGATGCTCTACATCACCTTCTCACCACGGAAGAGACCTACGATCTGATCATCTCAGATGGGAAGCAGCACCCCTTCTACTCTGGCAATGCGCCGCTCCTTTGCGAGGAGTTCTACCGCCTCTGTCACGAACGTCTGTCGGACAAGGGCATGATCGTTCAGTGGAATCCCCTAGGAACGCTGCATGAGGACATGCGCATCATGCTCCGCACACTGGCGGAGGTCTTCGATTACGTCTCGGTCTTCTACTTCGCACCCAACTCTATACTAGTCGTGGGTTCGAAGACGCCCCTGGCCGGAAGGCCTGGAATGCCAAGCGCGGACTATGCGGCCAGCCCGGCCTACGATGACCTCGCTGAGTTCTATAGCGCCGACTCCGTCGATGCGCTCCTCTCCTGCTGGGTTGCAGACGCGGGGCCCATTGCAGAGGTGATCGGAGAGGGGCCGCTCAGTCACTGGAACAAGCTCGTGACCGATTTCACGCCCTTCAAGGCTTCACGGGAGGACTGGGGACGGGCGGCAGCGCAAACACTGCTCTTGCTGCTAAAGGCAGAAAACCTTGTCCCGACCCTAGGTCAGGACATCGTACAGGGCGAAGGACCATTTAGAAGCTCCTCAGGCCTCGTACGCCAGGCCATGATGATGCACTTCGCGGGTCGCCCGCAACAGGCATTGATCAAAGCCCAAAGAGCCCTCGAGGCGAACCCGTTAGATCAAACAGCACAGGCGATCCAAGTCTTTCTTCAGACGGGGGTGGACACCCCAATCGTGACGCAAGAGTGATTGCGCGGGAGCACCGAGCTCCTCGCCCCCTTTCGAAGCAAACACTGGGGATCCCGGAACCAGAGCCAGCCGAATCGCTGAATCATCATGCAGGCTACTATCCGCGGAGGAACGTCGAGAAGTTCGTCTCGCTGAAGGGGCGGATCCGTAGCGGCTGCATGCCTCGGCCGCCTGAACAATGGGCGGCTCACAGACAATAGGGCGCGACGTTTCTCCGGCCCTCGATTCCTGTGCGCATCCCACGCAAGTTCCCCTTAAGCGAACCTCCCCCCCCCATGCTTTCTCTCCTCCCTTCGTTCCGTACGGGCGTACTAGCCGCCTCCGCTCTGGCCTTCGCCGTCCTCGCCGCCCCTGCGGGTGCGCAGTCTTCCAGCGCCCAATACGAGGTCACCTTCGACGCGACGTGGAGCAACCTGACGCACCCTGGCGCGTACCCCTCCGGAGCACACTTCTCGCCCCTGATCGGTGGAACGCACAACGACCTCCTCACGGTCTGGACCCCGGGAGGTCTCGCCAGCCCTGGCATCGAGTCGATGGCCGAGAGCGGTTCACCGGTCTCGCTCCGCAATGAGATCAACGCTGCGATCGCCGCCGGCACTGCGGGTGAAGTCATCAACGGTGGGAGCATTGGAACATCCCCCGGTGTCGCCAACGCGACCTTCACGGTCACAGACGAATTCCCGCTCGTTTCCCTGACGACGATGATCGCCCCCAGCCCCGATTGGTTCGTGGGTGTGCACGACCTGGACCTATTTGCGGGAGGGCAATGGGCTGACGACGTCGTCGTCCAGCTCTTCGCCTACGACTCTGGTACCGACGGCGGCGTGAGCTTCACGTCCTCGAACCAGGACACAAACCCCCAGGATCCGATCGCGCTGCAGGCGAGCGGTCCGTTCTTTGGCACGACGCCCCTCGGCACGTTCACGTTCAAGCGCCAGAAGAGTGTGCTACGCTACGGCTCCGGTGTGAACCCTGCCGACAGCATCGCCTACACGGGTACGCTGCCGACGATTGGGCAGGACGTCTCCCTCGTCCTGAGCGACCCGAGCGGCACGATGGGCACCCCCTCAAACACGCTCCTCGCCGTCTCAACCTCGGCCCTCGCCATCACGATTCCGAACTTCGGTCTATCCGCCCCCGGCGCTCCCGGTGAACTCCTTGTCGGTCCTCTGGAGCTGGGGCAGTTCGGCACCCAATGGAACGGCAGCCCGGTGACGATCTCCGTGGC
>JBLHLB010000392.1:0-3871 GCA_047618505.1 Planctomycetota bacterium
TCGCCACCGTGACAATCGCCACAGTGACAAGCTGTGGACCCGGGCAGAATGAATCCGATGGGGAGGCCCCGTCGGGCGCCCTCTTCGATGCTCCCAGCACCGAGACCACTGCGCCCGGTCTGGCCCCCATCATTCCCGAGGATGCTCCGACCTTGGTCTTTCTTGGCGACAGCCTGGGCGCTGGTCTACACCTGGGCGAGCACCAGGCCCTGCCGGCCCTGCTCCAGGCTCAACTCGCCGAGGATGGCTACCCCTTTCATCTGACCAATTCGTCCGAGAGTGGACGCACGACGGCGGGCGGAGTCACTGCCCTTAAGTGGGCTCTGCGTTCGGAACCCGACATCGTTGTGATTGAGCTGGGGGGCAACGATGGCCTGCGTGGAATCTCTGTCGAGGAGATCGAGAAGAACTTGCGTTCGCTCGTCGTAACGGCGCGCGAGTCAGGCGCGACCGTGCTGCTGCTCGGCGTCCGCATGCCGCCCAACTATGGGCAATACGCAGCGAGCTTTGACGCGCTGTATCCGCGACTCGCAGCGGAACTCGAGATCGCCTTCGTGCCGTACTTTATGGAGGGTGTAGGTGGCGTGGCCGAAATGAATCTTCCGGACGGCATGCACCCGACCCCCAAAGGACACGAGCGCTTGGCGGAAAACGTACGTCCTGGACTCACGCAGATCTTGAAGCCTTAATCAGGGATGGCCAGCTGGGTGCAGGAGAGCCAGCCAACTGCGCGAAGCGCAATGACAGGCGCTTGCTGACGTCGGCTCCCGCCGCGGTGGTATAAACGTGCTGGCGCTGGCAATGCCCGATCGGGACGGGATCGCCGACTGGATCGCAATCCAGGGGAGCGCAGAAGCGAGGCCATCTGCGGATGCACAAGAACTTAGGGCACGCATTACACACGTGGGTTCCAAGAACCACGCAGCTCTCCTCTTCGCAATACCGGTGCTGCCTCCCCCACTTCATGTTGGGAGACCGTGCAGCACAAGGTTGCTCCCATCCCCGAGTCAGTGCAGCGCGCACTCCTCTCTTCGCCAGGCCGCTCCTCACCTTGGTCATTTCCTCAATTGGTAAATGCTGCGGTCCTCGCGGTATGCTTTATTCGTATCTTCTGTAGAGCGTAGGGATTTATTGGTGATCGACCACTGGCGATAAATGAAGTACCCACAGGCCATGAACAACCTACCTAGCATTGCCGTTGCCCTCTTCGCCCTTGCGACGGGAGCCAATGCCTCATGGGAGCCCGTTGCTCAGGAAGCCCCCACCTGGCAACCACTGCATGATGGTGAGACTCAGGACGGCTGGAGGGCTATCGGCGGTGGCGAGTGGGTCGTTGAGGAAGGAATGGTTGTCGGGACGCACAGCGCCGAGGATCCATCCCATGGGCTCTTGCTTGGTGAAACGACCTACGGTGACTTCTCCCTGCGTATGCAAGTGCGTGCGACACAGGGCAACAGTGGCATCTACTTCCGTGCCGAGGAAGGTGGCGGCGCGGGGGTCGTGGGCTTTCAAGCCGAGGTCGATCCCACCAAGGACTGCGGAGGTTTGTACGAGACCGGTGGGCGTGGCTGGGTAATCAAGCCCAGCGCTGAAGACCATGCCCGTGTTTTTCGATCAGGGGAGTGGAATGACTATGCAGTCCACGCTCGCGGGCGCGATGTTTGGGTGATCGTCAACGGTGAGGAGACGGCGCGGCTCACCAATGATCCGGGCCGACTCAAGGGGCGCATCGCACTGCAATTGCACGGGGGGCAAGACGTGCGCGTCGAGTTCCGTGCCCTGGAGATTGCCATACCGGGCCCGGACGATCGCGTTCTGTTGGACGGAGAGGTCCTGGGTGATCCGCGAGCGAACAAGCTCATCACCCTTGATGGCTATTTCCCCTTTGAGCCGCCCCTTGATGCGGGCCAATGGGAATCTCGTCGGTCCGAACTGCGCCGTCAACTACTGGTTGCAGCGGGACTGTGGCCCCTGCCCACGGCCCGAGCCCCAGTCGAGGCGACTGTTCACGGTTTGATTAACCGCGGCGAGTACACGGTGGAAAAGGTCTACTTTGAAAGTAGGCCGGGCTTCGTTCTGACAGGAAGCCTCTATCGCCCCACTGGAATTACTGGTCGTCTCCCCGCTGTTCTCTCGCCCCACGGTCATCAGGGCGGGGGCCGTCAGATGTTGCGCTCCAGCGATGACGCGGCGAATCAGATCGCGAATGGCTGGGAGAGCGATCCCGCAGCAGCCCGTTCGTACATGCAAGCGCGTTGCGTGCAGCTCGCTCGAATGGGAATGATCGTCTTTCACTACGACATGGTCGGCTTCGCGGATTCTAGTCAGCTGAGCCATACCGATGAATTCGATGATGTGGCGTCGCTTCTGGATGGGCGCTCACACTTTGGACTGCAGACCTGGAACTCGATTCGCGCCCTGGATTTCCTGGCCGAGCTTCCCGACGTGGACCCGCAGCGCATCGGCGTAACGGGGGCCAGCGGCGGCGGCACACAGACGTTCGTTCTCTGTGCGATCGATGAGCGACCCGCCGCCGCCCTGCCGGCGGTGATGGTCTCCACTGCGATGCAGGGCGGCTGCGTGTGTGAGAATGCGCCGCATCTGCGCGTCGGAACAGGCAATGTGGAATTGGCTGCAGCAATTGCTCCGAGACCGCTGGGGTTGACATGGGCTAATGATTGGACCCTTGAGCTTCCAAGCAAGGGCATCCCTGAGCTGTTGGCGCTCTATGACACCCTTGGGAAACGCGACCACATTGCATGGGAAGGCAGTGCCACCTTTGAGCACAACTACAACGCATCCTCGCGTGCGTTCATGTACCGCTTCTTCCGTGAGCACCTAGGAATGCCGAGTGATGCCTCTCTAGAAGAGACGGCTTTCGAGTTGATTGCCCCCGAAGACTTGTCCGTTTGGGGTCAAGGGCACCCGGCTCCGGGGCCCTGGGATCCACGCATTGGCGTGGGGGCTGCGCACGAGGATTATCGCGAGGTGTTGCTGCAATCTAGCGTCGAGGACTATGACCGGGATGTTGGAGGTGCCCTGTCGACACTTCTACATGCCTCTTTGCCGGAGCCGGGTGATGCTGTGGCTAGCACTCGCTATGAGGGCTGGCGCCAAGGGGTCAGGATCACAAAGGCGATTCTTTCCCGCCGGGGTGAGGCGGCTCGTATTCCTGTGGTGTTGCGTGTTCCGGATGAGTGGAACGGAACAGTGTGCGTGCTAGTCAATGACGACGGAAAGCGGAGCGATGCAGAGGAGGTGCTCCGCTCGATCACTGGAGCGGGGGCAGCGGTACTCTCAATCGATGTACTTCAAACCGGCGAGCACCTCAGCGACCCCAGCGTCCCTGGACCCCCGCTAGCGGTCGACAGGTCACGTCACGGGCGCTACGCCGGGTACACCTGGGGCTACAATCGCACTCTGATTGCCGAGCGCGTGAGTGACGTTCTCGTGGCAATAGGTTGGGCCCGTGACATCGAGGGCGTGCGCGCTGTGAGCTTGTTTGGCAGGGGAGATGCGGGCGGCTGGGTGGTCTTGGCAAGCGCCCTAGCCGGTGATGCGGTTACCCGCACGGCAGCGGAGTGGAGCTGGACCTTTGGGGACATTGACCGCGTGACGGACCCCAACCTCCTCCCCGGGGCGCTGCGCTACGGAGGGCTGCCTGCCTTTGCCGGACTGATCGCACCCTCTCCCCTACGCTTGACCAGCGTGCGAGAGCTGCCTGAGTTGACTCAAGCGCGCTACGCCGCCACAGGGAATCCGGATGCACTGGGTGTTGGGCAAAACGCGGCGTTGCTCAGCTGGCTGGCTGAGGAGCCTGAGTAGATCTGGTGTCTCAACAAAGAGAAGATGGATCCCATTGCCTCGCTCT
>JBLHLB010000393.1:0-3869 GCA_047618505.1 Planctomycetota bacterium
CTCGCTTTGTGGGAGCGGCCAGGGCACCTGGCTACACTCGCGCCAATGAGCTCCCCCACAACAACTTTGGCACCGCCCGACGCGCTCCTGGCGGTCGATGGTCTGCAGAAAAGCTACCGCCGTCGACGGGTCGTCGATGGGGTCTCGTTCCATGTCTGCGAGGGCGAAATCGTCGGTCTCCTGGGGCCCAACGGCGCCGGCAAGACCACGAGCTTTCGCATGACCGTCGGCCTGGTGCGCCCCGACGGCGGCACGGTCCACCTAGACGGTGCCGAATGCTCGCGGCTCCCGATGTACAAGCGCGCACGCTTGGGCATGGGCTACCTGCCCCAAGAGGCAAGTATCTTCCGGCGCCTAAAGGTGCGCGACAATCTCTTGGCGGTACTCGAGGCCATGCCCTACGGACGCTCGGAACGCCATGCGCGGGCCGATGAACTGCTCGACGAACTCGATCTGATGCGTCTTTCCGACAACCTGGCCGAGACCCTCTCCGGTGGCGAGCGGCGGCGGCTGGAGATCTGCCGCGCCCTGGCCTCAGATCCCCGTATTCTGCTCCTGGATGAACCCTTTGCCGGTGTCGACCCTATCGCGGTCGAGGAGATCCAAGCCCTGGTGGAGAAACTCCGGAATCGCGGTATCGGGATCCTGATCACGGACCACAACGTGCGTGAGACGCTGAACTCCACGGATCGGGCCTACATCATCCACCAGGGCCAGATCCTGCGCGAGGGTACGGCGGACGAGCTAATCCGCGACCCGCGGGTCCGTGAGGTCTACCTGGGCCACAGCTTCGAGAAGAAGCTCCCCCGCGGGCTTACGGCCGAGGAAGAGGCCGGCCTGGCGGAACTCTAGCCCTCTATCGGGAGTCGCGCCAACCCAGCCCCCGGCGGTCCTGGCACCTTGTCGGTTGGGAAGTCTGCGGCTATCCTGCTCGCCTAAAATCCTGGGCCATCGGGCCCTTCCTGCACACCTTTCAGCTCAGATCCTATGAAGATCGTCGCCTGCATCAAGCGGGTCCCGGCGACTGACGTCATTGCCCAGGTGGGCGACGACGGCAAGTCCCTCGACCCCAACGGCGTCCAGTTCATGACGTCCTTCTACGACGAAATCGCCGTGGAAGAAGCCGTCCGTCTCAAGGAGAAGCACGGGGGCGAAACCGTCGTCCTCACCATCGGCCCGTCGGCCGCTTCGAAGGAGATGCGCGAATGCCTCGCCAAGGGGGCCGACTCCGGCTCGATCTTGGTGGACGAGAACTGGAGCGGACGGGATCCCCTCAGCACCGCCAAGGCGTTGCAGGCCAAGCTCACCGAGCTCGCTCCGGACTTGGTCATCATGGGTCGTGTTGCGACGGATCGCGACAACGGCGCGGTCGGCCCCATGCTGGCGACGCTGCTCGGTTGGAGTTGCGTCACCGACGTGACCGAGCTCGAGATTGATGGCACCAGTGGAACCGCCAAGCGCGAAGGTGACGCGGGCATCGAAACCTACGGTTTCTCGCTCCCCGCTGTCATCACATGCCAGAAGGATCTAAATGAGCCGCGCTACGCCGGTCTCAAGGGAATCATGGCCGCCAAGAAGAAGCCCCTCGAAGAATCGCCCTGCCCGGAGGTCGCCGGCAGTGTTGAGGTCGTGTCCCTTGAGCTTCCCCCGGCCCGCCCCGAAGGTCGCATTGTGGGCGAAGGCCCGGACGCCGTCCCCGCGTTGATCGACGCCCTCCGCAACGAAGCCAAGGTGCTCTAGGACCACCATCACCATGACCATGACCACCCTAGTATTCGTCGAAAGCGAAGGCGGCACGATCAAACGTGCAGGCCTCGAAGCCATCGGAGCTGCGCGCTCCGTATCCGATTCCGTCGTCGCATTGGTTTGCGGTGACGATGCAGTCACAGCCGCTGCCGGTGCGATCGGCGCCACCAAAGTCATCGCCCTGGGCGGTGCCTCCAAGAGCCCTGATGCAGTGGCCGCCGACGTGGCCGCGGTAGCCAAGGAAGAGGGAGCCACGGCGCTCCTGGCCTCCGCGACTTCCACGGGGCGTGACGTGCTTCCGCGCGCTGCTGCCCTTTTGGACTCGACCCTCTTCAGTGAGTGCACGGGACTCGAGAAGGACGGTGACAAGCTCGTGGCCACGCGCCCCTGGCTAGCCGGCAAGTTGACCGCCAAGGTCAGCACCAGCTCCCCCGTATTCTGCGCCACCCTGCGTCGCAACGTCTTCGCCCCCGTCGAGGCTGACTCAGCCGTGGCCGTGACGGAACGCGCTGGTACTGCCGAAGGCAAGGTCACGCTCCAGAGCATCGCTGCCAAGGAAGGCGGCAAGCTGGATGTCTCTGAAGCACCCGTCGTCGTCTCCGGCGGCCGTGGCCTGAAGGCGCCCGAGCACTTCGGCCTCCTGGAGAACCTGGCCGCGGCCTTTGGCAACGCAGCAGTCGGTGCCAGCCGCGCCGTCGTCGACGCCGGTTGGCGTCCCCACGGTGAACAGGTTGGGCAGACGGGCAAGACCGTCGCACCCCAGCTCTATATCGCCGTCGCGATCTCCGGTGCCATCCAGCACGTGGCTGGCATGAAGACCTCCAAGGTCATCGTCGCCATCAACAAGGACGCCGATGCACCCATCTTCAAACTCGCGGACTACGGAATCGTCGGCGACGCCTTCGAGATCCTGCCCAAGCTGACGGAAGCGATCCAGGCCGTGAAGGCCGAAGGCTAAGACTCTCCTAGGCAACGACAATCGGGAGCGCGGGGTCTGAGATGACCCCGCGCTCCCGATTCATTTGGTGCGCAGAGGAGCGCCTAGTATCCGCGCTTCTTCTTCTGCTCGCGAAACTGCTCAAAGCTATCGCCTCCCTCGGCTGTCCCGGAAGCCGTGGGCGGAGAGGGGCTGGGCGGTGTGTCCGCCGGGAAGGGAGCCTGGGGCTCGTCCACAGAGACTGTCGGTGCCGGTGCGGCCGGCGCAGCTGACGGAGTAGCGCCCGGTGTGGGGCTGGGGCCAGGCGCAGACTTCGGATTCGCCGGACGTTCAAGCGAGAAGTCGATGCCAGCGTGCCTGTACTCACTCATCAGCCCGTCTTTGTCGACGGACTTCAGGTAGGCGTGGCCAGCATCCACAAGCCCACTCTTGACGAGCTCGATCAGGGAGTCATTCAGGAGCTTCATGCCGACCTTCGAGCCGGTCTGTATCTGCGAAGGCAGCTGGTGGGTCTTACCCTCGCGGATCAGCGAGCTAATCGCCTTGGTTCCGATCATGATCTCCAGAGCTGCGATGCGACCGCCGCTGACCTTCTTGCAGAGCGTCTGGGCGATCACGCCACGCAGAGAGGAGGAGAGCATCGTGCGAATCTGTGCCTGACGTCCCTCCGGGAATTGGTCGATGATGCGATCGACTGTCGAGGGCGCCGTCGTCGTGTGCAGTGTGCCGAAGACCAGGTGACCGGTCTCCGCGGTCTCGATCGCAATCTCAATCGTCTCAAGGTCGCGCAGCTCGCCCACCAGAATGATATCCGGGTCCTCACGCAGGGCTGCTCGCAGGGCACGCTTGAAGCTTGTGGTGTGTCGCCCGACCTCGCGCTGGTGCACCAGGCACTTCTGGTTCGAATGCACAAACTCGACCGGGTCTTCGATCGTGATAATGTGCTCGTTGCGGGTCTTGTTAATACTGTCGACCATGGCCGCGAGAGTCGTCGACTTACCGCTACCCGTAGGGCCCGTAACCAGCACCAAGCCCTTCGAGAGATTGCAGAGTTCCTGCACCGCGAAGGGCAAGCCGAGTTGCTCGGAGGTCAGGATCTCGCAGGGGATCAAACGGCAAACAGCACCAGGTCCGCTCATATCGCGGAAGAGGTTCACGCGAAAGCGCGCTTCCCCCGGTAATTCGT
>JBLHLB010000394.1:0-3865 GCA_047618505.1 Planctomycetota bacterium
TGGTTGCGCACGAATCGGGCCTCTGCCCAGACGTCGCCCACAAGGGTTTCCGAGGGGAAGCCGGGGTGCCCCTTGGGCTCCCCGACGATGGGAGCGTGGGCGGGGCCATTGCATGCACCGGAAAGTAGGCTGGTCAGGCCGAGGAGCAAAATGGCCGAAGCCCGCAAGCGGCCGAGGCTGGATTGGATGGGGATCTTCACAGTGGGGAGCCCACGGCTACAGGTCCGTAGAGGGGAGTTGTGGGCCCGAGGTGGGCCCCAAGCTGTAGGGGCAGGGGATTCTCTCCTTTCTCGTTGGAATAGGAACGCCTCCAACTTGCGAAATGGTGCTTATACTTCCGCGCTCCAGGGTCCCGCCGGATGACTGAGAACCATCGTCCGCCGTCAGGAGCCCCTTTCGACTCCTTCGTACAGAATCTTTTTCGCACCTGCCATGAGTACCGCCGCCGACCAGACGGCCGAGTCAGTCCCGTTCCAGGCCGAGACCCAGGAACTGCTGCACCTCGTCATTCACTCGCTCTACACCCACGAGGAGATCTTCCTTCGTGAGCTGATTTCAAACTCCAGCGACGCCCTCGATAAGTTGCGCGTTGAGGCCCTACAGGACGGCGATCTCGTTGTGGACGAGAACGCCCAGGGAATCCGGCTGGAGGTGGACAGCGAAGCGCGCACCCTCAGCGTGATCGACGAAGGCGTCGGGATGAGCCGCGATGAGGTGATCTCTAACCTCGGCACCATCGCGCGCTCCGGCACCAAGGCGTTCCTAAAGGACCTCAAAGAGAAGAAGTCCGACAGTCTGGCCGATCCCGAACTGATCGGCCAATTCGGCGTCGGCTTCTACGCCTCCTTCATGGTCGCCAGCGAAGTCGTCGTAGAGACACGTCGGGTGGGCGAGCAGAACGCAACCCGTTGGCGCTCCGATGGAGTCGGCGGCTACACCGTGGAAGAGTGCTCCCGCGATAAACATGGTACGACCGTGACCCTATCGCTCAAGACCGTTGCGGAGTTGGGTGACGGTGGCGTGGACTTCACCGATGAAGCCGTCCTGCGTCAGGTGGTCAAGCGCTACTCAGACTTCATCGAGTACGCGGTGGAGCTGGAGACAGGCGAGGGCGACGATCAGTCGATCTCGGTGCTCAACTCGCGCAAGCCGATCTGGACGCGAGCACGATCCGAGGTTACGCCCGCGGAGTACAACGAGTTCTATCGTCATCTTTCCCATGACTGGAACGAACCGTTCGAAACGATCCACTTCAAGGCCGAAGGGGCGGCGGAATACACCGCTCTCTTGTTCGTGCCGAAGCAGCGCCCCATGGATCTCTTTGATCCCCAGGGGGCGCACTCGCGCATCAACCTCTACGTCCGCCGCGTCTTCATCCAAGACGACTGCGAGGAACTTTGCCCCGCCTGGATGCGATTTGTACGGGGCGTAGTGGATTCCTCAGATCTGCCGCTGAATGTCTCCCGCGAGACTCTTCAGCACAATCGCCAGATCGGACAGATGAAGAAGCGCGTGGTGCGCAAGGTCCTGGACGCCCTCAAAAAGCGACTCAGAGATGACCGGCTCGCCTACGGTGAATTCTGGTCCGCCTTCGGTAGCGTGCTCAAGGAAGGCATCTACCATGAGGACGAGCAGCGCGAAGATGTCGCACGCCTCGCGCTCTTCCATTCGACGTTCGTGGCACCCGCGGAACCCTCTGACATTTCAGCAGAGGAGGGCGCTGACGAAGATAGCGCCGCAGAGAAGGGCTCTGATGGGCTCACGACTCTTGAGGACTACGTGGCGCGCATGCCGGATGACCAGGAGGCAATTCACGTCCTGTGCGCCTCGAGTATTGATGTAGCCCGTCGCTCAGCTCACCTCGAATCCCTCAAGGCCAAGGGTTACGAGGTTCTGTTGCTGGTCGACTCCGTTGACGAATTCGTGCTGCAACGCCTGACTGAATTCGCCGGCAAGCCCCTGCGTCAAATCGACAAGGGCGAGTTAGACCTGGATGACGCCGAGGAAAAGGAAGCCCGAGAAAAGCAGGAGCAGGAGCTTGAGCCCGTTCTCAAGGCCGTCGGCACCGCTCTGGAAGATCACGTAGGCGCCGTGCGTTTCACCGCACGCTTGACAGACAGCGCAGCCTGCTTGGTGGGAGGCGAGGGCGACCTCTCTCCACAACTGGAGCGCTTCCTGCGCGAAACCGGCCAGCCGGTACCGGACTCAAAGCGCAACCTTGAGCTAAACGCCGGGCACCCCCTGGTTGCCAGACTCTGCAGTTTGAGTTCCGAAGAGGACAGCGAAGAGCGTTTCGCTGACGCCTGTCACGTCCTGCTCGGCATGGCCCACCTCGCCGAGGGAACGGCTCCCCCTGAACCCACGCGCTTCAATTCAATTGTGGGCAAGCTGCTCGAGTAGAGCGAACGCGGACTACAGGGCGTTTCTATTCTGGATAGTCCAAGTAGACGAGCTCGCACTCCAATTGCCCAGGCGACGAAAAGCGCACCAGACCAAGGCCGGGGATGAACCAACGCTGGCGATCCCCGTCTAGGCGAAGTAGCGCTGCTCGATCGCCGAGCCCAGCGCGGTAGGTTTGCACAGATTCCAGGGCTATCCCCAGGGCCTCTGGCATCAAATCGATCGTTCCGTCAAGCTCGGGAGCTGGCGCGTACCGTCGCCACTGAATCTCGTCCTGGGCCAGGTCCACCAAGAGGTTGATCTGGCCCGCTTCGTTCACCTCGAAGCGGCGACCTAGCTGCCGTAGACCGTAGGAACGCTCCGCGAGCTGCGCTCCTTCGAGGTCATAGCGCACCTCGGTGGTGGTCCAAGCGCGCGTCTCACCCGTGCTGAGTTCCGAGCGCGGCACGCTCTCCATGAACTGCCAAAACACTTGGCCGTTGGCCGAGCGCAGGAGCCATAGGGCCCGCGCACCGGGGGGGCTCGTGATCGCGCCGGGGAATTGTTCTAGGGCCATGGACAGAGCCAGTCCGGCGCGCCAATCCCCTAGCTGCTCCAGCGTCTGTGGATTCAGTTCCCCTTCGCCCAGGAGCAGCTTCATGTCGCCCTCCGCGGGGATACCCATGGGCTTTGAGCGGTCGAAGTAGCGTCGCGCAAGGTCGATCTGCTGCAGTTCCCGCTCCGATCCCAAGGCCGCGGCAATCTGGGTCCAGGCAGCCAAGGCCGGGATGGCTTCCAAGCGTGCTCGGTTCAGTCCGGTAGCATCTGTCTCCAACTCGCCCTGTTCCAAGACGAGGGATTTGACCGCTGCGCTGAAGGCAGCGAGCGCGCGCATCAACTCATCGTCGGAGGCAGAACTTGCAAGCTCCGCAACATCAGCCGGACCCAGGGCGAGGGGTGCCTCCAGGGCAGCACCTAGCAGATGCGCCGATTCCGCGCTGTCGTTGCCGGGATCCCCGAGGGAGGCATCGTCTGAGGAGGAACTGGTGTTCATCTCCTCGAGCTGAACCAGAAGGGAGTCTCGAGAGGACAGGAGTACATCCTCCCGCTGGAGACCCGCATCGATGGCGCTCTGGAGTTCGGCCACCTGTGCCTCTAGTTGCTCGACGCGCGTGCTCCTATCGTCCCCGTGACCATTCACGCCAGGCTCTGCATCCTCCAGTTGCGCGCGCAGCGAATTGCGTTCGGCCGTGAGAGCGTCTCGGGCGATGTGCAGATCCACATTGTCGCGCTCCAATTGCCCCAGGCGAACCGTCAAGAGGTCGAGTTGCTCCTGCGCCTGAGCGCGCAGTCCTTCACTCTTTTCCAAGGCCTCGCGCGGCACGGCCTGGGAGCGATCTAATTTAGGCTGGATGAGCAGCCCTGACACATCTGAAGTCTGGGTCTCGGTCTGGGTATCGGTCTGGGTCTCGGCTTGGGCAGCGTT
>JBLHLB010000395.1:0-3849 GCA_047618505.1 Planctomycetota bacterium
CCTCTTGAGCTCGCCTTGGTTCTCGGGACTGAGTGCTGCGGCGGCTTTGGTCCTCGGCTTCTTGTACTTCCAAGATGTAGTCCTACCGACGGAGGAAGGGCGCTTATCCGAGGCGAGCAGAATGGAGCATGCCGTTCGATCTGAACGCACTGATCTAGACACGATTAGGGGCCTTGGCTACACCGGGCGTAGCGGAGACGACAGCACTGCTGCCCGCTCCAGAACGCTTGGGTCGATTGGTTACTCAGCTTCCTCTGAATCCGAAGAGGTGGAGGCCGAAGAAGCACGACCGGAGATGGGCATGGAGAGTCGAAGGGCATTGCGTGACCTCGGCTACTGGGACTCTGACGCTGCACGTCCCAGTAGTACCCCGGAAACGGTTGGCGGCGGAGACCACCTCCTAGCCCAAGACGGTTCGGGACCGAGCTCGGCGTCAGCGGGTGAAACCCCCGGAGGCTCAGCTGGTCCGACCTCGCCCGCCGGTCTACGGAGTGCCCCCGGATCTCCGATTGGACCCGGTTCGGGTGGGCCAACTACGGGTGGCGGCGGAGGCTACCGCGGACCTGGGGATTCGGCGCCGCCCGGAGAGGTTGCGCCAGGCACCATTTACGTCAACCGTGGCTCCAATCCTGGGATCTCGGTCGTGGATTTGAACGGCTTCGGCGAAGGCCCTGAGCAGGGAACCTACGACTTGAACAACCCTATCGTCTCTGGCCATGATCAAGCGCAGATAGCCCCGCCTGGGTTTGACGTGTTTGAAGCCGGGACTTCCGGGCTCGAAGGGAGCATTGCGCTTCCTCGACAACGCGAACTCGAGGAGGACGCCGATGGAGATAACGCACGCAGAGATCTGTCGTCGCGGCCGAACAGAGTCTCCGCCGGCGAATCCTATGAGCGCCTTCCGGAGAACCCCTTCGTACCGGTCCTCGTCGATTCGCGTTCCACCTTCTCCATCGATGTGGACACGGCCTCCTATGCCAACGTGCGTCGCTTCCTGCGACAGGGCCAACTCCCCCCCCAGAGCGCAGTGCGCATTGAGGAGATGGTCAACGCCTTCAGCTACAGCTATGCCGGTCCCACGGATGAGCATCCCTTCGCGGTTCACGCGGAAATCGTGAGTGCGCCCTGGGCCGCCGGACACAAGCTCCTGCGGGTTGGGCTGCAGGGACAACTGCCCTCGAATGAGAATCCCGTGGGTCGCAACCTCGTGTTCCTTGTGGACGTCTCCGGTTCCATGCGCAGCACCGACAAGCTGCCCCTGGTGCTGCGCTCCATGGAGTTATTGGTCGGCGCCCTGCAGCCCCGGGACACGATCGGAATCGTGACCTATGCGGGCAACTCCGGCATCGCCCTGCAGCCCACTCCGGTGAGCGAGAAGGAGGTCATCCTGGCAGCGATTCAAAGCCTGCAATCCGGCGGTTCGACCAACGGTGCCGCGGGCATCATTGATGCCTATCGATTGGCCCAGGAGCACTTCGTCGAAGGCGGCGTCAACCGCGTTGTCTTGGCCACCGATGGTGACTTCAACGTCGGCATCCAGAGTCGCGCCGGCCTGGAGCAGCTGATCACGCAGAAGCGCGAAACGGGTGTCTTCCTGAGCGTTCTCGGCTTCGGCCAGGGGAACCTCAAGGACTCCCAGATGGAGCTCCTGGCGGACAAGGGCAACGGCAACTACTCCTACATCGATTCGGTGCGCGAGGCTCGCAAGGTGCTTGTGCGCAACCTCGACGGGACCCTCGAGACGATCGCCAAGGACGTCAAGATCCAGATTGAGTTCAACCCGCAACACATCCAGTCCTTCCGTCTGATCGGGTATGAGAACCGCATGCTGGCCCACCGGGACTTCAATGACGACCGCAAGGACGCCGGCGAGATCGGCGCGGGACATAGCGTCACGGCGCTCTATGAACTGATCCCCGTCGGTGCTGATCTCGCGGGCACGCCGCCCCTGCGCTATCAACAGCCTGGCGTACCCAACGAGTTGACCGACGCCGCGCAATCGGGCGAAGCCTTGACGATTCAACTGCGCTACAAGCGCCCCGATAGCTACGAGAGCACGCTCCTGGCACTACCAGTCATGAACTCCGAGACGACCTTCGAGGAAGCCTCTCAGGAAACGCGCTTCGCCGCTGCCGTGGCTTCCTTTGGCATGCAGCTGCGCGGTTCGGAGCACGTCGGTGCGGCGGGCTTCGAAGCGGTGCGAATGTGGGCCAAGGGCGCCATCGGAACAGATTCCGAGGGTGATCGCGCCGAGTTTCTGACCCTCGTGGATTGGGCCATTCAGGCATCCCTCGGCACACGCACAGTTCGCTAGTCACCCGCAGTCTGAACGCACGCCCCGGGACCGAACGGCACTGTGCTTGCTGTTCACCGAGATCACCAGGGCATCCCTTCGCCACAGATTTCAATGTGTTGGGACAACTCCAACTCAGTCAACCAAGTGGGGATCTTCCCGGCGGGTGATGAAATCTTCGACTGGGGAGTCAAGGGATGCCTCGGCACGAGCTTCGTGACGCGCCTCGCCATTGGCTACTCAACAACTGTCCTCGATCCGTCCCTTGGGGGCCCCGGCGCCACCTTCCGCATTGCGCTCTACAAGGGTACGACGGGTTTCGGGCTGCTTGGCGTCGAACTCGCGGCCTTTGACCTCCAGGGCCTCCCGGGTACGCAAGTCCCAGGACAGATCGCCACCTAATCGCTCTTCCTCGACTTCGGAATCCAGCCCCTCAATCTGCCGGATGGCAACATTCGTTGGGGCTTCCGCGCACTGGATGGGCTGACAGGACCGCTCCTGGCCCAGGCCCCTAATTCCAACCTCGGAACACAGGATCTGCTGGACCTCGATTTCCCAGCGCCGGCGAGCCCGGCCAGTTACATCACGACGGCTCCGCCATTCCCTGGACAGAACAGCGGTTTGATTGTCTTGCAGGTGGAAGAGCTAGAGCCCGACCCCCTCGCCTCAAGCGTGATCGATCCGGGCAACGGAAGTAATCCCTTGGTCTTTAGCAAAGTCCAACCGGCCATCTTCGGAAGCACCTGGGTGGGCTAGGTGGACCTGTTCGGCTTCCCCGGTGCTTCAATCACGGGGCTGGCTGTATCCGAATGTTCCTTCATCCCCGTCAACACTTCTGTCGGCGAGCTGTTGCTCGATGTCACCGACCCAAACCGATTCATCGACACTGGCTTTAGGTTGCATGCCCAGCCTGTCATCCCCCGTTTGGATGTGCTCGGACGTGTCTTCCGCGTCATGGTTGTAATCGCCCTTTCACCCTCGGGGCTTCAGCTCACAAACGCCTTGGAGGTCACGATCGGATTCTGAGGTGCGGCCTTGGGCGAGGCTTACCGAAGACTCGCGATTGGAAGGCGCGAGCAACGCTGACTAGCTGTCCAGCAGCTCACGAATTCGCCGCACTCTCCGGGCATCGACCGCTGCCTCGAGACGACCGCCTGTCTTGATTGAAGTTCCAACGATCGCGCCCCGTGCGTGTGCCATAAGGGAAAGCGCGTTGGTCTCCGTGAGGCCCGATCCGATCAGTACTCGCTGACGACCCACGGCCTCGGCAACCTGCTGAAGCTCGTCAGTTCTGGGCTCGCTGCCTGTGCCTGCACCGGACACGATGACCATATCCGCCTGGCCACGCCCGATCGTTTCCCGGGCGGATTCGGCGATGGGGCGAGGGGCCAGGGGTGCGGCATGCTTGACGTGCACATCAGCTAGGAGCAGCGCCCCCGGCACAAGAGCAGCCCGGCTACGCATGGTCTCGGCGGCCTGGCCTGTGAGCAGACCCTGGTCGGTCACCATCGCTCCCACGTGGACGTTCACGCGCAGGAAACTGGCGCCGGTGACGG
>JBLHLB010000396.1:0-3848 GCA_047618505.1 Planctomycetota bacterium
CGGACCCTCGGGGCATGAGCGAAGCAGAGCTTCTAAGCTCCCGTGACGCCGCCGCCCGTGCCGAATTGAGGTCACGCTTTCAGGCAGCCTCTGTCGAGAGCCGTGTGAGACTCATTGGACTGGCCCTCTCCCCCACACGGGAAGCGCTACACCCCGGGCTGCTATCCCTCGCCCTCTACGACAGTTCGCCCCTGGTGCGATCTGCCGGAGCCGTGCGCATGACCTCGGCCATGTCGTTGGACTTTGTAGACTTCGCGCCGCGACTGCGCTGGATCGCGGCGAATGATCCACGCCTACGCAAGGAGCTGATCGCCGGCCTGCGGGCAGTTTCCGATGGCGCAGCCGACGAAGCCCAGCGCCAGCGTCCCAGGCGCCTGGCGCGTATCTTCGCCGCCCTTGAGGACAGCTCCCACCTTGATGCCGATCTCTGGAGATTGGCTCTCGCTGGCGCACCTGCCATTACCTCCGCGCCCGGAATCAATGATGGCCGAGCCCTGGAAGTCGCCCTTAGCGAAATCTCTAAGCTGCTGCGCCAGGATCGCGACAACCCCGACCTGAATGGGCTTTTGGCCCAGACGAGCGTGCGCATGGCTCTGCGTATAATCAGCGGCGAAGGCAGTGGCAACCCGCAGTACTTCCTTCAGGATGCCGAGGCCGCGGCGGAACGCGTTCTTGAATTGCGTGCCGGTGATCAACTTGCGCGCACGACATTGGCACGCGCAAAGTGGTGGCTGAGGAAGCCCAAGGAAGCCGCCGACTACGCGGCGAGTGCGCTTCAGGATCTAGCGGAATTGAGCGCCGCACCGATCACCGGCGAGCTCCTCGATATCTTGGCAAAGGGCCGCAGCCAAGCTCTCTCGGCCGCCCTCGGTACCGAGCAAGGATGGCCCGCTCAATGGCTAGCGGAGGCAGTAGACGCCAACCGCATTCTCAACGCCCACCCCTCCCTCACGCTCACCCAAGCCCTGGCGGGGATCTCGCTGATGGAGAATCTTGAGGATTACCGCGGCCAGGCGGAGTTGATCCGGAGCGCCCTAGCCCGCTTCCCCGACTCCAACGATTTGCACTCATGGCTGCGCTGGCAAGTCATGCGCGACGGAACCGGCGAGCTAAATGCCGCCGCTGCACTGGAAGCCACCTACACGGATCTGGCCACCCCCGAAGGATGGGAAGCGACCTGGCTCTGGTACAAGGGTCTCGGGCTGCAGACCGCCGCCGAAGCCTACGGCGAACAAGGCCAAGGCTTCGAGGCGACTTCCGCCTACATCGCTGCGGTCGACTGCTTCGAAGAATCCATCCAATGGAACGCCGAGTTCACAGACTCTGCCAACGAACATATCGCTGTGATCCGGGCGGCAGAGAAGAGTCTCTAGCAATCCCCCGCCGAGCTTAGGCCAAGGGCGCGCTACCCGGAGCTGCGTCCTTGGGGAGCCCAAGGTAGCTGCGCAGAACGCTACGGCCTAGGTAGATCAGAGGTGTGTCCACCACGGCCAGGAATAGCTTGCAGACGTAGACCGCCAAGATGACGGACCAGGTCGTGGCCCAATCGAACTTCAGGCCAAAGTGCAGGTAGATACCATTGACGATGATGGTGTCGGCCAACTGGCTAATCATGGTGGAGCCGTTGTTACGCACCCACATGTGGCGGCCTTTCGTGACTTTCCACCAGAAGTGATATAGACGCACGTCAAAGAGTTGCGCGACCAGGTAGGCCAACATTGATGCGAAGATCAGCAAGCCCGGAAAGAAGAATGTTGCGCTAAAGGCTGATTCGAGTGCGCCGGAATCCAATCCGAGAATCGGGTTCTCCCAAAACGGGCTAGGGGGCAGGGCCCGGGCCAAGGAGAGAATCGGGAGCATCATCAGGCTCATGCAAAAGCCGAGGACCACCATGAAGTTCGCCTTCTTGAGACCCCAGATTTCCGAGACGATATCCGTAATGAGGAACGTCAGGGGATAGGTCAAGATGCCCGTCGTCAGGGTGATCGAGCCTGAGCCCGGGAACCAGTCTGGCCGACCCCCGGGGAACAGCACGAAGAGCTTCACTCCGATGATGTTCGTCAGGACGAGGACGACGGAGAAGGCCGCCGCCAGGACAAGATAGGTGGTCTGGGCCCGGGGTAGGCCTGTGGCATCGGCAGGGGTCGATTCCTTGAGCATAGCCCGAAGAGTGTAGCGGCAATTCGGAGTAGGGCCCGCACTTGCCGCTACACTAAAGGCCTCCTCCTCTTTGTCCCCTCCACACAGATTCCAGAAATGCCCGTCCTAGAAGAACTCGAACGTCAGGGTGAAGATCGCTTTCTCGCCATCTATGAAGGCCTGGCCCAGGACGGGTTGGGTCCGCTCGACAACGAGGTCGCCAAGGCGCTCAAGTTCCGGCCCCAGGCGATTCGCAAACTGCCCATGGCCAAGCGCGCTCGCAAGGCCCGCAATATTCTGCAGCGCACGCACAACGCAGAGCTTTGCTACGAAGTCTTCGGCACCTACCTCGTCACCACGCAGAAGGAACTCGTCACCACATTCCTGGATGAGACCGGCGTCGAGCACGAGGACGGCATGGTCCAAAACATGGACGACCTGCCCGATGAGGCCAAGCTCGAAGCTGCAGTCGCCACCCTGGACGAGAAGTTCGAGAAGGACGACGTGACGCTTTACCTCGCCCTGGCGGCGGAGCAATGGGGTCAGAGTCCGAAACTTGTCGAGATCTGGAACGCGCGCAGCGAATAGCGTTCCGCGCGGTGAGCCGGGCCTAGATCCGGCCCATCAACGCACGCAGCCGAGGCCTCAGGACTTGACCCGCTCAACGAAGTGATTGTCGCGGGTGTCCACGCGAATTCTCTCCCCTGCCTCAACGTAGGCCGGGACTTGGACCTCTAGGCCGGTCTCGACGACTGCACGCTTGAGTTGGGCTTGGGCCGTGGCGCCCTTGATTGCAGGGTCAGCTTCGGTCACGAGCAGGTCCACCGTGTTCGGCAATTCAATGCCGACGATGTTGCCCTCGACGACGAAGGCCTGGAGTCCTTCGATACCGTCGACAACGTAGCCGGTCTTGTCTTCAAGCTCCTTCGCACCGAGTTCGAATTGCTCGAAGGTCGTGCCGTCCATGAAGTGCCAACGCGAACCATCCGCGTAGAGGTACGTCACGGCGCGACGCTCGTAGTCGACATCGTTGAACTTCTCACCGGAGCGGATGGACTCGTTGATCAACTGGCCCGTGAGCAAGTTGCGCAGCTTTGTCTTGGCGATCGTGTTCCCGCCCCGCGCTGTGGGCGTGGAGAAGGTCACGTCGACAATGATCATGGGTGCGTTCTTGTAATGGAGGCACACCCCCTTTTTGAAATCGTTTACTTCGATCATAGCGGCGTGAGAGTAGCGTCGATTGGGTTCCACGGCGACCGGGAGGGGCAGGAATCCTGGCCGGAGGGGCGAAGCTCCAGTCCTGGGCCGGGCGGGCCGATGGAGACTCAGCGCATCTCCTCCCTGCCATGACCTTCTCCGACCACCACAGTCTAGCGAAACTCGACGAGCCCAGCCCCACCCCATCGCCCCTCAAGGGATCCCTGCTGACCCTTGGTTTGGGCGCCCTAACGGCACCGCTTCTGGGGGTGATACCCCTGATGGGCTGGTTCATCGGAGCCCTGTGTCACGAAATGGGCACACCGTCGGCGCCCTGCTTTCCGGTCGCCCGGCAATGCCCCGCATCAATCCGACGGGGAGCGCCCTGACGACCTACAGCGACCCCAGCCTGTCTCTATCCTGCTTCGTCCCCGCCCTTGTCGGCCTGGGACTGTGGCGACTCTTCGCGGGTGTCTGGCGCATCGCTTTCCTCTCAAGCCTGGTCCTCTTGG
>JBLHLB010000397.1:0-3848 GCA_047618505.1 Planctomycetota bacterium
CGGGACGGCGCTCCACCCGGCTCGGTTGGCAAACGCTGGCCGGGAACCTGGCTCCCTACCGCCGATCTGGCTAGGCTGTCGGCATTGACGCTGTGCGCTGGGCACTCGTTGCAGACCACCTGGGCTCAGAAGCTTGAGTCCCTATTCTGAGGAAGCGAACTTGATCGTCCCCCGTACCACCCGCGCAAAAATCCTTGCCAAGCTCCAGGCGAAGCGCGCTGCCAACAGGCCCATTTGGATTGCGAGTGCCGGCAGTGGACTGGTAGCAAAACTCCTGGAACGCGCCGGCGTTGACTGCATCAACACCTTCAGCGGTGCGCGCCTGCGCGCCAACGGAATGGGCACGATGTCCATGCTTTGGCCGATCCTTGATTCGAACAAGCAAACCCTCGACTACACCTCCCAGGACATCATGCCCGCCCTGGCTGGCGATGCTTTCGTTTGCGCCTGCCTGAATGCCAATGATCCCCTACGCGACATGGTCGCGGTCATCGGGCAGCTCAAGGCCATGGGCGTTGTTTCTGTTTCGAACATCGGTCCGTCGATCAGCTACGTGGACAAGGACAGCCAGATCTATTCGGTCCTGAACAAGAGTGGCATCACCTTCCAAGAGGAGGTCGATTTCCTGCGCGTCGCCAAGGAAATGGACATGCTCACGATCGGGCTCGCCTTCGACGAGGAAGACTCTTGTCAACTCGTCGAAGAAGCCCAACCAGACATCTTCTGCTTCCACGCAGGAACCACAAAGGGTGGCCTGACCGGGTTCGACTCCGGCGAGACCATCGCTGAAACAGCACAGCGCACGGAAGAGGCCAACACCAAGCTGCGCGCGCTCTCCTCCGACGTGCTCTTGGTTGCCCATGGCGCGGCCATGGAAACCCCCAAGGATGCCCAGTACATCCTCGACCACACGACCTGCGATGGCTTCTGGACCGGCTCCTCCACCGAGCGCCTCCCCATCGAACGCGCCGTGACCGAAACGGCGGCTGAATTCGCCGCACTCACCTTCTCCACATCCAAAGGTTCCTGACGTGACAACCCCCAAGACCATCGCCGTTCTCGCCACGCTCGACACAAAGGGCGCAGAGGGGCAGTACCTGCGGGACGAGATTGTGAAGCTCGGGGGTCGCGCCCATGTGATCGACATGGGGGTCGTCGGCAAGGCGCAAGTCGAGGCGGATACGACACGTGAGGAGTTAGCCAAACTAGGTGGTACGGAGCTCGCCGAGCTACTCAAGAATCCCAGCCGTGAAGCCGCGGTCCCTGTGATGGTCGCCGGCGCGATTAAGCTGCTGCGATCCATGTTGGAGTCAGGCCATGTGCACGCAATCCTTGGGATGGGCGGCTTCCAGGGTACGGGCGCTTGTTCCGAAGTCATGCGCGCCCTGCCCTACGGTCTGCCGAAGGTGCTCGTCTCTACCGCCGCCTCCGGCGACGTTTCCTCCTACGTCGACACGAAGGACATCACCATGATGTTCTCCGTCGGCGACATTCTCGGCCTGAACCGATTCACGCGCCGCATCCTCTCCAACGCCGCGGGCGCCGCCTTTGGCATGGCCCAGGTTGGCGGAACGATTTCCCAGCAGCATGGGGAGAAGCCACTGATCGGAATGAGCAACCTCGGCGTCCTCACCACGGGCGCCATGCACGCCGTCAAGCTCTTCGAAGAACGCGGCTATGAGGTCATCGTCTTCCACGCCATCGGCTCCGGCGGGCGCGCCATGGAGCAGATGATGGAGGACGGCATCATTGGCGCGGTCTTCGATTACGCCATGGGTGAGATCGCCGACGAAGTCTTTCACGTCCTTCGCGCCGGCGGCCCCGATCGACTGAAGATGGCCGGTAAGCTTGGGCTCCCCCAAGTCCTGTGCCCCGGCGGTGCGGAGCACCTCGGCATCCTTGTGGAAGCCAACCAAGTCCCTGATCGCTGGAAGGACCACGACTACGTCTTCCACAGCCCCGTGGTCTTTGTTCCGCGCCTCTCCCCCGACGAGTTTGTGACCGTCGCCGAGGAAATCGCCGCGCGACTCCAGAGCACCCGTGGGAACGCAGTCTTCATGCTGCCCCTGGACGGCACCGGAAGCTACGGCAAGCCCGGCGGCGAACTGCGCTGTCCTGAGGCCGATGCAGCTTTCTTCAGCGCCCTCAAGAAGTCTCTCCCGGACACGATCGAAGTCGTCGAACGCGACACCCATGCGGAGGATCCGAAGTTCGTCGAGGAATGCGTCGATCGCCTGATCGGGTTGATCGAAGCTGGCGAGTAGGTCCTCCCCCAGGAGCCACGTAGGCGCTATGCTCTGCCCATGATCGAGGTTGAGCACGTATCCAAACGCTACGGCGCGACATTGGCGGTGGACGACGTTTCCTTCTCTATCGGAGCCGGAGATGTCGTTGGCTTCCTCGGGCCAAATGGCGCGGGCAAGAGCACGCTCCTGAAGGTAATCAGCACATGGCTGCCACCGTCCGCGGGAACCGTCCGCGTGGCAGGACATGATGTGCGTACAGACCCCCTCGGCGTACGCCAGAATCTGGGGTACTTGCCGGAGCACAACGCGCTCTATGAGGGCATGGCGGTTGCACGCTTCCTGGACTTCGTCGCGCGCATGCGCGGTCTCTCGGGGGCGCGCCTCAAGGAGCGCATGGCCTGGGTCGTCGATCGTTGCCAGCTCGAGGACGTCTGGTCAAAGCGCATTCAGGAATGCTCCAAGGGGTATCGTCAACGCATCGGCCTGGCTGCAGCCATCGTGCATGATCCGCCGGTTGTACTCCTCGATGAGCCAACCCATGGGTTGGATCCGCTGCAGGTGCAGGGCTTCCTAGCCTTCGTGAAGGAGATGTCCGAGGGCCGAGCGATCCTGTTCTCTAGCCACGTCCTGAGCGAAGTGGTCAACATCTCGAAACGCCTACTTGTCATCAATCAGGGGCAGCTGCTCTTCGACGGCGCCCTAGATGACCTGCGCGGGGTGGGAAGCAATCTGGAGGATGCGGTGCTCGAAATCGTGCGCGGCGGATCCAATGGAAACTCCGCTGAGGTGATCGCTTGAGCACTCGAGCTCGCACCCGCCTGCGCCCCAGCCAGTTCGCCAGTGGCACCCTGCGCATCGCTGCGCGTGAACTTGGCGCGGCCTTCGATTCCTGGATAGCGCCTGTCTATGCCGTGGCCTTTGCGTTGCTGGCGAACTCGATCTTTATGAACGAGTTCTTCCTGCGCGGCGCCCTCGACATGACACCTTTCTTCGGAAGCTTGCCGCTGCTCTTTGCCGTTTTCTTGCCGGCGATTTCCATGCGCCTGTGGGCTGAGGAGCGCAAGGCACGCACGGTCGAGCTCCTGTTGACGCTGCCCCTGCTTCCGATTCAGGCGATCCTTGGGAAGCACTTAGCGGGGATGGGTCTGTTGCTGTTGTTCCTGGCGACTTCTCTGCCGATTCCTATCATGCTGGGAACGCTCGGAGAACCGGACTACGGACGCATCTTCGGTGGATACCTTGGCTCGCTCTTCCTCGGCAGCGCGTTCCTAGCCATCGGTGGCCTCGCCTCCGCCCTAACGAAGGATCAGATCGTCGCCTTCGTACTGACCGCGGTGTCGCTCTTCGCCCTGGTGTTATCCGGGGACGCGAGCGTGGTGGCCATCCTTGATGGACTGCGCCCCACACTGGCCCTGGGAACTTGGCTGCGGGATTCGCTTTCGGTTACGCCGCCATTTGATGCCTTCACGCGTGGGTTGCTGGAACTCTCGGGCGTCGTGCACTTCACGCTGCTCACCCTGCTTGCCCTCTGGGGAACAACTCTCGTCTTGCAACGGAACAGGGCGTGAAGTCCAGAGATTCGATTCTGTTGGCGACTTTCGC
>JBLHLB010000398.1:0-3826 GCA_047618505.1 Planctomycetota bacterium
GGCGAGCTCGTGGACACGCAGACCGTGGCCGTCCCCCGCTGCCCATGTGAGGCGCTCCTCAAAGGTCGGGACCAGCTTGCGGTGCACCGAACAAACCTGACCCCCTTTGTCGATGTAGATGCTGGAGCAGAAGAGACTCAAGCCTCGATCTTTGGAGCGCTCGATCAGACTGATGGAAACAGCGATGCTTCCCGCGCGGGCAAGCTCGCAAAGCACATCCAAGTGCCCGGCCCCCAAGTCGACCGCTTGATCGACATACAGCGCATAGAGTTCCTTGCTGACAGCGCCATCGAACTGAGCCCCGCCGATGCGTTCCGTCCAAAAGGGGTAGCCGGGAACTAGCGCTTCACCAAAGCAGACCAGGTCTGCGCCTTCGACCGCGGCCTCCCGCACACGCGCTTCTACCTTGGCGAGTGTCAACTCACGGTCGAAGACAACAGGGGCAATCTGGGCCACGGCAAGGCGCAGGGGGCGTTCGTTGGTCATCGGGGCATCTTACTTGGCACAGGCCGGCGTCGGGCTTGCCACCGCGACGATTCGTTCGGCGAGACCGATCGCGGTGTCACTCAAAGATCGCGATCGGGCATGGCCAGGGGCGGCATGCGCATTTCGGAAAGAGCTGAGGTATCCAAGCCCTCAATGGAACCCTTCTCCAGGAACTCCCGCTCGATGCGTGCGACCTGGGGGCCTCCTACACCGTGTGCGCCTGGCACAACGAGGTGCAGGGCATTCGGTAAGTGATCGGCTGCCTGCGCGCCCCAACGTGGGGGCGTGATGGGGTCGTGCGTACCGGACCAGAGCAGCACTGGCACGTTCGCTGTAACGTGCTCGCCGTAGTCTTCCGGCACTTCGCCGCGCGGCCAAATCTCACCCACCGCGAGCTGCTGGCGCACGCGTTGATCTCCAAGGAAAGTTCCCTCGGTTAGGTCAGCAATTTCACCGGGATCGATTCTCGGAAGGTCTTCGCTGCCCGTGACGCACATCAACATGCCAAGGCTGAGCATGCCTCGTAGGGCGCGGCCTCTCTCCAAGCCAGACTGCGCGAAGGGCGTGTAATTGCCTTCGAATGCCTGCTTCACAAGCAGTGGGACTCGGCGATTGGTGGAGGTTGCGTACATCATGACGCGAAGTGCCTCCGCGAAGCCTGTGCGCGTCAACGTGACCTCGACCTCCTCGCGGGTCTTTGGATCCATCACCTTGACCAAGGCTGGTTGCTCATCTAGCCGGTCTAAGACCTGCTCGACCATCCCGAGCAGGTCGGGGAAGGCCTTCCGGTAGCGCGGGTCGCCGGCGCACTCCTTGGCTAGGACCTCAAGCGCTCCTTGGGCTGCGGCGGCATGATAGAGAGGGTTTCGGAAAGCGATCGGTGCGATGCCGTTAAGGGTCGCGGTCCGCGCCGTCTCGGGGTGGCGGCGCAAGTAAACCAAGGCGGCACGCGAGCCATAGGACCCACCCCGCAGATTGATCTCTCCGTAACCGAGCGCCCCACGCACCTCATTGAGGTCATCCATGGCGATAGGCGTGGTGTACTTGGCCAAGTCCGCAAGTTCCCGTAGACGTGGTAGCTGCGCCTCAAAAACCTCCGGCACGAAGAGCGGGTCGAGGTAGGTCTGCGGGTTCGGCGCACCACCGGGGGTCTCAATTCGGAGTGGATTGGACCGCCCAGTGCCGCGCTGGTCGACGAGCACGATGTCCCGGTGCTCCCGAAGCCAGGATTGTGCCAGCCCACCAAGGTAGGCCGTCGCCGCCGCGCCCGGACCCCCGTGGAGAACGAACACAGGGTCCGGTGCGGGGCTTTTGCTAAGCGCTGGCAACAGGATCAAGTTCAGGTCAATGCGGCGCCCTTGCTTGGCCACGCGATCTTCCCAGACGCGGTAGGACCCGACCAATACGGTTGTGCCCGATGCCACGTGCTGCCTCGCTTGCAACTCCAGGAGTGGGTTGGCGGAGGCGAGTTCCAGCAGCCGACTCTGGGAAGACTCTTGGCCTACGTGAGGAGCCGATATCGATGCCACAGCCAGTCCTAGCAACAGGACGGAGCGGATCCGCGTTGGCCAGCTGCGGGATAGGACAATCCGTACTTGATCTTCCATGGCTGCTACTTGGGCCAAGACCCATCAGGTTGAGATCGATACTGGTGCTACTGCTCTACACCGTGTTTGCCGTGCGCTGTGCGCCGTACGCCAAGGGCGAGACGGCGAGTCTCTAAAGTACCTGGAACCACTCTTGAGAGGAGCGGTTCAGCGCCCGGGGACACGCTTTACACGGAGGCCATTGATCAGGTCACGTTCGTCGGGCGCATAGCGCTCCACAAGATAGGACGCGTGCAGGTAGAGCTCGAGCTCATCGGCGGCATGGAGAGTTTGGGCTTGGCGAACCCTGGTCAGACCGGCGCCGAGCGGCTCAACGCCGGCCGCTTGAGCCAGGTCCACTTGGCGCTCCAGCTCCGCTTGGGTGATGCGCTCCGGCAGATCGGGTTCTCCCAAAAAGATACGGGCGGCGCTGAGGTCTAGCGGACCCGGAACAATGACCACGAGGTTCCCGGAGCTGGCCCCATGGTTGACTCGGGTTGCGGTCTGCTGGCCCACGTAGAGGACGTTGTCGAAACTTTGGCGAAGCTGCCAGCGTTCCGGTTCGGCCCGCAAGACAAGCAGAACGCCTTCGTTGTAGGAGAGGCCGTCTGCTCGCATCCGATTCATGCCGTGTTCTGAAAGCGTGAAGCTTTGAACCTCGAGTACTTCGATGGTCGTTGACTGGGGCGTAGCGGGCAGGGGCGGCAATTCGCTCGGCAAGGGCGCCGAAGAACGCTTCGCAAAGACGGTGCCGACTAGGAGTAGACCGGCGGCCAGTGCAACACTTGCGGTAAGGAGAGTTTTCATGGGTGGCTCGGTTAGTTCGTTGTCAGTTCGATGTCGTCGAGCCCAAGTCGCGCCTCGGCGCTTCCGTGGGATGCCCCGAAGAGAAAGGTCACGGACTGAATCGCCTCGAGGTTCAGGGCCGGTTCCACGATTCGGAATCCCCTGAGGGGCAGGCGCAGGGTCTCGAACTCATTGCCCCAGCCCGTTCCGCTGCCGCAGCTGTTGCGCTGGTAGGGCTCTGCAATCCCGGCCAAAAGAGGCGCCGTCGACAGCGTGGCAACATCGCCGTCGGCATCCGTCAGTCGAATCTCGAACTGCACATCCGCCAGATCCGAGATCGTGAGTGCGTTGCGTGTCGTCTGGCACATCCGAAAGGTCAAGTGTCGGTGGTCAGACCAGTCGAATTGGGAGGGGTCTAAGTTGAAGCGCAGGAAGTAATCCGCACCGCTCGGGTATCCGAGGACGGCACCCCGCTCGAAGTCGGTCGTATTGCAATACGACATTCCGTTCATGCCATCGCTGCTGGCGGTGGTGAAGGTTCCATCGGGATCGTCATAGCGACCGGCAAAATACTCCGGCAGGTCTGTTTCGATCGATGTCACGGATCTGGCCACTGCCAGGGGGGGATCGAGCTGGTAGTTCTCCAGGACGATCTTGCCCTCCTCAATTCCCGGGCTGAACTGCAGGTTCGCGTTGATGCAGAGGTACTCCGGGACTGAGCGTGGACTGAAGTCCTCGTACTGTCGCGTAAGGAAGTCCAGGGCTGCCAGGTTGTTGCGCATGTGGTACTCGACCAGGGGCAAGATGTGGCCCAGCATGATTTGGTGGGTGCTAGCCCGATCGATCAAGCAGGGTCCCGAGGCGACTGAGCTGCCGCCTCCGTTGTGGAAATCCCCGTGCCCCGCACCGTTCAAGCTGATCGATTGGCGCTGATTCGTGGCTCGTCCATAGAGATGGAATGACTGCGT
>JBLHLB010000399.1:0-3821 GCA_047618505.1 Planctomycetota bacterium
ACTAGGGGTCAAACCCCGGGGAGGAGAAGCAGATGAAGGGACTTCGTGTGAAGCCTAGTTGGGATCGTTGTAGCTGTCTGATCGATGAGACAGTTCACGCGCTGGCACCTGCCATTGCCATCGCACTTGCGTCCTGTCTGTGCAGTGGCGCCGGTCGCGCCCAGCAGCAGCGACCCAGTTCGCCCGTCGAGTCTCTCTCAGGCTCAAGTGCACAGAGTCTAGATTCAGAAGGAGCAACAACCGCCGTTGTCTTTATCGAAAGCGCGACCCAGCGCGTCTATATGTCCATATCCAACGACGGGACCTTGAGTTGGTCCCTGCCAACGCGTGTGGACCAGGACCCCTTTGGCGTTCCAAAAACCCTTGCGACAGGCGCGGTGCAAGTGCGTGCCGGGAAAGTGCATGTGGCCTGGATCGAAGCCCCCGTTGCAGGTGCAGACAGCGTCCACGTGCGTCGTTCTGGCGATGGCGGTTTTCTGTTTGATCCAGAAGCCGTGCTCACAAGCGGAGGGGAAGTATCCTCCGCCGTACTTGCGGTGCAAGAAGACACGCCCTTCGATGACGTGCACGTGCTCTATCGATCCGATAGCGGAAGCGGGATGCACGAACTACACCTTGCTTCCTCGGACCCCGGCAGCGCGGGGACCTTCCTGGCGACGACGGTTGTGCGCGCCACCTCTGGATCCGATGTGGAGGGGATGGACTTGGGGGTCGCAGGCGATTCCCTGCACGTCGCTTGGGTTGATGATCGCAACGGGGATGACGATCTTTGGTATCGCCGCAGCGCGAGCCGCGGCACCACTTGGATTGAGCCGACCGACGCGCGCCTCGACAGTGGCGGAATCGCCGGCGCCAACGTCCTAGGCGACCCACGTGTGATTGGCATTCCCTCGAGCTGGGGGGGAAGCGGGGGCCTAATCCAAATCGATCCCGTATCCCTGGGCCAAATCGCGGGAGCCGTTTGGATCAGTTGGCGAGAAGACGCAACAACCAGCGCGAAGCCGGAATTGCGTTCCACCTACTCAGCCACTGCGGGTGCTAGCTTTGGTGCCATTGTCCCCGTTGGTGGCTATACTGCGGGCGTGAATTCCGTGGCGTCCTTCAGCGCGGAGCTCAGTGCAACCCAGGGGTTCCTCCTGGCCTGGGGAGACGACCGCATTGGCTCAGCGCAGGTCTTTGCTGCTCGTTCCGTCACATCGGCTTCGACCTGGGTTTCCGAAACGATGCTCTCGAGCCAACCGGCGATGCGTCCACGCACCACGTTCCACAACGATGGAACAGCGGCGGTTGCGTGGCTTGAACCCGGCGTGCCCGATGATCTTGTCGGCGGTGCCTACAGCTTGGATGCTGGCGCAACCTGGAGCCCACCTCTGGTTGTTTCGGATTCCGCAGGCAGCGCTGTACAGCCCGAAGTGGTTTACAACCCCGCCTGCGCCAACGTGATACAGACTTGGTTGGATGACGGTGGGGGACCCCCGAACGTGACCGGTGGCGGTTACCTGGTCGGCAGCTGTTCCTGCTTCTTCGTTTCCAACACGGGGCCTTCGGGTTGCTCAAACCGAGCCTACGTGCCCGCTTTCCTGGGCAGCGGTCACCCCCAGCAACGCCTGACTGTTTTCTATCCCGACAAGAGTATTTTCACGAAGCCTGCCGGTGGTTGGCCGGTGCTGCTCTACAGCCCGGCCGGCGCCTTCGCCGAGGCGGCACCCCTGGGGATCAGCGCTTCGGCGATCACGGGGATCTGCGGCGAGCCCCCGGGTGTGAGCAATATGGCTACCGGGATCGGGCTCAAGCTCCTGAATGATGCTCTGCAGAGCGGCTGGGCCGTCATCACGGTCGGGACAATCGGTTGGAACTCGGAGCCCGTGGGGAGCTATGCGCCGAACCTGTTCTTTGATCAGACGTCGCCCCTCTGGAACACGGGCTTGGCCTACTGCGGCGAACAGGAGTTCACCTGGGCGCGTCAGTACGTGGGCCTCTATGCCAATGCAGATGATCCCAACGGCTGTCCGGCACTGGGGATCGACAATGACAAGGTCGTGGTCTGCGGAACGTCAACCGGGGGGATCTATTCGGCCTTTGTCGCCCTTGGGCCGGATCGCGCGGACCTCGGAAGCAGCACACCGCAGTTCCAGGAAAGCACGCGTTGTGCCGGTGTGATCCTCTTCGAGACCCCGACTTGGTTTCCGGCCTACGACCTAGACCTGCCTGGTTTGCACTGGTCCGATTCCAGCAACCCGACTGACGCGTCGCGCCAGCTCGCCGACGCCGACCCCGGGGATCTTGTGGCCAGTAGCATTTCCCATTGGATCCGCGATCCAGCCAGCATGTCGGTGGATACGCCGGCTTTCCTGGCCTTCGATGAGGCTCTGCAAGATCCGGATTTCTCGCGCAGTTCAACCTGTGAGATTGATCCCGCTGCCAACGATCCGGGGCTTGCGGACAGCTTGAACACACAAGTGCACGACTCATGGTTTGGGCTGATCGCCACCGAAGATTTGGCCTGCATCGCGTCGAGCTTTCACGGTGACCAGAGTCGTTTGTGGATGTCCTCCTCGGTGGACCTCACGGGTACACCGGCGGACCAGGCGATCTTGCCCGCGGGCTTCTTCAGCGGAGCCGTCCAAGGCGATGAACTGCAGGGCAAGGCCCTGGAGTGGTTGGTCGGTCCGCGCGCAACGACACTGTTGCGCAACGATGTGGGAACCACGACGAACTTCAATCCGCTCTGCTACGAGACCGTGTCGGCCCCAGTTCTCTGCGGGACCTGGCGTGCACGCGTTGATGTCTCAGGGCACGCCGGGGCGAGTTTGACCGCGCTCTTGACCTACCCGAGTGTATTCGTCACCCCAGTGCCCTACCTGGGCTTCGCGATCTTCGTGGATATCTCAATGACCCCCCTGGCGACGAGTTTCGTCACGCCCACGGGGGACGACGCCTTGCACGAGAATGAGATTCCCGGAGATCCTTCGCTGGCTGGACTAACGGTCTACAGCCAGGCCGCAGTCCTCGGTGGGGGACTGGAAATCTGCAATGCGATCGACTTGGTCCTTGGGAACTAGGGCGCTTTGAGCCCGTTCTTTCCCCGGGACCGGGAGGCGCTAGCGCGTCGCCGAACCCCTAGCGTTGGGAGAGCGGGATGAAGCTGACGGCCTTCTTGGGCAGGGGTTCCCGAAGGAGCTCAACGGCGCGTGCGATGCAGGGGTCGATGCCCTCAACGAGTAGTTCGGGATCGTAGGGTACGACCTCATCGGGTGCGATGCCGATGCCCTCCACGCCCTTGCCGCCGTTGAAGCGTTGCTTGTTTGAGCGGATCACAAAGCGCAGCTCAAAAAGCTCGCTGGGGGGGAGATCGTCGACTTGGAGCCGGACGCTCCGTGGGTTGCGTCGGGGCCGATCAGGTAGGCCCGCCCCTCTTCCTTTAGTTCGCCGACGATGGTCTCTCCGGCGGAGATTGTGGCGGGGTCGATTAGAACGACGAGGGGGCCGCCGTAGGGATTCGGACCCGCACTGTCCTCGCCACCCCAGCTCTCGCCTGCAGGAACAAAACGCCCAAGCAGTTCGTCTCGGTCGTAGCCACCACCAACATTTGAGCGAAAGTCGAGGATCAGTCCAGGCACGTCACCCATGCCATGCAGAGCCTTGTCGAAGAGTTCGTGCAGGTCACCCGGTACTCGTCCGGCGAGGATATAGCCGTAGCCGCTGGGGAGGGTCGTCCAGGCGATGTCGCGCCCGACGGTCTCAAGCCCATCGGGGTAGACGACGGGACCTGAGAGGCGACCTTCGCCGCCCTGGCGGGAGCAGGTCAGGGTGCTCTTCTT
>JBLHLB010000400.1:0-3792 GCA_047618505.1 Planctomycetota bacterium
TGACATTCAATCTGGGCCGATGCTTCGCCCATGGTGGCAGAACGACCGTGGATGTCGATGCGTCCCTTTTCCATGGCCAGGCGCACGGCTCGAGTGTCATTGCTGGTGACGTTGGCCACGAGGCGGAGCTTCTTTTGGAGCAAGTCCGAATCGGCCTCCATCGTGTTCGAAGTCGATGCCGGGACCACGTCGCCGTAGCGCGGGAACTCCCCGTCGATCAGCCGGGCAAAAACCTCTGCTTTGGAAGTCTTCAAACCGAACTGATTCTCACCGAAGTGCAGCTTGACCTGCTCCAGTGGATCGGAGAGGACTCTCGAGAAGAGCTGCATGCCCTTGGTGGGAACGATGGCCCGTCGGTCGCCTGAGTTTTTGCCTGACGATGCGTCGATGGGAGTTGAGATCATCGCCAGACGACGGCCGTCAGTGGCCACCAGCTTGAGCGTGTCGTCCTCAACCATCGTGAGGATGCCGTGCATGGCATACCGGCCTTGCTCCCGCGCAGCGGCAAATGCGGTGCGCTGGACAAGGCGTGTGAAGTTCCCAGCCTGAATCGAAAGAGCGCCGCTTCCCGATTCGCCCGGTTCGGGGAAGTGGGCCACGACCGGGTACTCGTCGGGATCGATGGTGGTTAGCTCGCAGCGGTCAGACCCACTGATGATCTCAAAGTGCTCTCCCTTGCTGGCCAGGGTTACCGTTTCGCCCGAAAGGTCACGCACGAAGTCCGAGGCGACACGAGCCGGGATCAGGGCTGTGCCTGTCTCGCTGATTTTTACATCTTCGATTCGGAATCGGACGGCTACGTCGAGGTCAGTGCCGACAAGCACAAGCGCGTCATCCGTTGCCACGAGGCAAACGTTCTCGACGGCAGGACGGGTGCTCTTCATGGGGATGACGGAGGTGACGACCGCCAGGCCCTCACGCAAACGTTCGCGATCGCAGAGAACTTTCATCGGTTGGACTCGTGGCTGATCAGGTCAAAGGTGGTGGTCGATGCGGACTGAGGTGCGACGCAAGCCAGGCTCCCAAGCTTCTTCGCTCGAAGCTGTTTGGGTCTCTTCAAGGGCTCAGAGTTCCGAGGGTTTTGCACAGGGCGTAGCCGCCGGTGTCGATCCCCTCTATTAGTTAATAGATTCATCTTCTTAATATAGGCCCCCTAAATTTGGGGAGAACGCCGCTGCTCGCGTGACTAAGTCCTGCAACACCAAGGGTTTGTGTGTCCTCTTGTGTCTGCGGACGAAGGCCCTGAAGCTGTGGAAGAACCGCGGAAAAGACCGGATCTATCAAGGGCTTTCCGCAGGCCAAATTAAGTGCGCCTCGAAGGCTCTTGAAAGGTGTGGAGAGATCGCCGGTCATCCCCAGCTTTCCACATGTTTTCCAAGGGCCGTGTTGAGTGGTTTTGGTCGCACGGATCGCGCCAATTATGCACAGCTTTGCCGCCCACGACATTCGACCAATAGACAGCCCGTCGACGCTTGTCAGCGGGTTCCTAAGGGTCTGCGTCGAGGCGCTTGTTGGAGTGCTTATGTACACGCTTGGATTGCTCTTGAATGGGCCGCCTCAGGGGTGTGATGGCAGCGTCCCTAGAATACCGTCAACGGCAGGGAAATGGCACCTGGGAGCACGAACCGATGCAGGTTAGTTGAGGGTTTCTCGAACCCTGCGTGGTGGCCTTGGCGGGGCCCCAGCCGAAGCGGCTAGGCAAGGGCTGCTACGGGACCTCTAGAGGACCAACAGAGGCGTCCCAGCCACTCATTGGCGCCTTGGGTTTATGCCGCGACAGGCCGGCAGAGGGTGAACACAGGCGGGCTGCCCTAGGGAACAGCCCGATCCATTCTCTGGTGTGCGTTGAGTAGCCCCAGCGGGCAGCCGTTCAGAGCCCGCTCTTTAGAGCTAAAAGTTCAGATCGCGGCGATCGTCTCTGAGCTCCAGGAGCAGCCTGCTAAGGAGATCCTGCACTGCGGGATCTTCCTTGCTGCGCTTATCGATCTTCTGGACCCCGTAGAGCACGGTGGAGTGGTCTCGCCCGCCGAAGTACCCCCCAATTTCCTCAAGGGACATGCGCGTGATGCGGCGTGCAAGGTACATGCCGATTTGTCTTGGGAAGGCGATGGCTGCTGTGCGCCGACGGGACTGGATTTCAGCCAGCTTGATCCCGAATTCCTTGGTTACGAGGCCCATGATGTCCTCGATGGAGGGTTCGCCTCGCTTGACCGTGAAGAGCTCACCTAAACACTCCCGGAGCAGCGTGAGGTCGATGGGTCGACCGGAGAGGCTGGCGTATCCCAGAACTTTGGTGACGGCGCCTTCCAGCTCTCGAATGTTGGTGTCGATGCGTTCCGCCAGGAAACTGGCCACATCATCCGGCAATTCACGCCCGCGATCACGGCTCTTGCGCTTGAGGATCGCCATGCGCGTCTCGTAGCAAGGCGTCTCGACCTCTGTGACAAGGCCCCATTTGAAGCGTGAAACCAGGCGATCCTGAAGGGTCGGGATATCTAGGGGCGGACTGTCCGAAGAAAGGACGATCTGCTTGCCTGCGTTGTAGAGGGTATTGAACGTGTGGAAGAACTCTTCTTGGGTCCGTTCCTTGTTCGCCAGGATGTGGATGTCGTCCACAACCAGAAGGTCCACGTTGCGGTATTTGTTCCTGAAGGCCTGTAGGTCGCCGTCCTCTAGGGCCGCAATAAAGTGGTTGACGAAGGTCTCGCAGGAGAGGAACAGAATGCGAGTGCCCGGGTCACGCTCCAGGAGGGTGTGGCACAAACTCTGAAGTAAGTGCGTCTTTCCTAATCCCACGTTTCCGTGGAGGAAGAGGGGGTTATAGAGGTTGCCGGGCTTCTCCGAGACGCCGACACAGGCGGCGTGGGCGAAGCGGTTACAGGGACCGACTACGTAGCCACCGAAGCGGTAGTTTGGGTTCAAGACAACGTCGCTAGAGATTAGCAAGCCGTTGTGGGTGCCCGGCGCAGGGCTCATGCCACGGGAGGGCCCGGGCCGCAGGGGGGGCTGGGCATTCCCCGGGTGCCGACCGCGTGCCCGGAGTGAATCCAAGGCGGGGTTTTCGCCGGGGGGTTGGCCCTGGGGTAGACCGTGAGCTGAGCCCTGGGTCGAGCCGCTATTCTGGGGGAAGGAGTCAGCGGACTGGCTCGAGATCAGGTTGGCCGTGCGCTCGGGATCGACTAGGAATTCAAGCTTCGGACGCGCGGAGAGCACTTCTTCGATGGCCTGGTCGATGACCTCGCGATAGTAGTTGTTGAGCCAGTCGCGAGTGAAGTTGTTGTGTACCGCAAGAACTATGCGGCCGGGTTCCAGGTTGACGAGAACTGTGCGTGTGAACCAGGTCTCGTATTGCTCGCGCTTGAGGCGTTTTCGAATTGCACCGCGTAGGCGTGTCCAGATGCGTGCGAGGTCTTCACTTGAGGGAGTGGCGCCAGAGAGGGGGTCTTGCAAGGGAGCCGGTTCGCTGGGTGTTTCGGGCTCGATCTCCGGGCCCTTGGCCGTCTCGAGGGGTGATGTTGGTCGCAACGTCAAGTCCCTGGGGGTCGCGGTGTCCGTGGCTGCCTTGAAGATCTCGTCGTCGGGTTCACCGGAGCCGAGACTTTTCATCGATGTGGACATAGCCTTTTTCGAATCTCCTTGTGCCGGTCTGGTAGCTGGGAAGGCTGGACACGGCGGTAGCCACGGATAGGAACGACGAACGTCCCGACTTGCCTTGTCTTCGAACCCGAAAGAGCCTGTGTTGTGGGGACACCGGAGCCTGGGGTAATTGGGTTGAAGACCCTCCTACTGGCG
>JBLHLB010000401.1:0-3792 GCA_047618505.1 Planctomycetota bacterium
TGACAGGAGCCCGTGTTGCAACCGGCACGCGAAAGGATTGGCATGACGTCCTGGCGATAGTCCGGCCAGAACGCCTCGTCTTGGTTGGACACCGAAAGAGGGACTTCAATGGCTTTTCCGTCGATCGCAAAGCGCAGCACGCCCTCACCGTTGGCGAGGGGTCTGACCACACCACCGGGGGTGATTTCAACGAGGGGGCTCGGCTCTATCAGGGTGGCGGAGCGTGTCGTGTCCACGGAATCGCCCGCTGCGGTTTCTGCGACGAGAAGCAGCTGCACGGAGGAGAACGGACGGTCGAGGACAACGCGCTCGGGGTACGCACGAATGTCAACCACGCGCGCTCCGTCCCGGAGAATCGGATTGGTCGACTCTTCCAGACCCTTGTCAGCGGAGGCGAGGCCGCCTGTGATGCTGATGAAAGCGACCAATAACAAACTTTGGATGGACCGTTTCACGACTGCTCACCTTCCGTGGATATATCTAGGCCTTGGCCGGTGGCAGAGCTGTTCTCCGCTGTTGATGGCAGCCCTGCAGGAGCAGGGGTATCGGCATTCCTAGGGGCCGTTGGTGCTAACGTCTGGAGCTCAACGGGTTCAAACTCCAGCAGGGTTTGACCCGAGGCAGGGTCAAGCAACCGTACTGCACCGTCAAACCCAGCGACGGCCACGTAGGCACCTGTGGGATCAACCGCAAGCGCGTAGATTGCCTCTCCGAATTGACTCGTCCAGAGGACCTCACCCTGGGTTGCATAGGCACGCACGGCTCCGCCTCGCACCGATCCCGCCTGAATGGAAAGACTGGCGGAAGCGAAGAAGCTTTCCCCATCGCTGGCCCAGCCTACGTCCGTGACGTGGCCCAGCAGTGGAGCGTAGGCACGCACCAGGTTGAAGTCGTCTCCGATCTGACGATCTTTCTCGCGGAAGATCCGATAGAGCTTGGGCTCCCCGTCTGCACCGCCGAGCAGCACTTGCTTTTCCTTGGGATGCAATTCAACAGCGGCCAGTCCACCCTTCAGCGCACCGGGCGTGATGCTGGTAATGTTGTCGATGAACTGCTCTGTATCGACCTTGGTCAGCTTGGCAGATCGATCGGCGCCAACAGAGATGAGATGCGTGCCGTCGTGGGAGAAGGTCGAGCCCAGAACCCAGCCATTGTGGGCCCCTTGGAAGAGCACCTGCTGGCCAGACTTCGGGTCGAACGCCCGTAGGCTATGATCACTACCCCCAACGGCGAAGAGTTCTCCATTGGGAGACCAAGACAGTCCGTGCAGGGTGTCGTAGGTCACCGATATAGACAGGAGTAGCTTGCTCTCGTGGGGTCGCCAAAGTTGAACTTCGCCAAAGAGAGAAGGCGTTCCGCCCGCGGCGGCCAGAATTGTCCCGTCGGGGGAAAAGCGAAGGGACTCGATCCGCGAAGAGATGCCGATCAATCGACGCGGCGGTGAAGGCGGCCCAGTGGCAAGGGCAGGGACATCATGCACCAGAACTTCATGTCGGCCGGAAACAGCAAGGCTGCTGCCATCCGGCGAGAAGGCCAGGGCTCGAATGACCGGAAGCGCCGGGTAGAGGGGGGGATTATCTGGGGTCGGCACTTCGCCAAGGGATGTGGGTGAGTCATCCAGCGCACCCTCCGCAATCCATCGACTGAGCAAGGCTCGATCTCCCTCCGACAGGGGCGCTGCGTCCTCGGGCATTGCGGGGGCGAGAGCCCCCAGGGGAGACACAACGTCAATGAGCAAGCTCTCCCCGGGGTGACCCGGCACGACCAAGGGGACCCCGTCAATTTCTGAGAAGAGATTCGCGTGGGTCAGGAGCATGACATCACCGGAGTCCTTCGCCGGCTGGTGGCAGCCTTGGCAGTGTTCCTGAAGCAGCGGACGTACTTCCCTGTGAAAGCTAACCGGCTCCGGCTCCACTTCCTGTCCGAAGACGGGGGCGATCAAGGCGAGGCAACCGACAAGGGGGATCATGGGGTTTACTTTCATGCCTGGAAGAGGTCCAAGACTGCTGATCCCTTGACGAGTTCCCGCGGCTGATTGAGGTGATTCAAGACCTCGGTCGTGGGGTCAATCCCAACGGCGTGATAGATCGTAGCCAACAGGTCTGTCGGGTGTACCGCGTCGCGCAGGGGAGCGGATCCCGTAGTGTCGGATTCGCCATGGACGTAGCCGCGTTTAATCCCAGCCCCGGCAACTAGGGAAGTGAAGCAATAGGGCCAGTGATCGCGACTGCCGGTGTCGTTGCTGTTGCCGGATGTGCTCAGACCCTTGCGGGGACTGCGCCCAAATTCGCCGACGGCAACCACAAGTGTGCTCTCTAGCAACCCACGTTCATCTAGGTCCGCAATGAGAGTTGCGATGCCGGGGTCAAACATAGGCGCTGCTTGGTCACGCATGCGCTTCTCGAGATCCACGTGGCAATCCCAGGAATGCTTGTCGGAGTTGGCAACCTTAGGCCAGTTGACTTGAACGAAGCGCGTCCCCGCCTCAACCAAACGACGGGCGAGCAAGCAGGACTGCCCGAAGGTGGAACGTCCATAGCGGTCGCGCATTGCGTCCGTTTCCTCTTCGATGGCAAAGGCCTTGCGCGATCGACCGGACAGGATGAGTTCGAGGGCCTGGGCGGCATACTCGTCTAGGTCATAGTTTGCCACGGCGTGCTCCACCGCAGGCATGCCGGACTCGATGATGTCCCGAAGGCGCGCGCGCCTCTCCAGGCGATTCACCGTCAGCTCCGGACGAAGGACGAGATCACTTGCCTGGACGGTCTGAAGCTTATCCTGATTGTCGTCGTTGCCGGGGGGATACAGAGTGTATGGATCAAAGGCACGCCCCAGGAAACCAGCTGTTCCCGCCTTGCCGATGATGTTGCTTTCCTGCAGCGGTCGGGGAAGCATGACATAGGGCAGGGTCGCCTCTTCCGGCGGCCGCATCTTGATGATGTTGCAGCCAACATTCGGGAAGTCCTTAGGGGACGGCGGCTCCAATTGACCCGAGGGACTGACCTTGTCGGCCGTGTACCCGGTCAACATCTGATAGTGAGCCGCCGTATGATTAAAGAGCCCAACGGGCTGGTAGCTCATGGAGCGCACGAAGGTGAATCGATGGGTCTCCTGGGCAAGCCGCGGTAAAAGTTCGGTGACCTCCATGCCATCCACGCTCGAGGGGATCGTCTTAAAGACACTGCGCACATCATCGGGTGCACCATCCTTCGGATCCCAGAGGTCGATGTGGCTGGGACCACCCTGCAGAAAGACGAGGATGACGCTCTTCGCCTTACCCCAGCCAGGGCCCCGCCCTAGCCCAAGGGGATTCGTCATCGCAGATGCCTTTAGGGATAGGTAATCCGAAAGGCCTAAACCGAGCAACCCACCACCGCCAAGGCGTATCAATTCACGCCGGCTCCAATTTGAGTGGGCTGCACTTCGGCGATGTCGTCTTTTCATGCTTTTGTATTCTCTCAGGGGCCTGAATACAGATCTTAGATGATTCGTACCCCTTGGGCGTCACAACCGGACTGTTCCTTCCTGGCCCGGGACGTAGAAGCTGCTGTTTGCTCCCCTAGGGGCCCCGAGTCCAGCCCAAGAGCGCTCGGGCAAGCTGTCCCCATCGCTTTGGTTGCTGGCAGCAATCGAACGGGCCTAGGACGGATCCACAGAGACTCCAATGGAAGTGGTGCTGCCACCCAGAGGGGTGGCGCAGAAATCCTTTCTGACTGAGCGCCTAGGCATTCCAACCAATTGCCTCAGCTCCCGCGGCCAGAGAGCTCCTCAGATTCGGCTCCCAGGCGCTGG
>JBLHLB010000402.1:0-3764 GCA_047618505.1 Planctomycetota bacterium
ACGTCTACAGTGGGGGCAGCATCAATTTCCTGCAAGACTCCTTCCTCGATGGAACTGCCCGAGCAACGGGTCAGATTCTTGGGAACTACAGCGGAGAAGAGAGCAGCGTCATGTCGATCCCCGATTTGACGAAGATGAATTACGAGGCTGCAGCGACCTTTGACGTCGCGGACTTGTTCAGTGGCGCCGACGCCTTCTACTCCTCAGCTCCCCCCGGTGGAAGTGCGTGGCAGCTGCCCGAAGATTCGCCGGGGCACATCTTTCGGATGAATCCGAGCGATCGGAGCAGTCGCCTCAACATGACGGCTGGCGACGACTACTTCCTTGAGGATCCCTATGAGCCTAACGGAAGCGATTCCGGACAGACCGGAGTTGATCCTTCGGAAATCAGCATGAGTGGTGTCGGCAGCGAGCCGGGCATCGATTCCAACGGTGCTGTCTTCTTCATCGATGGGAACCTCTGGTTGGACAACTCTCCGACTGAGTCCTTCCGCTTCAAGCATGGCTTGGCCAATGGAGTGCAGGTTACCTTCGTAGTGAAGGGCAACATCTACTTCGGCGACAATCTGTTCTACGAAAATGATAAGACGGACGGCATCGCTTTTATCGCGATGAAGGACCCCGACGTGGCGGACAGCGGGAACATCTCTTTTGGGGATCCAACGGGCGGAACGCTGAAGGAAATGAACGCGTTCATGTATGCCGAGAACGACTTCATCGACATCAACTTGGATAAGTCTGGCTCGCAGAGTGTGTCGCTCTACGGGAATATGAGCGCGGGCAACGTAGTGGATATCCAGCGCGACTATGGCGCGAAGCACACGAAGCTCGTGGTCGAATTTGACGAGCGCATCATGGATGGCAGCTTGGATCAGCCGGGGATCCCCGGCTCGACCTCGGGCGATGATTTGGTTGGACTTCAGCTCCTCTCCTGGCGCTTGCTTGCGAACTACGAAGATGCGCCGACCTTCGAGGATAACGGAGCAGACGAAGGACAGAGTGAATCCGGCGGCACTGGCGGCACAGGCGGCAAAGGCGGCAAGTAATGAACCCTATCCCATCCCCAAGGGACCTTTGAAATGATCTCCACATCAAGTTTCCCCTTCGCGAAGATGGCAGCCTCCTTGGTTGCCCTCCTCGCGCCGATCACTTGGGGGCAGGAAGCCAAGCCGGTTTCGGTCCAGGATGTGCAGGCGATACTCCTTCGGAGTGACGCCCGCACTGCACGCACGGAAGAGCAGGTGCTCAACCAGCTGGAAGCCCTGGGCGCCGGTGGCGCGGGGATCTTCTTCGCGTTCTATGCGGGCGGTCCTGAATTTGACGAACTCTTTGAGGTGGATGGGATAGAGCCACGAGACGTTCAGTGGTGGGGGAGACCTGACGAGTACGGTGATCTCTCCGCTCGGCTGCTCTCGGAGCGTTTTCCGGATGCGACCCTCGTACTTCTGACGGCTCGTTTGGCAACAGGCGCATCGCTGGACGACCGCCTGGGGGCGCTCCACTTGAGTTCGGACCTGGCGACCAAGCCGGCCTTAGAGCTCTGGCTTGAGATTGCGCAGGGGCTGAGCAAGGACGAGATTTCCGCATACATCACTCGTGTGACCCTGCGCAAGTCTCTAGCGAATCACCTGAAGCGTCGACCGGAGGCCCACGGGCATCTGCTCGAGGCGCTCCAGGGAATGGAAGACCCGACCCTGCGTGACGAGTGTTCTCGGGCGATCGAGCGCGCTGCGGATCCGCGCAGTCTTTGGCTCCTGTTGGCTCTTCTGGAAAATGCCCAGGCCGACGTCCCGGGACCTCCGGTGGAGGATTTGATCGAACGCATCAATCCCCTTGCCCGCCGCTACCCGTGGATACTTGGCGAGCGCTGGAACGAGCTGCTCTTCAGCCTTGCCCGCGACCAACGCCCGGAAGTCAAGTTGGTTGCGCTGGGCGCCTTGGCCGGCGAGGCCGAGGCCCTGGAGCTGCTCACGGTCACATTGAATGAAAGCAAGAGTCCCCACGAAGCCCAGGCCGTTCGCCGCGCACTAGCGGAGAGCTTCCACATTCGCGCCGATGTTCCCGTCATCACCTTCTTCGGACGGGTGGAGCGCGGCTTGGAATGGTGGCTGACCAGTGGTGAGGAACTAGCCCACTCCGTGGCCGACCTCAAGGCATCTGAGCTGGGTCTCTTGTACCGCGACTTCGCGGCCCATCCCGCCTACTCCAAACCCCTGGCTCACATCGTTGCGAGTCAGATGGAGTTCATGCCGGTCGAGACGTTTCTCGGCTCCCTGGCCTTCCTCGTAGATCTCGGAGAACCCGGCGCCGTGCCCTTCCTCGTAGATGTGCTGCGTTCCTGCGACGAAGATGTCATCGGCGAAGTCGCATCGACCATCGAAGTACTGACCGGCCTCAAGCACGGCCGGGATTACAGCGCCTGGATGCAAGCCCTGGCGCTCTAGCTACTGCTGCTCGAATCGGCGGATCAGGATTCGCGCCACGCGGCGACCGTCCATGGCGGCCGATACGATTCCACCTGCATAGCCTGCGCCCTCGCCGGAGGGATAGAGCCCCGCGACCCCGACCGCTTCGAGCGACTCGGGGTCGCGTGCTATGCGGACAGGGGAACTGGTGCGCGACTCGACGCCGATCAGTTGGCTTTGTTCGCCTGCGAACCCGGGCATACGCTCATCGAAGGCGAAGAGCCCACCCTGGATTCGTGTCCACATTCCTTCGGGCAGGACCTGGCCTAGGTCTACGCCGGTTAGTCCGGGGCGATAGCTAGTCGCAATCGGATCCGCCGTGCGCCCCCGGCCTTCCAGGGCCAGGTCGGCGCGTTGGGAGGGAGCGCGTTGCCTGCCGCCCCCGGCCTTCGCGCTGACGGTCTCCAGGGCCAATTGCAGACGCACGCCAAAGAGCGGGTCGTCGCTGGGCTTGGCCGGCAGGCGACCGTCTCCGGGAATATCAGCTTGTCCCAGCTCCGCCGCCCGGCGCAGCAGCTCCGGCCAACCCCACTGCTCACCCCGCGCCCCGCACCAGTCCTCCGGCTCGAGGGCCACAACGAGGCCGGAGTTGGCGAAGGGGGAGTCGCGCTTGGAAAGACTCATGCCGTTTACGACCACGCGACTGGAGTCGGTACTGGCGGGGACAATGAACCCGCCGGGGCACATGCAGAAGCTGTAGACGCCGCGTTCTTCCACCTGAGTGGTGAGTTCATAGAATGCAGCGGGGAGGTCGTGGTGCGCGCGTGCGCCGTCGTATTGGCGTTCGTCGAGCCAATCCTGCGGATGCTCGATGCGCACGCCCATGGCGAAGCCCTTGGGCTCGAGCCGCGCGCCCGCTCGGCTCACCATGGCGAGGGCATCGAGGGCACTGTGTCCCGTGGCGAGCACGGCTGCGTCGCAGGCGATGCGCTCCAGTCGGTCTTCGGCGAGGATGCGCGTATGCACGGCGCGCAGTTGACCGTCTTCGACCTCGAGCTCCTCTGCACGTGCGCCGAAGCGCACCTCTCCGCCGGCGCGACGGATACTCTCGCGCAGGGCGGTGACAACTTCAGGTAGGCGATTGGAGCCCACGTGGGGGCGCCAGCTTGAGAGGATCTCCGGCGGCGCGCCGTGGGCCACGAGGTCCTCAAGAATGCGGCGGACTTCGCGCTTGTTGCCAGAGCGCGTGTAGAGCTTGCCGTCGGAATAGGTGCCGGCTCCACCCTCACCAAAGCAATAGTTGCTGTCGCCGTCGATGCCCTCGCCGCGTAAAGCCTTGCGCAGCCCGCGGCGGCGTTC
>JBLHLB010000403.1:0-3754 GCA_047618505.1 Planctomycetota bacterium
TGCCCGAGGAGCTCGTGGGCGGCCGCCTGGACAAGATCCTGGTGGCGCTCCTAGAAGATGTCTCCCGCTCGCGCATCCAGGAGTTCATCAGCGACGGCGGTGTGTTGGTGAGTGACGAAGTCGAGACTCGTTCCTCGCGCATTGTCGAGCCTGGCGAAGGCCTGCGCCTGGTGCCCGTCATTCGCACCCGGGAGCGCCGCGGCGCGCCGGAGGGAGCCAGCTTCGATGTCGTCTACGAGGACGAGCACCTGATCGTCATATCCAAGCCCCCGGGGATGGTGGCACACCCCTCTACCATCGTTCGCGGCGGCACGGTGTCCGAGCTGGCCGTGGAGCGTTTCGGTGACCTGCCCAGCATCCAGGGAGAAGATCGACCGGGCATCGTGCACCGCTTGGACGCGGAGACCAGCGGGTTGATGGTCTTGGCTAAGACCCTCGCAGGCGGGGAAGGCATGGTGCAGCTCTTTCGCGATCGCGAGGTGCAGAAGGAGTACGTTGCGGTGGTGCACTTCGAACCACGCTTTGATTCTGATTGGATCGAAGCGTCCATCGGCCGGGCGGAGAAGCGTTCGGATCGCATGGCCGTCGTGAGTGACGGTTCCGGTCGCGAAGCTTCCACCTTCTATGAGACCAAGCTGCGGGCCAAAGGCTTCGGCTTCCTCGTGTTGAAGCCGCATACGGGACGCACGCACCAGATTCGCGTGCACATGTCTTCGATCGACCACCCGCTCCTAGGGGACTCGCTCTACCGTGGTCGGCGCGGCTTGAAATTGAGCATCCCCGCGGAAGCACCCCAGCCGCAGCGCAATTTCCTGCATGCCCGCGCGCTTAGCTTTGTTCACCCCGTGACAGGTGAACAGGTCAACATCGAACAGGAACTCCCGGCGGACATCGCCGCGTTCTTGAACTGGATGCGAGGCAAGTAGGGGAAGCAAGTAGGGGGGTAACCCCTACTCCTCTTCGATCAATCCCCTTTCGACGAGGTCTGCATCGGCGAGGTCTGCATCGACTAGGCGCAGCTCGATGACAAGGGGCTCGTTCCCCGATTCAAGGCGGAATTCGTGGGTTGCCTGTAATCCGTCTTTGGTCCAGGCGCGGGCGCGGTACAGCCCGGGAAGCAGCGGCCCGAGCTGATGTTCCGACAGGCTTGTCGCTTCGCCACTGCGAGCGAGATCCAGGGGATTACTGCGGGCACAGGGGAGTTCCAGGTCGCCGGGCTCGTCTTCGATGAGCAGCAACTCGACCTTGGCTTCCAGGGCGCGTCCATCGGCATCCAGGGTATGTAGATTCACACCGCGTGCGGGGATGAGTACGAGTTCTATTTGCATCGCCTCGAAATCCATACCCACCGGGCCAGTGGCCGTTCCTGTAGCGCTTGCGGACAGGAAATAGTCGTCGGCATGCGCGACAACGGGCAGGGACAACTGGCCGTCGCGACCGGTGATCCCAAGGATGCGTGCCGGCAGGTCAGCGCGCATTTTCCTTTGCAGGAACACCGTTGCTCCGAAGGCGGGCTCTCCGTTCTGTAATACGCGGACGGTACCGGCGGGAGCTTCCGCCGGCGGAAGTTGCAGGAGCGATGAGGCTTCAGCTCCGTCGCTGACCGTGGTGACTTCGCCTGTGACACGCAGGTTGATGGAGCGATCCTCGCCCGCGTCATTGCTTGTGAGATCCAGGCTTGTGCTGACGGTGTAGTTGCCAGCGGCGAGGTAGTTGAATCGGAAGTTTCCTTGGTCATCGCTCAAGGCGCGCCGCAGGGGTGGATCACTCAACTGCAATCCAAAGGCGCAGTCCTCGGGAATCAACTCCAGAAAGGCGTCCTCCACCGGCTCGCCGTCGGCGGTTTTCAGGCTGCCGACCAAGCTGCCCGTTGGAATCTCCAGTGGCAGGCGAATACTGTCCGCGGGGGGGATGTCCACAAGTAAGGCGAGCCCGAGAGCGGCTACGTCATCGAGCAGACCTGGGGGGTGTACGCGCACCAGGTAGCGACCCGGCGCAGGCAGCGTCACGGCGTAGGCTCCGTCGCCTTTCGCGCCAATCTCCAATGGATCGAACTGACCCTCGATCGCGCGCCATGTTGTCCGGGCCCCTAGGGGCTGACCGCCGGCGGCAATTGTTCCGCGAACTCGAACCGGTTCCGGATTCGCGGCGGGGGAGTGCACGCTGGTCGAGGGCTCAACCGCCGAGGGCTCAACGGAGACGGACTGAGTTTCCTCCGTAGGCACAGAGTCCAACTCTCCAGGGACGTTGACATCCGTAGAGTCTTCCACGTCACCCTCCCCCGGTGTCCCAACGAGGAGGCGAGCCGCGCCCCGAGAGTCTGCCTCCGGGGTCGCAGTGTCTCTTGCTGCACCGAATGCGTCGGCCGCGAGGATTACGGAGCTACCAACAGTGTCCGCATGCTTCAGGAGTTCGCGGCCAAGGAACCAGGTCCCAACGATGGCGAAGAGAACCAGCAGCGTAAGCCGCTCGGAGGTGTGTGAAACTTGCATGATGCGCGGCAGCGTCGAATCTTCGGACCGGGCATGCCTGAATTCGTCGCTACCTGCCCGGGTTTGGGCGAAGGCGCAAAGCCTACACGCCGTCGACGCGAGGGGGGCGAGCTCCTGCTATTCCCTCTGAGCAGGCTCCGGACAGCCCTTGCCGCGGGGCCCGCAGCGGGGGTGCGAAGTCCACGATCGGAGCGCAGCAGGGGCAGCGGTAAGTTTTTCTACCCGTGAATCGACCCCCCTCGGTGTCCCCCAGCGATAGCGTGTGCGGCAGGGCATCCCGTGCCCCAACTCCCAGGAGAACTCCGAGCGATGAAGTTCAAAACCAAGAGCAGCGCCCTGTGGGTGCTCGCAATAGCAGCCGGACTGGCTCTCAATAGTTGTACATCCGCGCCGGCAACGCCTTCCCCAGGGGACGACTTCGCGCTGGCGCAACAACTGCAGACCGTTGATGGTTGGCAGGCCTTTCTATTGAGGCACGCAGGGACAGAATTCGAATCAGTGGCGCTTGTGAGGCTGCAGGAACTCGAAGACGCGACGCTGGCCTGGCGCGAGGCGGAGCGGGACAGGACATTCGAGGACGATCAAGCCTGGGAAGCAGCGGGTTCCGGCGAGACCCTATTGGGATGCTTCGCCTACCTCGCAAGTTATTCCAAGGGCTCACATGCTGAGCAAGCGAATCAACTCGGGGCTGCCTTGGCCCGTGCCGTTATCGTGGGAGCGAAGGATCAAGTACTACCAGGGGAAGAGTTCCCCTATGGCGACTTCGAGGCCGACGAAACGTTAGCAGCAATGGGCATCAAGAACACCGCGAGTGCTACTCGTTCGACGGTGCTCCGTGCTGCGGGGTCCAGTGAGGTCGTTACCAGATCCACCACGATCCGTGTCGGTTGGATGAACGGGGCGGTGGCTGGGCTACCCTCGGGGCGCTTGGCGTTTCTGCAGGAGAAGACTGAGAGCCTCTCTGGTTTAGTCATCGATGTGGAAGACTCGCCTGCCGCCGATGATTCGACCAAGGGCATGCGAATTCACGGGACGGGCTACGCCATCGTGGACTTCGACGGTGAGGCCCGGGTGTATAAGTTTGAGTAGCGCCCGACCTCCGTGCCGAGTCGGCCGGGCTCGTTGCAATAAGTAAGGGGGATCCCCAGGGCGGTTCGATTTGCGGAGCGGGATCCCTGCTACGGTGGGATTCGGCTCGATTACCGCTCGCCTGCGGATCTAGCAGCTCGCCCGAAAAACAGCGGCTCCCCCCTCGGCCCCAC
>JBLHLB010000404.1:0-3737 GCA_047618505.1 Planctomycetota bacterium
ACACCCGACACGGTTTGAGCGGAAGTGAACTACTTCAAGATGGACATGGATTTGGGGTCGATCTGCGTGTCGAACGCGACTGAGATAGCTTGCGTGGGCACAAATAAAGCGCGTGAATTACTTCTCGGGACAGCGTAGCTCACCGATGTCAAGATCACGTGCAAGGCGTTGAATCGGGTGCTTGAGCGGGGCCTCCAACGGTGGATGGCGTGACTGCCAAAGACAGGCGGGCTTGCTGGCCAGGGGCAGTTCGTTGTGTTGCCGGCGGCGAAGGTCTCTTCCTTAGCAGCTTGTACGAGCGGAGCGACTAAGACAGTTCCAGCGCGACCAGCGCCTGATCGTCCTTGATCACTGCATCGCCCCTGAACGCAGTCCATTCATCCACGATTCGATTGAGCATGGCGTCCAGTTCCAGATCGAGCGAACCCTGTAGCGCCGCCATCAGTCGCTCGTTGCCATACATCGCACCTTGCGCGTCGAACTGCTCCGTGATCCCATCTGAGAAGACAAGAAACCGAGTTCCGTGTTGCTCCAGGTCGAGTTCGATCTCAGGCCAGACCGGGATGATGTCCGTGATCCCGAGCGCGAGACCGGCTTCCATCAGGATCTCGCCGGAGCGTGAAAAGATCGGGGCGTTGTGCCCGAAGTTCGTGCATCGAAGATTCGAGCTGCCACGCTGAAGGCGAAGCAGGATTCCCGTTGCGAACGCACTCTCATGTTCCGAGCGGTGACGTAGCATTCCGCGATTCAGCGAGGCAAGGATATCCTGCGGTTGTCGGTATGACGCGGCAAGGGAGTCGAGCATCATGACCATCTTCGCCGCATGCAGACTGGCTTCGATACCGTGTCCCATCGCATCCGCGAGAAGCACATCCGTGGTTCCATCCTCGTACTGGCGGTGCCACACGACGTCTCCGCCGACGTCATCGAGGGGCCTCACGAACTGGGCGACGCGATACCCAGGCACAACGACTCGGGGTTCGAGCACCCGGGTACGGTACTCTCGCTTGACCTGTTCTGGATTGGTGTCAAGGGTCTGCAGGCGACCGCGCATCGCTTCGCGCTCCGTAGCCTTGTCGTCGATTCGTACTGTGTGGTGTACCAGGAGCGTGTTTCCGTCGTCTCCCTTTACCGGCGTGGTTCGCAGTCGATAGATCCTGTGCTCGTCAGGCGATGAGCAGATGAAGTCCTCTTCGTAGTGAGAGAGCTCTCCGGCAAGAAGTAGGCTGTAGATTGAAGCCCACCTCTCGCGCTCTTTGCCGCTCATGTTTTCGAGCAGATGGGTGTTCCACGCCGGCCCGGCGAGTCCCGTGCCCTTGTTGACTTGAGCGAATCTGTGCCACTCCTCGTTGGTGTGAATCACCCGCAGATCCTCATCCGCCACGTAGAGCGTGCTGCCCGGCTCCAGTGCCATAACAGTGTTTCCGATGACAGCTTCCATGTAGATCTACCCTGTAGAGATTGTAGAGGTCTCAAGACAGAAAGGACCGGCCTGCCTCTCGGAGATCATGAGACCGAAACCCGCCACGTTATCGGCCTTAATATCGAGGGCGTCGACCGCGCCAGACCGGAATGAATTCATCAATGGCGTAGACGCGCTCCTGCCACACGCCACCCCCAGTATAGGGGACTGCCTCGTTGTGCACGCAGCCGAATAGGCAGATCGCACGGAGACGCAGCTCGTAGGACTTTCCTTCGCCGCAGAATTTGAGCTGTAGGGTCTTGCTGCACCGTAGATCGAACTTCGTGGGGCGAATGCACACTTAGGGAAACCACCGTAGTTCACAGTGCTGACGTTGCCTTCAAAGATGCAGCTACCTGCGCCGTCGGAGGCGAGCTGAATCATGAAAAGACGGCCCATCACGGAATCGGTGACAGGCGACCAGAGACGATCGGCGTTCTCGTCTCCGAGGCCGACACGATTGCGTTTGTACTTGGGCTAATTCTTGCTTTCACTGGAATTTGGACCTCGAAGTAGCGCTCACACTTCGAGTCCAGGATGAAGCCCGAGGCTGATAAGAGCTTGATCCTTTGGTGTCTTCTAGAGGTTATGGCGGAGGGCAGGTCTCCGGAGTCGATTCACGAATCGCTCACGTTCGGGAGCAGCCACAAAATCACGCGAAGACTTTGTCTATCTGAGTCGTGCTAGGGGCATCACCTGGAGCGCACTGATCCAAGGCCGCCATCGACGCCCAAGACTTGGCCAGTGACCCAGGATTGAAGCGGGTCCAGGAACCACGCGATGGCCCGCGCGACATCTTCTGGCTCGCCAAGGCGTTGCAGGGCGTGCATGGCGACTGAGGCTTTCTCGGAAGCCGGATTCTGAGTCAGGGGCTCCGACAATGGCGTCCGAACAAGCCCCGGCGATACGACGTTTACCCGGATACCACGTGCTGCGTAGGAGGCTGCCGCTGAGAGGGCGAGTCCGACGACTCCTGCCTTGGCAGCAGCGATTGCGTCGTGGTTTGGGAGCCCAATTCGTGCTGCTGCAGAGGAGAGCAATACGATCGACCCGCCGGTCTTAAGCATTGCTGATGTACCAGCTTTCACGGCCGAAAACGCGCTGTCGAGGTTGGTGGCTAGGACAGAGCGCCACTCCTCGGACGAAGTTCGGTGTGACGGCTTCAACAGAATGGAGCCAACACAATTGACGATTCCGTCGATACGCCCGTGTTCCATGACCACGCTCTTGACCGCTTCCTCCACTTGCTCGCACGAGGTTGCATCGAGCGGGTGAGCGGAAGCGTCCAGACTCCTGGCCAGATCACGAAGACGGTCTGAGTCACGGCCGGCAAGAGCAAGCCGGTCGCCCTGGGCCGAGAGCTTACGGCAAAGGCAGGACCCTATTCCGCCGGCTGCACCCAGGACTAGGTAGATTGAACTCATAGTTCCAGGTGCTCTGCATCTTGCGCCTCGTGGGCGGGAAATCGGCGGTCAGTTGTAGCAGAAGCTACCTCGTAGAGCCTATTCGCGTTGAGGGGGCTTTCAACGAGGCTCATTAGCTGCACCCCAAACCAGTAGGCCGATGGCGGCGCCGACGACGAGAGTTACGAAGCAACCGATCAAGAAGATGAATGATTCGTTCATCGTTCTTCTCCTTGTCCAGTCAGGAGTAGAGCTCCAAGCGCAAGGATCGACGGCACCCAGACGCTTACGAAGAGCCCCTGCTCGCGGTCCACGCGGAACCAAAGGTAGACGGAGAAGACTCACGATACGCCAGCTGCAAAGAGGAACAGGGCCTTTGCGGTCCGCAATCGTGAGGATGAAATCCGCGCTCTGCTGGGGGTTCCTTCCATGCGCCGACCAGGACTCATCGGGAGCCCTTTTTCGGATTTGGGATCAGGTCTTTGCACCTAGCTCACCCTTGCGGAGGAAAGGTTCCAGCGGCTTTGTAGGGACTCTAGGGTCAGGTACTGGTAGAGAGCGGCCAATCCAACCGCCGCGTAGGGGAGCTGCGCGAGGGCCTGGTTCGCCCATGTCGCAGATGCAACACGATCGAGTTCGAAGAGGCCCCAATTGAGGCCAACTATGACAAGGAGGGCGGCGGCGAAGGTGATAGTGGGCTTCATGTATGGGGCACCTGAGAAGAACGTTCCCAGAAGTCACGCGCTTGTTCGATCCGTTCGGATCTTCGGATGCATCGATCACGGATTTTCTGGCCGAGGAATCTCTCCGTGAGGACAAAGTCTTCGGCAGAAGGAATTGGCCCGTGCAGGCTCTCCGGAGCGCATTCGGCC
>JBLHLB010000405.1:0-3734 GCA_047618505.1 Planctomycetota bacterium
CCTGACCCAGCTGTTCGATTCGCGTCTGAATGGCCGCGGAACGCGTGTCGAATTGCGAATCCGCGCGCTCCTCCAAAGGGGCGTCAATGTCATCGGCGCGGGCTTGGCCCACGGCCAGGCCGTGGGTCGCAAAGGCAACGGTCGGTGCCACGATCGCGGCGACAAGTAGGGCAGCGAAGGGTCTCATCAGTTGCCTCCGTTGCGTTCGATCTGCTCGCGCAGGGCACTCGAGGTGGGGTACTGCTCCAGCCCGCGGCGCCAGGTGGCCAGGGCCTTGTCCGCTTCTCCAGTCTCAAGATACATGTTGCCCAGGAACAGGTAGCTCTGGGCATAGGCTTCGCCGGCCTGCTGTTCTTCTTGGCGTACGATTAGCTCTTCGAAGGCAGCGATGGCCTCCCCTTGCTTGCCAAGGAACGCGGGCCAGTTGGAAAGAGACACTGCCTTCATGAAGCGCGCATCCAGGTGTGAATCGTCCAATTGAATCGCCGCGTCGAAGGCTCCATCGGCCTTGGCGGCCAGGACGCCAGCCAGCGGGCCGCCACCGCCATGGAAGAGCTGTTGCAGGTAGCTGTTGCCGAGGGTGACTCGAAGGTCAGGATCCTGCGGATCTAACTCAACCATGCGCTCCAGCTCGGCGACGACGTCGTCTAGACGGCCGGCTTCGGCCAGTCGGGTCCAGGCGTATTGGAGCTCTTCGCCGCTCAAGTTGCCTTCGCTGATCATGTCGATGAGATCGCTGATTTCGGCCTCGCGCAACGCTTCCAGGGCAAGGTCTGACTCCAATTCCGACGCGCCGTCCAAAACTGCATCGGCGGCGACCAGATCGTCGGCATTCTCCTCTAGCCAGGTGCGCACGGCCGCTGCGATGGCGCGATCCTGGGCAGCGGGATCCACCTCCGCCACAGGTGTGTTCGTCAGGGAGTCGAGGAATTGTTCGAGTTCGGCCTGCTTGGCCTCGAGGGACTCCAGTTGTGCGGTCAAGGCGGATGCGTCCGGAGACGCAGCCGTCGTGGCGGCGTCAATTGGTGTATCCGAACGCATGGCGATGGTCGTCACAGCAGCGGCGCCGGCGGCCAGTAGACCCGAAAGGGTAAGGACAAGTGCGTCTTTCATTGGTGGCTCCCAGGTAAGTCCCCGGGCCAGGTCCTCTATTGGAGGACAATGTGTTGCAGTGATCCGTCGCCACCGGCGACGGAGAATTCGTGAACGTCCTGGCTGCCATCCGGGGCGAGAAGCGTGGCTTTGTAGATGCCCGGCGCCAAGCCGAAGACCAGCAGGGCTCCCTCTTCGTTGAGGGAATGGAAGCTTGTCGGGGAAGCGCCAATGCCGTCGGCGCAGGAGATGATTACCCGGCTTTCGCTCCGCGCTCGTCCGTCCCAGCCGCTGATCTCAAGCCGAACGTTGCGGCCCGGGAATAACTCTGTGGGGCCGAAGTCCAATACTCCGCCTTCTCCGTCATTGTCGACGCGGAGCTCAAAGATCGGGCTGCGCTCAATACCGAGGGGACTTGAGGGAAGGGCGCCTGATTGTTCTGGGTAGATGACGAGGAAGTACCTGCCGCCCTTGAGGCCAACGCAGGTCCACTCACCCTTGGCGTCGGTGAAGGACTCGGCCGCGAAAACTGGTGTCGTCCCGCCCGCCGGCAGTGAGTAAATATGTACGGTCGCTGCTTCAACAAGGTCGCGGTCGCTTGCCCTAAGGACGCGGCCTCTTGCAGAGGAGGGCTCCATGTGGAACTCGATGTCGCGCAGCTCTTCCTGCCCGATTTCTACGCTACCGACGACCGTCACTTGTTTGCCATCGATGAGAACAAAGAAATCGTAGGAGCCCGGTCCGACTCCGTCGAAGCGGAAGGCTCCGGAGCGCGAAGTGCTTGAGGCCCGGAAGGACTCCGTGCCCAGCGAGTCGCTTGATACAGTGCCGACTAGGGCAATGTTACGCTCCACCGCAGGACCACCATCGGCGTCGAACAGGACACCGGTCAGGAGGGCACCCGTGGGCCGAGGAACGAAGGATACGTCCGCGGTTTCGCCATGGGATGCCTGGAACGGACGTACGTCGGGGGCTTTCCCAGCTTTCGAGGGAATCAGAATGACGAAGTGCATACCAGCGGGCAGTTCGCCGATTCGGTAGCGACCGTCTGCATCCGTCAATGCCATGCCAAAGAGGTCTAGGGATCCACCCGACGCGAAGGGCGACACGATCAGGCGTTCGCCAGCCAGAGGGGCGCCGTTGTCGTCGAGCACGACTCCCTCCAGGGCAGCCTCCTGTTCGAGTTCCAGGGGCACAAGCAACAGGGACTCACCCTCTGTAACCGTCAGGTTCGCCACGAAGCGCGGCGCATAGTCATCGGCGGCGATGTGCAACTCCCGCGTTCCCGCCGAGACGTGGGGGAGGTGGAAGCTGCCGTCGGCGCCCGTTGTTGCAGCAACCGGGAGCCAAGCCCCCTGCTGCCGCAGGTTCCATGCCACCGTGTTCGAGGGCACATCCTCGCGGGGTGCAACCCGGGCACCGGCGATCGGATTGCCGCTCACGGGGTCGACCACATAGCCGTGCACCGATCCGCCACGGGACAATTCGAGATCAATCACGCGCGGCTGCTCGGGATCGAACTGCTCGGGATCGAACTGCTGGAGGGGACCAGACCAAAGAGCGTATCCCTCGGCGAAAACATAGAGGGAGTGCTCGCCCTCAGGCAGGGCATCGAAGTTGTGTTGCCCGAGGCTTGAGCTCGATTCGCGCCGCTCCGTTTGTTGAAGTTCGCGCGGACGGAACTTCGAGACCAAACCCAGGCTGACCACTTCAATGGGTAGACCGGTCTCTTCGTCTGTGACCCTCACAAGCAGTGTCTCGCTGGACTGCTGCGTAGAGTCGCCGGAGTCTTCATCGGGAACCTGGGTGTCCGGTTCTCGCGACCCTAGGGTGTTGTCCGCAGCGCTCTCCAGGGGAGCTTCATCGGGGGTCCTACCATCAGCACCATCTCCGCTTCCATCGGGGGAGGACAGGGGGTCGATGTCGCCGCCCGAGCCATTCTCCCCGGGATTCTCATCGCCCTGGGCCTGCCTCGATTCGGTCGTGAGCGAAGCTTCGTCGCGATTGATGAGCCAAGTGAGGCCGAAGGCAAGCAAGAGACTTGCGGCCACAAGCAGCGTGACCAGGGGAGCGCGTGTCTTCCTAAACTGAGGCGCGGAAAGCGGCTCTCCGTGCCGGCGCACTTCGGCGCGTGCGACGCGGATCAACTGTGTACGGAATTCTGGTGCCGGTCGCGCCGGTACGTAGGCACGCCCAATCAAGCGCGCAAGGTTGTCATCGAGGACGGCAAAGGAGCGAGGCTTGTCGTGATCGCTCATTGTTCCAGGCCTCCGCGCTTTGCCGATAGCATGGTGAAGACCTTGCTGAAGGCGACCCGCGCCCGCTGCAGGGTGGACTCGGCCGCCTTTTCACCCTTGCCCAGGTGTTCAGCGATTGCGCGCACACTTGTTCCATCCATGTACTTCCCCACCAATGCCGCCCGATACTCCTGCGTGAGTGAGGAAAGCGTCGCGCCCACCAGGTCCTGGGTTTCCTGTCGCTCCAAGGCCCAATCCGGAAGGGGAGAATGTTCGACGTCGGAGAGGATGCGGTCGATGTCCGCGTCGGCCTCTAGCAGAACGTCTTCGAGGGGCAACGGCCTGCGCTTGCGTCGATGGGTGCGCAGCTTGTTGCGAGCGATCCCACAGAGCCATGTGTGCAAG
>JBLHLB010000406.1:0-3710 GCA_047618505.1 Planctomycetota bacterium
GCACGGACCTCGATTGGGCCGGCATGCTCATGGGGATCGGCATGGGCTTAGCGATCCTGGCCTTCATCGCGAATCGCATGCTGGTCACGCCCGTGGCCTGCGTGGCGCTCTATGCCGTTCCCGCCCTGCTCCTGTGGATGTCCCTGCGAGCAGTGCGCCAGGGCGATGATCAAGCAGCTTCACCCCTGGCATAGCTCAGGCAGCCTTGGTCGCCGGGTCACCTGAAAGTACCGCGTCGAGTTCCTTGAGGGCATCCGCAAGCGGCAACTCAGCCAAACGCGCAGCCCGCTCGATCGCTCCAAAGATACGCCGGCTCGCGCGCATGTTGTCTGCCAGAGTCTTGCCGTGCCGTGCGTCCTCCTCTGCTTGCTGCATATCCCTGTGGGTTACGACCTGAAGTAGCTCCAGGCGAGACATCGCCTGGCTGAGTTCCTGCTCGCCCCGCTGAAGATCCGGTAGCAGCTCGGGATTGCTAGCCACCTTGGCAGCGAAACTAGACAGAGCGCGTGTCAGGTCCGCGACATCTGGAAGTAACGCAAGGACCGGGGCAAAGTAGGCGCGGACCTGCTCACCTACAGCAGCTGAATCGTGCTCGTTCGTCACCTGGGCAACAACGGAACCAAAATCCTGATCTGCCCTCGGCGCCCTCTCTGCTTCGCCTTGAATCGGGTTGTGTTCAAAGCCGTCTATGTAGGCGCCATGTCGAGACGTTTGAACAAAGACTATCTCGCCCCGCAGTGATTGGGCCAGAGCTTCAAACCAAGTGCGATAGACACACAGTGCGGCAGAGCTGGAGACTGTTTTTCCATCGGCGGAGGGGATTATCTCGACCTTTTGGTCGGCGCTGAAACGCAGACCACCATCGGGCAATGTGTAGCTCGAGCCTTCGGCGCCAGCCTCCTTGCGCAGGAAGAACTTACCGTTTTCCTCCTGCACGCGGGCGTCGCCATCCAAGCTCTCACTGGCATAGAAGCGGCCCTTTGGAAAAGACAGGTCGAGGCCACAGAACACGATGCGTCGGCACCCCATCTTGAGGGCCAAGCTCGCCGCCGAACAGGTAACCGAACCACCCGAAGGGAGGTGCGCATTCACATCGACGCTGCGATAGAGCCAATCATCGATCTGTCCGTTGCCGGCGAAGTGAAAATGAGAGCGCGCGGAAACCTCGAAGAGTGACGCGCGGCTTGTCACAGCCACCACCATGGCGCCAACGTCATCCATCTCCACGCCCGTGAAGTGTCGGTCGAGGTTTCCGGGGTCCGCCGCAAGCACGATGTCGGGGGAAATCCCGCTGCGCTTCAGGGAATGCAGTGCGTGGGAAACAGCGATGATCAAGCAGCCCGATCGATTGGCACGCAGGTGCGGAATCGCATCGGAAAGGGATGGCCCCGGTGCGCAGACGATGGCCGTTCGGCCCTCGAACTTGTTGAAGAGCGTCGACACCGCGGGGAAGCGCGCCAGGGCCGGCATGTTCGCCAGCCCCTGGGACAACCACGTCGCGCCGTTTCGATGGAGGGTTATGGCCTGGGCCTCTCGAGAGCGGATGGCCTCGCGGGTAATCTTGACCACGGCCTCGCTCAGCCCCTGGTCCTGGGTACTTTCCCCGGTCAGGTGAACAATGATGTTTTGAGCCTTGGGGCCCTTCGCAGAAACGATGGGAAAGAACAGCTCACTCGGCGTAGGAACGCAGGGGACTTCAGCGGGGAGGATCGGATCCCGCTCCAGCGCCACCACATAGAGGCGCTCTTGGCCCTTAGCCCACAGCATCCGGGCCACCTCCGCCGACTGACTCCCCACGAGAACAAGGAGGTCCAGGCGGAAATCCCAGTTGGGCGGCAGGCTCAAAGTGCTCATGTGCGACGGATCCTGGGGGTGGGCGCGAGGGCGAAGAATCGGGCTGGCCCCGTGATGGAACACTGGCCCGCTCTATCGCCTTTCGACTTGCCGGGCCCACGGCTGGGGCACCCGAGGCACGGAGACGGCCCTTATTCCCGACATTGGGCCCACTAAACCCGGTTTCACGACTTGTCCAGGGCAGAGTGATACCCGACAGATCAGACCATCTAGTACTCCTGAGTAGGCTGCCTCCACGGTTTCCACCGGGCGGTGGTGTCCGCGAAGTCGCCCCCTTTGTTGCCCCCGGGACCCCCAGGGGCCGAATCCCCTCGGATTCGCCACGGATGTGGCTGGAAAGAGGAACGGGAATTCGGCTCCTGGGGGGTCTCCTGAAGGGTCGATGATGTGATTCAAGGCCACTAGCCGCGCTCACCTCAGGCATTCCTGTCAGAAGAGAATCCACCGCCACCCCCCTACAATCCAGGGGAACTGAACACAGACCCCTGACGTCCCGCTCCTTAGGAATCGGGTATCTTTTCCCTTGGTGGCCCCCGTTCCGCCCTCAGGCCTGAAGAGTAGGCCTGTTGGCGACGCGGAGTCCGCGGCCCACGACCGCAAGCGCTCTCCCGGGGCGAACTCCTAGTTCGCCCCAGATCACCAGCTTCCCTTGGCCCTGCCCTAGCGAGCAGGACCGCGCCTCAAGCAGGCAATCGACCCATGACTAGCACCCAAGATTCCAAAGGTTTGCGAGCCCTCCTCGTCGCCCCCCTGGCAGCCGCCGCGCTGTTCACCGGTGCCGCAATCCCCTCAGCGCAATCCATTCAAACGCTGCTGCTGACCGGGGACGCGATCCCGGGGGCGCCCGGTACGCTGCTCACCATCAGCGACCTTTCGGTGACCGACGACGGTCAGTGGATCGTGCGGGTTGCCATGAGCCAGGCCACGGGGTCTGTCGAAGCTGCGATCTTGAACGGCGCTGCGGTGCTACTGGCAGGCGACGTTCTTTTCGATCCGCCCGGAGTCGCCGTCACACGCTTCGACGAGATCGACATCTCCGCCGATGGAGCGCTGTGGTGGAACATCGACACGGATGCGTCGACGAGCACTGATGAGATCATGTACCGCAACCTGGCTATGCTTGGTCGTGAGGACAGTCTTCTGGTCGATCCGAATGCGTCCCTTAACACTAAGTGGGAGGACTTTGACGGGTTCCAGGTGAGCAGCTCGGGCAACCTCCTGATTCTGGGCGACATCGATGACCCCACTATCTCTGGAAATTCAGAGGGAGCTTTGATTCTCCAGACCTTCGACGCCTTCGGCATCATGGCGTCAGAGACGGTCCTGATCAAAGAAGGAGACTTCCTCCAGGGAACCTTCGATCTGGTGACGGACGTGGGCACGAACTCCGGCGCCCACGACATCGGTATTTCCGACTCTCACTGGATCGCCTATGTGAAGAACTCTGGCGGCACGACTAAGGACGAGGGGATCGTCGTTGACGGGCAACTGGTTGCCAGGGAAGCCGACCTTGGCCCCACCAGCTCAACCTTCTGGGGCAACCTCAGCAACAACGCCGTGGACATCAACAATTCCGGTGACTACGTCTTCCGGGGTGAGTTCCACACGTTCGGAGCTCCGGACATCCCGGGCCTCTTCTTGAACGCAAAAATCCACTACCTACAGGGGGACACTTCTCCCTCCCTCGCGCCCTACGGGTTCGCTAGCTTCGGCACCCAGTCGGCAATCTGCCTGGGCGACAATGGCAACATTGCCTTCTACGCAAGAACGACGAACACCAACACAGCCAGCGACGACTGCTACTTCGTCAACGATCAAATCCTGGTTCAGGAGAACCTCACTCAGATCGGTACGCA
>JBLHLB010000407.1:0-3707 GCA_047618505.1 Planctomycetota bacterium
CAAGGCTGGGAGAGTCTGGGAGAATGAATCGCGGATCCTGAGCCTGGCACCGACGGCCAGCAACATCAGCAAGCAAAGGCAACCCGCAGCTATGGCTACGAGCGGTTGAATAACGTAGCCAGCCAGAAGCCCAATGGCGCCAGCCAACTCGAGAACTCCCGTCAACCTGCGTAACTTCGGGAGTCCATAGCGCTCAAATTCTGGGGCCATGCGATCTGAGGCCAGACAAATCCAGCCGTAAACCAGGAAGACCGCTATCGATAGGATGCGTGCCGCTTCAGAAATCAGTTCAGTCACTGGTTCATCGGGCTAAGTTGCGTGAGATTAAGACGGTACACATTGCGAGCATGGCGAAGGCGGGGGCCGATCGAAGCAGGGGATCTCTGACCCTTAGATGCATGGCAAGGGCCCCGAGCATCAACCCTGAAATTGTGATGAGTGCGGGCTGTACAATGGCTGGGAACCAGAACCCCGCGAGGAGCATGACAGCGGAGCCAACCTTGAGCATGCCAATGAGGTAGAAGGACCAGCGCGGGAGTCCATAGGCGCTAAACTCCTGACGCAGTGTGGTTGAGCTGCCGCCGCGATAGGGAGTCTGCCTTTGCGAGCGGACTAGCCAGACGTTGAGTAGTACTAGGGCGACGACGACCTGAAGAATGCTGTAGACCATGGGGGCAGGAGTCGGTTGGAGTAAGGGGAGGGGATTGGCATCACAGCCAGGACAGCCCGGACAGCGCTGGCATGCGCATGGAATTAGAACGAGACCGGAACCAGCAAGAGCCCTCTGGTTGATCCATATTGGAACGAGGGTCACCACCTAAGCTTTGGAGGTGAGAGCAAGCACGATTCATGGTTGATGCAAGGGCTCAATTCGTTGATTCGCCTGTGGTGCCAAGGTGGATGCAACAAAATGTCAATCCAGCCTTCTGAACCAGGCATTGTAGTGACTGACCCCTCCTGAGGGGTCGTCCTTGCCAAGGACATGTTCTTCGAGCGAGTCGTTCAAGGCAACGAGTCTCTGGGAGCGCTGCGCCTCAGCCTTGGGTGCAGGTCACGCATGCTTCTCCCATCTCAGCTCCAAGAGTCGGGGCAGGGAAAGTGGATTCGTTACCCTTACCGGCCTGAGAGTGCTCCAAAAAGCAAACGGCGGTCTTGATCGCCCCCGGAGCCCTCTCGCGGCGAATATGCCCTCAGTGAAGAGCCGCACAAGCCCCTCGGGAGCGGTGAGGTCGGCGCTGTGCTTAGAGAACGTCGCCTCCATGTTGGCCTGCGGCACGTTGACTCAACCATTGTCGTCACCGCTGCATGATCTGTTCTGGCAACGCCAGTAGAAGCAGTGCCTGCCGCTCTTCATCGACGTGCTGCTCGCGAACGCAACGATGGACGGCGTCATGCACTACGCACACGTGGTCGTCATTGAGGGACGGTCCTTCCGGCGGCCGTCTTCAACCTGACCGTCGAAGCCACGATCCGGCGCTGCGCGATCGACCATTTGGCGATTCCCGGCTCTGCCATCTGAAGGGCCAAGAAACTCACCAGTCCGCTCGGTGGCGAAAAAATGCAGTGCTTCCAGCCCCCAGAAGTCACTCCTTGATCTGGTTCCAACTCGGGACCCTTTGGGTCACCATTCCCAATGCTTCCGTGATCAGGTGCTCTACGTGCGATACGCCAGCGAGGCAGTGACGATCACGCAGGACGAGGGTCAGTGCAGAGATCCCAACGTGTTCAGGTCGTCTCGAAGCGAGCTCGCATCGAGATGACGCTCTCCTGGGTCCTTCCGCAGATTGCGGAGGAGTCGCTCCTCTAGTTCGACCGGGACTTCCGGTACGAGGCCGGGGATCAAGGATTGGACGCGAAGGCAGTGGGCCTCAGCGCTGAATCCGCGGCCTTCGAATGCAACGCTAAGCCGCGGGCGATTGATGACCGACCTTTAGCGGATCACTCCCGTCGCGGTATTCGGAAGCAATCCCTCGAGTTCTATCCCGAGAACCCGCCCAAGCTCCGATTGGGCGGTTGCTGCTTCCAGCTGCAATAGGACGTGGGCACGTCGGGCTTCGAGCAGTTGGCGTTGAACCTCCATCAATGTGGCGAGGGTTGAGCGCCCCGCGGCATAGGAGGCCCGGGCTAGGGCAAGGGAGTTCTGCGTTTGGGGCAGCAGTTCATCGGCGTAGAACTCAAGGGCCTTTGACGCGCTGGCTAAGCGGTCGACAGCGGAGCGAACATCCTGGGCCACGGCGATGCGTGCGGATTCATGCAGCTTGACCATGCGTTCGAGCTCGTACCCGGCACGTGCAACCTGCGCCTGGTTCTGGTCAAAGATCGGCAGGGTCAAACTCAGTGACGGACCGAGCAAGCGGCCTTCAGGACCAGCGGGTCGTTCCACGCTCGGACCGGCTGCCAAGTCTCCCCAGGCCCGGCGCTCCTCCAGACGAACCTTCGTGTCCAGGGACATGATGGCCGCTTCGAATGCCTTTAGATCCAAGCGAGAATCGAGGGCGAGCTCCACAAGGGGTTCCGTCTCACCAGAGATTTGAACTCCCAGAGGCAGACTGTCTGTCAGAACCACATGGTCCATGGCTCCCAGCAGCGACAACTGCTTGCCCAATTCGCGCATTGCGTTGGAAGCCTTGATGCGCGTGGTTTGAAGTTCGAGTTGCGCCGTGAGCAGGGGGCCCCGGGCGAGGTTCTCATCGAAGGCATCGGCTGCGCCGGAGCGGTGCAGGGAACGAATCGCTTCGAAGGAGGCCGTTGCAAGCTCGACGTTCTCAAGGGCAACCGCGTGCAACTCCGCCGACGCAACGGCGGTGAAGTAGGCGCCCTTGGCGTCGGCGAATTGTTCCCCCGCCCGCCGTGCGATCTCAAGCACCTTTGCCTCGAGCTCCCCGCGAGCGGCGTCACGGCGCACGGGGATGCGCCAGAGTTGCAGCAGCTCGAGCCCTATGTTGCCCTCGGCCATAGCGCGTCCACCTTCGGATGGGAATCGCAGCAGAGCGTCAAAAGATGGATTTGAGAGCAGTCGCGACTGCACCCAATCTGCATGGGCGATCCCGATCTCTTGGAAGGCAGCTTGCAGCCCGCGGTTGTTGACCAGGGCCAGGTGCAGAGCTTCATCAAGGGAGAGCCCATCAGCGATGATCTCATCAATGTCCCCGTCGGAAAGGGCCGCCGACTCTGGGTCAAAGACGTGCTCCGCTCCGGTGCTGGCCTGCACTAAGCCGCGGGCCTTCGCGAAGTCTGAGCTGGGCTCGACCTGGACACAGGCCGTCGCCAAGAGAAGTAAAGCCGGCAGAACTAGCGCTCCTTTGGGAGCTTTACCATTGGGCGCCAGGCCTGATCTTCCTTTGCAGAATTCCTTCATAGTGTTGCCCCCGCGACGGAGAGATCGCCGCTGGTTCGGACGCCTTCCAACGCGTCCACTGGTTGCCCGAAGCGGACGAAGAGAGCTGGCACCACCAGCATGTTGAGTACCGTAGACGACAGTAGCCCGAAGAGAATCACGATGGCCATGGGGGTCAAGATCTCCGTGCCCGGTTGATCGCCGCGTAGCGCCAGGGGAATCAGCGCAAGACCGGAAGCCAGTGCTGTCATCAGAATCGGCGCTAGGCGTTCGATGGAGCCTCGTCGTACGGCTTCAAAGAAATCCGTCACGCCTTCATACCGCTGGAGGTGGCGCACGTGGGAGACCAGCATGATTCCGTTGCGCGCCG
>JBLHLB010000408.1:0-3703 GCA_047618505.1 Planctomycetota bacterium
CGGCGAAGGAAAATCGCGCTGCGGCCTCATTGAAACCAACGTCGCTGGCCACGTCGCTGAAGTTCCAATTGCCAAAATTCATGTACAGCCGATTGGGCGCTCCATTGATCGCGTCCTGATAGGGCACTGGGAACGAGTCGCCGTTGTAGGGCGAAGAATAGTTGGCAGCAAAGATGTCGAGGTCACCATCCTGGTCGATGTCCGCCGCGGCAAGGGAAGTCGTTCCCCCGCCGGGTGCTGAAGCTTCGAAGCGGAATTGCCCGCTGCCGTCGTTTGAGAAGAACATCAGCTCGTCCAGGACACTGGCCACGAGATCAACGTCGCCGTCGCCATCCAGCTCAATCAGAAGTGCAGAAATCGAGCCGTCCAACAGCGCTGCTTCCCCCGCATTACCCGCCCGGAAGGTCCCGTCACCATTGGCTAGGAACAGCCGGTTCGGAAGGCCCCCCGGCTGACATAGATAGAGGTCTTCCAAGAGGTCGCCGTTTACATCACCCGTGGCGATTCCAGCCGGATGACCGAGAAGCGGCAAGCCCAGACTGCGCACGTTCTGCCGCCGCAGCTCGTTCATCCCCGGTCCAAACTGCGCCTCAAATTGGGGGTCGCCCGAGAAAGCACTACGGGTCGCGTCGACCAGAAGGCTCCCGCCCTGACGCGGCCCCTCAATCTCAGTCATGTCCCCAAAGGACAACCCCGTGGCTCGGGGAACTCCCGCGGGGTCGATGCTGCCCCTAAGGGAAGCTCGCGCCTGCTGCTCAAGCAGCCGCCGCTCCCCTTTGGAATCCAGGCGATCCCCATGGGCGTGGTAGATCAGCTCCAGGGAGAAGCTCGCCGACTGGTCCTCAACACGCTGGACCCCGATGACCTTCCATTTAACGTGGCGCGAGCCGGATTCGCCTAGGCGCTTGCCGAGCACGTCGAGGGCCGCGGTCCCCGGTTCCGATTCAAGGCCCATCGGAAACTGCCGGACCCGAAAGCTATCGTCGTCCCTCAGGAGGGTCGACTGGGCCAAGTCGGGAAGTCGCAGCACAAAATCTTCTGCCAGGGCAGCGGCTCCCGGCACCCCTTCCAAGCGGTCCCGCAGCTGGTCCAGGGTCTCTCCCATTGCCTGGCCGAGGAGCTCTTCACTCCAAGGGTCACGCTCCGCATCCGTGGCCTGCATGCGCTCCCAGAGATCGGGCCCGAAGCGCTGCTCGGGGTCGTCCCCCAGGGTTTGAGAGCCAGTGGCCTCCTGCCCGGAAACCACGCAGCCCAAGAACAGGAGTGAGCAGAGGGTCCAGAGAAGTCGAGAACCACAGCAGAAAGGGGGCCCACCACGGAGGAATTTGGGCCCACCCCGGACGGACGTATTGAGGAAGAGATTCATGGCTGTCGCTGATCCTAGCGCAACTCCTGGCCTCGGGGCTGGCCCCTCCGCAAGACGCAGGCTATCCTCCCCCGCCCTCGTCGAAGCCAGCCGATCCGGAGTCACTCCGTCGGATGCTGCGGCGCGGTCAATACGGAGAGGTGGCAGAGCGGCCGAATGCGCTAGATTGCTAATCTGGTGACTCCTTTGGGGTCCGCGGGTTCAAATCCCGCCCTCTCCGCCACCGGCTGTGGCTGGATATCAGTAGTGGCTGGATATCAGTAGTGGCTGGATCAGGTTTGCGTAACCGGACGGGGCCGAATCGGACGGGCTTTACTGGCCCCAGCTCAATCGGTCGCAACTGGACTGAACGGGGATACGACCTGGGTGTGTCCAAATTGGAGTCCAGAGTGAGCAATGTCCGAATTTGGGTCCGAGACTGGACCCATCGCTATTGATAGTCTTGGTCCATGGGACTTTCGACTCGAACAGGAGCGACCGCCGGCGCAGCCCGCGGGGATCTACACCGGATCAAGCTCCCCACAGTTCTGTGCCTAGGAATGCTACTCGGTGTTCTAACTGGCCCCGGTTGTCGCGCGCGACGGACCCTGGCCGTGACGAGCGACCCCGGCGAGGCTCGCATTCTTCTAGATGACCGCGTCATCGGGGAAACGCCCAAGCGCCACGAATTTCAACACTACGGGGTGCGACGCATTTGCCTCTCAAAGGATGGGCACCGCACGCGCACGGAATTCATTGACCTAAAAGCCCCCTGGTATGGTCGATTCCCAATGGACATCCTGACCGAGGTTTTCATCCCCATCGGTTGGCGGGATCGCCGCACGGTGCACATCAACCTGCCCGAGGGTGAAGAGGAGTTCTCGATCCCTGGGATCCAATCCGTTGTCGAGCGCGCCCGCGTCCTACGCAACGCCGGCATGGCGGGGCCCGGGGAGCTACCGCCGATCCAAGCACGGGTGCTGCCGACCATGTCCAGCGATCCCCTCGAACTGCTCGATGCGGAATCCCGGGGGTTGGGCAATGGCGAAACTCCCCCAGTCATCCTGGACGAGCAGGGTCAAGACCAGCAGTGAACGAGTCGCGCCCAGGGCCCGCCGCCACACAACCGACCCCTATCGCGGGCCGTCGGGCTCTGGTGATGGGACTTGGAACCTTCGGCGGAGGACTCGGTGCAGTCCACTGGTTGGTCCAGCAGGGCGCACAGGTGACCGTCACGGACCTCAATGGCGAAGAGAGACTAGGCGCATCCCTACAACAGCTCGCCGAACTGGATGTGGAGTTGGTTCTCGGCCAGCACCGCGAACAGGAATTCCGCGCTGCGGACCTGATCGTTGCAAATCCCGCGGTTCCCACGACCTCGCCCTGGCTCGAGCTGGGGCGTAGCGCCGGTGCACAGGTGACCTCGGAGGTGGAGCTCTTCCTGGAAAGAGTGCGCGGCACGGTGCTCGCTGTCACAGGCACTCAGGGCAAGAGTTCCACGGTCAGCATGACTCACCAGCTACTTGCGCTGACCGGAAAGCCCGCGCATCTCGGTGGCAATATTGGCGGTTCGCTCTTGGAGCAGCTGGCTTCGATTCAAACCGGCAACCCGGTGGTAATGGAGCTTTCTTCCTACCAACTTGAGGCCCTTCCGCGGCGCACCTGGCCCACGGCCGTGACCGCGATCGGTGTCACAAATATCCTTGCCGATCACCTGGAACGGCATGGATGTGAGGAGGCCTATGGGGCAGCAAAAGCCCGCATACTGGATCTCGCTGGTCCCGCGACACGCATCCTGGTTCCGGGGACTTGTACGTTGCTCCGGGATCATCTTGGGACGCCGGAAGCCCAGGGGCGCGCACTCTTCCATGGCTCCCTCGGCGAGGGAGCAGACGCTACGGCAGAACCCGCCCTGCGCGTGGAGAACGGTCGCTTTCGGTTAAAGACTGAAGACCTCGGCGCCTTGGCTGACCTGAGCGTCCCCGGATCATTTCAGGCAAACAACGCCCTGGTTGCCCTTGGTCTCGCACGCATCCACGGAGTTCCGGCGCGCACCCTACGGAGATTCGTCTCGCGACTTCGGGGCCTACCCCATCGACTGGAGGACCTAGGGCGGTACGGCGGCTTGAGGGTGATCGACAACGGTGTCTCAACCACCCCCGATTCAACCCAGGCGGTTCTGGGGGATGTCGAACGGGGGGCGAGCTTGCTCATCGGAGGTAAAGCCAAGCGCCTGTGCATGGAAAATCTCCTGGATACCGCCAGATCCCGGGACCTACGGGTCTTTGCCTTTGGTGCGGCAGGGCAGGATCTCAAGCGCGCCTTCGATTCCCGTGGCCTACGGGTAACGAAACATGA
>JBLHLB010000409.1:0-3682 GCA_047618505.1 Planctomycetota bacterium
TCCCTAATGGGTGAGCGCACCGGATCCGCCATGGCTGAGATGATCCTGTCGGCGCAAAAGGCACGCTCATCGGGAAGGCTGAAGAAATCTCCGCAGGCGGCAATCGCCAGGAGTTGTTCGCTGAGGGCTGGCGCCACACGCGGATTCATCAACACAAAGGCGGCGCAGCATCCGTCGGTGTCGAAGTGATTATTCACCACCACGTGCGCGCCGGCGGCGAGTTCGACTTGCCGGCCTCTCGGAAGCCCGATGAAGCCCAATGCAATTCCGGTGGAGAGGTCGTGACGCAGTTCCCGTGGAGTGCGATTTCCGGGCCAATGGGACAGGTGCAGCCCGGGGCCCAGGGCGGCTCCGTCCACGCTGACAACCGGTTCTGTCGGAGGCTTTGTGACGATTCGAGATTCGATGAACATAGCGGGGCCCGTGAAGTTCGGGATCTCAGTCGTTCTTCGAATCGCGGGGCGGCAGTTCCGCTTCGTTTCGACGCGCATCTTCAAGCGCGCGGCCAAAGGACTCGCGTAGCGTCGCATTGAGATCCGGTGAGGCCAGAGCGTCTGAGGCTAACTTCTGAGCCTTCTGGTACATGGCGCGTGCCAGTTCGAAGTCCTGTCCCAGCCCGAACTGCAGGATCACTGCACCGTCATTGATCAGCTGGGGATTCTCAGGTTCAAGGACTAGGGCGCGTGCGTAGGCATTCCAGGCATCCTGGAACAACTCGGCGGAGGTATTCACAGGCGCAGTTTCAGGGTCTTGGATTCCCTCGCTTGGGGTCGAGGCGACCTCGGCTTCGGCAGTGCGCAATTGCTCGGCCCGTAGACGCAGGAAGTACCCCACGTCGTTCCAAAGGACCGCAACGGTGGGTTGTGTCTCCGCGCTGACCTCGGCCAGGGCGATAGCCTGATCCAATTCACCGGCGGAGAAAGCCACGGACTTGAGGTACTCGACCCGCGCCACATTCTGGGTGACGTCGCCCTCTTTCATGAGGTTCAGCATGGTCATGCCATCGGCGCGCCAGCCCTGGGCCAGGGCTTCTGCCGCGCCCTCCCAATCTTCGTTCCCGTAGCGCGCCACGTACAGGTAGTACCAGGCGTCGACGTAGGCGGGCCACTTCGTGAGGACCTTGGCAAAAGCCTTGGCGCTTTCCGCCTCGCGCCCACCTTGCTGCAGGTAGGCCCAACCAAGCCACCACAGTGTCGTTGCGTCGCCTTCGGTGTCCGCACCAAAGTGCTTGACGTAGTTCGCTTGCCCCGATTCCAGGGTAGAGAGTACATACTTTAAAGGCTCTTCGGACTCGGCATCAAAGAGAAGGTTATAGACCGTTGTGAAGTCGACTGCCCAGGGAGCCCAGGCTATGGCGCGTCCATAGGCGCCGGCGGCGCGGGCTCGTTCGGACTTCCACATGAGTGTGTTGCCGAGCTGTATGCCTGCCGTGGCCGCAAGCATCTGGTGTGTCTCGTTGTCCTTTGTGGGACGGGCTAATTCCAGGGCGACACTGAAACTCCGCACAGCGGCATTCCAGTGCAGGGCAGCGGGGCCCCATTGCTCGGGGCCTTCGGCTCCCTCGGGCATGTCGGAAACAAACTGGCTTAGGGTTACACGACCGAGCATCAGGTGGGCATCCACGTGGCTTGGGTAGAAGGCAACTGCTCGCTCTGCGGCGTCCCGCGCGACAGCCCGTACCGCACGTGCATCCTCCGGATCCGAACGCACGCCAGCCTCGTGCCAAGCGGCCCGTGCCAGGGTGATCCAACCATCCCTGAAGAGGCGTTCGTTCCGGGGGAGAACGCTGCTCAAGCGCTCGTACCCACTGGTGAAGTTCATCTGGATCGTGTTTTTCGGAAGCCCAGTGTTGGCCTGTGCTTCGGCGATCAGACCCTGGGCCCGGCGCACAAAGGCCATCCCGTAGAGGTAATCTAGGGCCGGCCCGGTCTCGCCTGCTTGACGAATTGCGTCCAAGGCATCCAGGGTGTCGTTCGAGCGACCCTGTTCCATCCAGGCACGTAGAACCCACATGCGGGTTGCTAGGGAGTTGTCAGCCTTCGCCGCTGCTTCCTCAAAGAGAACTTGGGCCTCCGCTGCGTCTCCCGCATCGAGCTTTGTGCGACCTCGCCGGACTAGGGCGGTTACATCATCCTCCGCTGCGCTCGCGTCGGACTGACTCCCATTCGATTGTGCGGAGGTGTTGACCGGCATGGCCAGGATGAGCCCGGCCGAGATGAACACGGTTAGCGGGAGTTTGTGCATGGCAATTATTGTCCTAGCGCACACAGGGGTCGGCCCAGGTCTTGAGACGAAGCTCGTTGGGGATTCCACCCGCTGTGTCGAGCTCGCCCCGCAGGAAGGGGATCCAGGCATTCGTCAACAGCGGTCGCGGATCCGGCCCGATTTCAATGGCGCGTTCGAAGAAGGCGATGGCCTTGGCCGTGTCATCCCGCTCGTTCGCATAGAGCACGCCGAGGTTTTGGTAGGCGTCGCCCCAGGCATTCGCGATTTCAAAGCGTTGGGTCTCATCCAAGTCTGCGCCGGCAGCCATCTGCTCTTCGCCCATTACGGACGCGCGCAGCAGCAGCTCCTCCGCCAGATCAAGCCTTTCGTGTAGGTAGTAGACGAGTACAAGGCCTGCGTCATTGACGATGCGAACATCATCGGGCGCGAGTTCAGCGGCTAGTTGATAGCCCTCCCAGCTCAGTTGCATCTGTCGACGGGCCTCTGTCATGGCGGCCTGGGAGGCCACCTCCATCAGCATTGCATCATTGGCCATTTCGGTGCCGCGCAGGTCCGTGTCGGAGCGCGCAGCCAGTGCTGCCAGGAGATCCTCGTCACGGGAACCAGCCTTGGCGGCGGCGCATAAGGCTCGACCAATGGTCTCGAGCTCGACAGCGGAATCTCGATAGAAGAATCCCTGATTGTTCGCCCAGGTGGAGCGACTGCGGTCAACTGCTGCGATCAGTGCAAAGGACCGTCCAGCGGCGCGCCAGTCCTCATTTGCGTTGTAGGAGCCTCCGACTTGGGCGATGCCCTGAATGCCCGAAAGGAGGCGCCCCTCGAGCTCGGCAAACAGTCCGCCTTCGTAGACCTCCTCCGTGGAGAGGAATGCCGCCGTGGCCTCTTCCAGGGATCCTTTGGAGAAGAGATACCAACCGAGGCCGTTGTGGGTCAGGGCTTCGTATACCAGGCAAGATGCATCGTAGGAAGAGTCTGTCGCGCGGCAGCGCTGGAAGGCCTCTTCTGCTTCGAGGAATAGTGCGGGGACCTTGTCCGCATCCTCTGTCGGTTCAACGGCCTCGCCCGTGATCGCGCTGGCAACGAGGGGCATGACCGCATCGGTGGCACGATCGAAGAGTCCCTGGGCCTCATACCAAATGGCGCGCGTAACGGCTGGGTGGCGTTCGTTGAAGGACGCGAAAGTCGCGGCCATGTCGGCCGACCCACCGCTCTGGTATGAGATGTTGGCCAAGCGATCGATCAATCCAAAGTCCGTCGGATCACGGTCGAGTCCATTTTCCGCCTGACTGCGTGCCGACACGAGATCGCCTTGCCATAGGTAGAGGTCGACGAGCGTCGTCCAAGTCCAGCTGTCGCGGCTGCGACCCAGGAGCTTGTCGAGGGCGTCCTCGGTTTGTGTGAAGAGCTCCTGAGTGCGAGCACTCTCGGGCTCCGCCTGCTTTGCCTGCACGAAGGC
>JBLHLB010000410.1:0-3674 GCA_047618505.1 Planctomycetota bacterium
AGCGCGCCTTCGATTCCCGTGGCCTACGGGTAACGAAACATGAGACCCTGGATGATGCCGTCGTGGCGGCCTTTGCGACAACGGAAGCAGGCGGCACTCTGCTCTTCTCGCCTGCCTGCGCCAGCTTCGATGCCTATACGAATTTCCGCGAACGCGCCGAGTCCTTTCGCGCGCTCCTGCCCGATGCCGAGACCGACTGATTTGGAAAGCGCCCTCGACCTAACGAATCCCAATGTGGCCCGCGATGTAGCGCGCCTCGGGAGCGGCGCCCGTTCAGCCCTCGAGGCGGCGGCGCACCATGCCCTACATTTGCACGCCGAGGAACTCACGGCGGAGCACCTGCTGTCGTCCATGTTCCTGGATGAGTCCGTGGGAGCTTCGCGCTTCGTGCTCTTCGCCTTTGCCGATCCCGAGACCCTGGCTATTGAAACCCTGGCCCTGTCACCGGGCATCATGGTGATTGGGTCCGGGCGTTCGCTGCCCTTCTCTGTGCGCGGGGTCAGAGCTCTCGTGGCCGCCCGCGCCCGCGCCGCGACAGCGGGTGCCGCGTCCGTGTGTCCAGGCGACCTCCTGGTCTGCGCGATGGCTGAGCTCGACCCGGAGCTCCAAGGAGTACTCGGCTCCGTCGGCCTGTCACTATCCTCCCTAGACATCGATGGCCCCGCTGCTCCGGACACTCGCCCCGAAGGGGTGCCTTTACCTGCGGAAGGCCCGCTCTTTCAACATTTTAGTCAGGACGCCCGCCAGACCCTGGGCTCAGCCTCGAGGGCAGCGACTCAGTGGAACCGAAAAGCCATATCTCCCGCCCACCTGGTCTTTGGCGCGCTTAAAGCTGACGAGATCTTGGCCGAAGGACTCGGACTGAGTTCGTCTAGGATCCGTATGGCCCTGGGTGGTCGTGACGAGGACTTGACGCCTATCGAACACCGGCTCCTAGGCCTGGATCGACCAATGCAAGCCCTTCTGGCCGCCCTCGGCGATGACGCGGGGACGATATCGATCTTGGGCTACCTGCTCTCCAACGGCTCCGAGGAGATCCGGCTCTTGCTCCAGAGCCAGAGGATCACTAGCGAGCTCTTTGAGCGGACCCAAGGGTCATTTGTTGACTGAAATCGAGACACCCCAGGGAGGCGCCCAGTGCCCCTTGGGCCATCGATCAGCGAACCAAAGCGCCTGGGGGTCGACTCTGGGACCGCCAACGGCTATAGGATGGGGGCTTGAGGCGTCCGGAGTTTGCCGGACGAAACACAGATGAAGTGCCAAAACTGCCAAGAGAACGAGGCGACCGTCCGGGTCATCGATCTTCCCAAGGGCGCCTTTGACGAGGCCCCGCCGGGCGAAGCGCCGCTGAGTGCCGAGCGCATTTTCTGTGACGCCTGCGCTAAGGTCTTGAAGCTGCCTATCCAGGGTGGAGCCGGCCACAAGAGCATGGTCAACATCGTCAAGCTTCTGAAGAATTCGGCCCTCAAGGCACGCCAAGACAGCAGCGTCGCCTGCCCCCGCTGCGGAATGACCCTTACCGAATTCCGCACAGCAGGCCGCCTGGGTTGCCCCCACGACTACGAAGTCTTCGCGCCCCACCTGGAGGGGCTCCTGCGCCGAGTTCACAATTCCACCCGTCATGTGGGCCGAGTCCCGGGAATTGATGAAGATGCCCTGCGGCGCAAGACTCAGCTCAGTGACCTCCAGGCCAAGCTCGAAGCAGCCATTCGAGAAGAGCAATACGAGAGCGCCGCGCAGCTCCGCGACGAGATCCAGTCTATTGAAACCGAGTAGAAGACTCGGGCGCCCCGGAATTGCCCCCTGGTCTCCCACGCCAGGTCTTGGCCTCCACATCTCAGTGGAGACCCCCACTGCGGTCTGTTTTGAGGCCTCTGTGCGTACTACTCCCATGGCGAGAATGGGTCTTTGCACAGGCCAAGCTTCGTGTCACTGGGAAATCGGTTCCCCACGGTCCATAATCGCCGCCACACCCGTCCCTTGTGGCTCACCCTCCCTCTGATCGAGGAGTGGGCGTCACAACGGCAGAGTGGAAGGAGACCGAGGACGATCTCGCGCCTACTCTCCTTTGGACCCCCCGTGGTTGGCCCAAGACGGCCCATCCAGAGGGAAATCCGAAGGAAGGCGCGCTCTCTCGCGGGGTAAGGGTCAACCCAACCCCCCGAAAGTCCGAAGAGGCCTGCTCTGACCCTTCCCCCTGCCGACCCTCACCCAGGGCCGCAGATCGGCCCCCGCAACTAGCGACCCAACCATGTTTGACCGCTTCACCGACCGCGCCAAAAAGGTCATGAACCTGGCCCGCCAGGAGGCCCAGCGGTTCAACCACGAGTATCTGGGCACCGAACACATCCTCCTTGGACTGGTCCAAGAGGGTTCTGGCGTAGCCGCCAACGTGCTCCGAAACATGCAGATCGACCTGGCCAAAATCAGGACAGAAGTCGAGAAGCTCGTGAAGACCGGCCCCTCCATGGTGACCATGGGGCAACTGCCTTTCACCCCCCGCGCCAAGAAGGTGCTCGAGCTCTCCATGGAGGAGGCTGGCAACCTTGGGCACAACTACATCGGCACCGAGCATCTTCTGCTCGGGCTGATCAAAGAGAACGAAGGGATCGCAGCCAAGGTGCTGACGAACCTCGGCGTGAAACTGGAGGACGTCCGTGAGGAGGTGCTCGAGTTCCTCGGCGCCGAGCCCAATGACGAGGACGACGAGGAGGGCGGCGAAGCGCCGATCTCCGGCGGCGGCGGAGGTGGCAAGAGCAAGACTCCTGCCCTCGACGCCTTCGGTCGCGACCTCACCGAGCTGGCCAAGGAAGGCAAGCTCGACGCCGTTATCGGACGTGACGACGAAATCGAACGGGTCATCCAGATCCTCTCGCGTCGCACCAAGAATAACCCCGTCCTGTTGGGCGAGCCCGGCGTTGGCAAGACCGCCATCGTCGAGGGCCTCGGGCAGCAAATCGTCAACGGCGAGGTCCCGGACCTCCTGCGCGACAAGCGCATCGTTGTGCTCGACCTAGCCCTGATGGTCGCCGGTACCAAATACCGCGGACAGTTCGAGGAGCGCATCAAGGCGGTCATGACTGAGGTCCGTCGCGTCAAAGACGTGATCCTCTTCATCGACGAGCTGCACACACTGGTCGGCGCCGGTGGTGCTGAAGGTGCCATCGATGCCTCCAACGTGCTGAAGCCCGCCCTTTCGCGGGGCGAGATCCAGTGCATCGGCGCCACGACCCTGGACGAGTACCGCAAGCACATCGAGAAGGATGGCGCCCTGGAGCGTCGTTTCCAATCGGTCAATGTAGATCCGCCTACGACCGAACAAGCCAAGGAAATCTTGCTCGGGTTGCGTGACCGCTATGAGGCTCACCACCGGGTCAATTACACCGATAAGGCCTTGGCCGAAGCGGTTGACCTTTCGGTGCGCTATATCTCGAACCGCTTCCTGCCGGACAAGGCCATCGACGTGATGGACGAAGCCGGAGCCCGCGTACGCCTCAAGAACATGGTGGCGCCCCCGGATCTCAAGGAACTGAATGTGCAGGTCGAAGCACTTGACCGCTCCAAGGAAGAGGCCGTTCACAACCAAGAATTCGAGAAGGCAGCATCCCTGCGCGACGAGGCCTACCAGCTTCGCAAGAAGCGCGAGGAAATGCAGAAGGACTGGCGCTCCGAGC
>JBLHLB010000411.1:0-3672 GCA_047618505.1 Planctomycetota bacterium
CCTGCTCCTTTGCGCACGCAACGCTAGCCTGGTCTTCGTCCTGAATCCGGAGTCGGGTGCGATTACCTGGAGTTTCGGACCACGGCAGCTCGACTATCCCCACACACCATCTCTGACGCCCAGTGGGAAGCTCTTAATCTTCGACAACGGATGGCATCGGGGCTGGTCGCGTGCCATTGAAGTTGATCCGCGCTCGAGCGAAATCCTCTGGAGCTTCGAGGCCTCACCGCGCGAGTCCTTCTTCACCCAGACGCGGGGCTCTGCCCAGCGGCTCGCCAACGGCAACACTCTCCTCTGCGAAGGCGAGGCCGGCAGAGCCCTGGAGGTCACCACAGACGGCCGCGTTGTCTGGAGTTTTCAAAACCGACTCCTCTCAGGACGGAATTCAAATTCTTCCCCGCGGCGACGGCGCATTTATCGCTTCACTCGCGTGCCGGCATTGGACTGAGCGCTCGGGGAAGCGAAGTCCTCTCGACTCCCTCGCCACAAGCACCATTCATCGTCTCAATTGCTGTAGTCTCTTTCCCATGCTCTTCGGATTGCGTCTGACACTCTGCTCCCTCTTAGCAGTTTCCGGGGTCGCGAATCCCACGCCCCAGGCCGTGGACGATGCGCGCTGTATCGACTGCCATCCGCTGGAAACCAAAGGCTGGCGTGCCGGTGGAATGGCGCATGCCCTGGGCCCGATTGAACCAGGGGAATTCGAAGGACTGGGGACGGTCGTGGAGGCCGGCACGGGCTTTTCCTATCGCTTCGAAGAGGGCGGGGGAGCGGCGCGACTTCTGGAGAGTTATGTGCGCGAAGGCGCGCAGCCGAAGCAGTCGAACTCCTGGCCGGTCGCCTTCGCCATCGGCGCAGGGGAGCTCGATCGTTCCTATGCCCTGGAGGTAGACAGGCGTTGGTGGTACGCACCCCTCGAGGTGCTTGCCGGTAAGTCTTCGGAGGCCGTCCTGGCGCCGCCGCACACTATGTCTCCTGGTTCCCGTGCGAGCCTGCCGGTTACGCCGGAATGCCTGGCCTGCCACACGGACAACCTGCCGCCGATGGGTTATCCGCTCAATCGATCCGTCGACGCGCGGGTCTGGGAGCCCAGGGGGATCTCCTGTGGTGCTTGTCACGCCGACGCCCTGGCCCATGCGGATTGGCGCGAGGACGATCTGTCCGGTGAGGAGCTTGCGGGCGGCGATCCACTGCTATCCCACGATAGCTTCACCCGTGAACAACGCATGTCCACCTGCGCTTCCTGCCACCTCCAAGGGGATGCGCGCATCGAGTTGGAGCCGAATCGCTTTGGGATCCCCAGGGCCGGGAACGATGTGCTGGAACAACGGGCGATCTTTGTGGCAGCGAAGCCCGGTCCAGAGGTTGGCTTCGTGAGTCAGGTGGAACGCCTCGTACTTTCTCGCTGCTACCTCGAACCTACGGAGGCCGAGGGGGCGATGAGTTGCGAGACCTGCCACAACCCGCACCAATCGGTCTTCGTGGAACGGGAGCGTCGGCGCGTGCGTGCCGCCTGCGTGAATTGCCACGCGACGGGGAACGGGGCGGCTTCCGCGGCGGCAATGCACTGTGCGCTGCCAGTCTCTGACCGCCCAGACGATCGTGACTGCGTCGATTGCCACATGCCGAAGGTCCCGGTCTTTGACGTGGATGCTGTGCGTATCCACGATCACTGGATTCGGACCGAGCCACAAGCGCCGGAAGTAGCGCAGAGCCTGCGCGCCGATGAATCGCCCGCTGGCGACTGGAAGAGATTCCTCTGGCCGGGTGTTGATCCGCCGGCGCACGCAAATGATCCGGGACTCGACATGCTGGCCCTCTTTGCCCGCGGCCATGTGGAAGCCGCCCAGGCCCTCATCGATTCCAAACCGGGCAGCAGAACCGTGCGCCTTCCGATGTATCACCACGTGCGTGCGGGACTATTGGAACAGCTCGGTCGAATCCAGGAAGCCCACGGCGCCTATCGCGTAGCCTTGGCCCTTGATCCGACCTTGGCGCCGGCGACGACAAACCTCGGGTTGCTCCTTACGGGGATCGGCCGAGGCGGCGAAGCGATCGAGCTTCTCTCGAAGCTCCTGGAAGGCAGCCCTGGACTTGACGGTGCCCTGCGCAACCGTGCGCTGGCCCACGCATCTGTGGGGGACATGAACTCCTTCGCCCGCGACCTTGAAGAGGCCTTCCGTCTGCGTCCCGTGGGCAGCATCGCGCAGGCGCTGGCTCAGCACTTCGAAGGGTTGGGCGAGACCTCAAGGGCGGCCCGCTGGCGCGCCGCGGCCCAACGCACGGATCCGCGAATCAAGCAGGACTAGTTGCTTTCGCCTTCAAGTAAGTCGAGCACACGTTGCATCACGGAAGTCGGATCGATCGATTCGTAGCCGGGGTCGCCACCGCACTCATCCAGGGGTTCGCTGCAGAGGAACACCGGCCCATCCTGTGGATCGTCGGGGATGCGGCCATGGCTGCCCTTGACCAGGTTGGCGTCCAGGGGAATGACGTCCATTAGCATGCGGAAGCCAAGGGCCTTGCGGGCCACCCTGTTGGCCACGCGCATGCGCGGGAGCCAAATCTTTGGGTCGAGGAAAAGCTCGCAGGGGTCGTAGCCCGGCTTGCGGTGGATGTCGACTGTGCGCGCAAAATCTGGAGCCAGTGCGTCGTCGAGCCAGTAGTAGTAGGTGAACCAGGCGCCCTTACGCGCAACCACTACGAGGTCCCCTGCGTTGTCGTGCTCGAGCCCCGCGGCAACTTTGCCGTTTGTGTCGAGGACACGGTCAACGCCTTCGATGCCGGCGAGGACTTCCTTAACCTGTGCGCGAGCGCGGGCGTCCTTGGTGTAGATGTGTGCGACCTGGTGGTCGGCCACGGCGAAGGCACGACTGGCGTGGACGTCTAGTTCTTCGCCCTCGGGACCGGTACGCACTTCGAGCAAGCCAGCACGGCGTAGATGACGATTGAGGTGCACCGGTTGCCAAACCTTCTCTATGCCGTACTCCGACAACACAACCGTCGCAGCACCCTGTGCATCGGCGGCGGCAATCAACTCACCTACGATGAGGTCGACGTCCACGAGCGCCTGCTTGGCCCTGGGGCTGTCGGGCCCATAGCGTTGCAGGTCGTAGTCCAAGTGGGGCAGGTACGCCATCGTCAGCGTCGGCTTCTTCTCACGCAGTACCTGCAGGGTCACATCCGCGATCCAGCGCGTCGAAGCCAGCCCAGCCTTCGGCCCCCAGAAGTCGAAGAAGGGGAATTCGCCGTGGCGACGTTCGAGCTCCTTCTGAAGGCTCCGCGGCGTCGTGTAGACCGTCAAGGACTTGCGACCATCGGCGAGGTAGAAGGGGCGCGGCGTGATCGAGAAATCGACGTCGGCTCCCATGTTCCACCACCAGAACAGTTTCGCGCAGGTGAAGCCCGGCAGGAGCTTGCGCGCGCGCTCATACAGCTTGGGCGCCTTGACCAGGTGGTTGGATTGCTTCCAAAAGTGCACCTCCGCTTCGTCGCGGAAGAACCAACCATTGCCCACGGCTCCATGCACGCTCGGAGACTCGCCTGTCAGGTAGGTCGCCTGGGCGCTACAAGTGACAGCCGGTAGCATGGACGCCAGGGGCGCCTGGCCCCCGCGCCGTGCCAGAGCGGTCAGGTGGGGAGTGTCCGGACCCAGGAGGGCGGGCGTCAGTC
>JBLHLB010000412.1:0-3652 GCA_047618505.1 Planctomycetota bacterium
GGGATACCGGGTACGGTTCCAGAGAGACTTGCCAAGAGGATGTAGCCGGAGCCCGCTGACTCCGGGGCGTTGATTACCAGGGGGACGGACGTCGTGTTTGCCGCGTCCACCGCATCGAAGCCAACATGCAGAGGAGCGGTGCTGTCGACCCGCACGCTTGGACTCGGGTAGAGCGTTGCCCGTGTCACGCCGTCATCGGCGATAAAGTCCAAGGTCGCCACGCCTGGAATGGTTGCTTGCCCGACGGTGACGGAGTAGCGCCCGCCCCCCAGGTCTACCGTCGCGGTGCAGACCGCATCGGACGTGCTCGCGCTATTGACCACACAGCTGAAGGACGGCACACCGGCGTTCAGCGGATTGCCGTCGATGTCAGCGAGTTGCACCTCGAATTCCATGGTCGTAACACCATCCGCCGGGATTGACTGGGCGCTGGCGAGCGCAGTTGATTTCAACCCGTCGGGTCGACCCGCCATGTCCCCGCGCCAGTCGTCATAGAGCAGGCGTAGTTGCCCGACAGCGTCCGGTGAAAAGAACGGTCCGACGTAGTTGAGGTCTAGCCAATAGTCGCCATTGCCACAGCCGACGGTCTGATCGCAGATGCCATCAAGGTCACCCATGCGCGCAACGATGATAAACCCAGACTTGGAAGCCACGTCAAAGTCAGGGGGCGGGGCGCCGCAGCTCGTGGGAGCAGAAGACGAGCAGGAGCAACGTCCATCGCCGCCGAAAGTGGTGCCCGCTTCCATGGCGGCGATCAGTCGTTGACCCATGTCGCCTGCGGTACTTTCGAGAGCAGCTGCGGTTGCGTCCACCACCGCTTGCCCCGTCAACACGTTGCCCTGAACCGCGTAGATGTAGTCGCCCACGACGCCGCTCACGTGTCCCGACCAGGCGCCAGTACTCGGAGTGGTGTGGGGCACGGCATCGCCGTCTAGCGATGCAACCGCCGCCTGCTTCCCGTTGGAGAAGGGGTCGTTGGCAAGCCACAGGTCGATCGCTTCTTGGGCACTTCCCCCGGCCATCAAAGTTGACCAGGCCGCGGGTCGTCCCTTGAAAGTCGCATCCCCGTTGGCCTGCCAAACCGCAGAGCCGTGCCCAACAACAATGACCGGTACGCCGACATGCAGGTCGAACTGTGGAGTGCAGCTCGCTACGGCGATCCCAACTTCCCCGGTGCGCGTGTTGACGATCACTATGGACCAGGTGGCCTCTGCTAGTGGTGCAGCGAGAAAGAGGGTGAGCAGCAGGATGAGGATTTTCTTCACTACCAAAGGCTACCCGCCCCGGCACGGGAGGGGGTCAGTCGTTGCAGGGATCCTAGGAGAGCTGCAATTTCCCCGGCGTTATCCGCATTTTGGGGCCCCAGCGCAGCGTGGACCGCCACGGACAGAAGACAACCCACCCGCGACTCCAATGCTCTCTTTTCCTTGGAGTCAGATCTCGAGCACGAACGAGCGATCCCCTGGCTTTCACGTATTGTCCAAATTCAGTCAGAGAGCCCTGCGCGCTCAGCGCCCCCCGCAGGTGCAGAACCCGAGTTGGTTTTCCGCGGGGCGACCCTAGGATTCACCGCCCAATTGCAGTGCCCAACACCCGGGTCCCCGCGGAGCGATCATCCGCGCCTCCCGCGGAGCGATCATCCGGGCCCCTGTGAGCTCTCGCAATTACCCCTGGCCAAGTGGGTTAACCCAGGGACAATCGCCGTATGCTCCTCCCATGGCAAACAACCAAGAGATGTTGGAGAAATGGAATGGTGACGCGGGGAGGCGCTGGGCGGATTACCAAGGGCGCATTGACGCGGCCCTAGACATCTTCGGCGTTCGGGCCCTGGCGAAGTTCCAGGCTCGTCCAGGTGAGCGCGTGATCGATGTAGGCTGTGGTGCCGGTGCCACCGTGCTCTCCTTGGCGAAGGCTGTGGGAGGCGGGGGACAGGTCCTTGGCCTGGATGCATCGGAAACCCTCTTGAATCGAGCTCGCGAACGAACCGCAGGGCTAGAACAGGTCTCCTTCGTCCACGGGGATGCTTCCCAGCATCCCCTGCCCGGCGACTTCGACGGCGTCTTCTCACGCTTCGGCGTGATGTTCTTCGATCAACCGTCAAGCGCCCTGGCGCATCTACGCGGAGCGCTCCACCCCCGCGGTCGCATGGTCTTTGTCTGTTGGCAGGGGTTGGAAGCGAACCCCTGGATCGCGGAGCCCCTGAAGGCCGTGTTGCCTTTCCTGGCAGAGCCTCCCGCCGCGCCGATTCCCAACGCACCCGGTCCCTTTGGCTTCGCCGATCCGGACCACCTGCGTTCGCTGGTCCTGGAAGCCGGATTTACTGACATCGAAATCGAAGAGGTCATGGAGCCGGTCACGGTCGGTCAGGAAGGCGTGGATGATGCCGTTGAATTTGCCATGCAGGTCGGCCCCTGTGAGCGCATCGCTTCCGAGCAGACCGAAGCTGTGCAGGAAAAGATGCGTGTCAGCCTGAAACAGCTCTATTCCGAATGTGAGCGACAGGATGCAAGCGTGACCCTCTCGGGCGCCGCTTGGATCCTGTCGGCTAAGAACGCTGACTGAATTCCGCCTGAACTTGCCTAGCTAGCGCTGCGGGGAATAGGGATCAACATGCGCACCCGGCTACGGTAGCTGCGGTACTTATCTCCGTGCATGGCGACCAGGGTGCGCTCTTCAACGATCAGTCCCACCAGGATGTATCCAGTGCACATGACGGCAAAGAACAGATGTCCGACAGTCATTTGGGGCGTGAACCAGAAGGCGATCAAGAACCCGAGCATGAGCGGGTGGCGCACGACTTTGTAGAGGGAGCGCTCATAGAAATTCGGCGCTTCGTAGGCGCGATTGCGGGCGTGCAGCACAACTTGGCGCAGACCGAAGAGATCAAAGTGGTTGATCAGGAATGTCGACAACAACACGATGCCCCAACCCAATCCGCAAAGGGCCCAGAGCACGACGGCTCCCGTTCCCTCCACGTTCCAGATCACTTCCGGCATCGGGCGCCATTGCCAGACCATGCAGATTAGAATGGCACAGGTCACAAACACAAAGGTCGTGCGCTCCACCTGAATGGGGATGATCTTGGTCCAGTGTTTCTTGAAGGACAGTCGCGCCATGATCAGGTGCTGCACGGCGAAGAGTCCTAGAAAGCCGCCGTTGACGAGCAGCGCTTCGGTGGTCGAAACAACGTCGCCCGAGTTGATGCTCTTCGGTACGAGGAAATCTGCCAGGAAGCCGATCAGATAGAGGAACGTTCCAAGGAAGAGGGCATAGGTCGTGACCCCGTAAGTCAGGCTCAGGATCCGGCTGAGCATGGAGTGTTGGGACGATGCTGCCTGGGTCGATTGGGTTGCTTTTGTCATACGCATCTCGAGGTCTCGCTTGGGCAGGGTCGCCAAGTAGGGGGTAACAGTGTTAGTTAACATAGGTCTCTCGTGGGCCCGCCCGAGGTTGCGAGCTGGAAGAATGGTCAGGCGTGTGACCAGCGGGTTAGTCAGCGGGTTTGTCAGCGGGGCGACTTGCCCCTTCCCAAGCCTTGGCGCAAGGGGCGCGCGGGAGCTGCCAAGCTCTCTCGAGAAATTTCAATTGGCAGCCCAGAAAGGCCCCTCACGCCAAGCTCTCTAACCACGGAGATGCCCATGCTGCCCCGATT
>JBLHLB010000413.1:0-3644 GCA_047618505.1 Planctomycetota bacterium
CGGATTCTCTCGTACCTGCCCAGGTCACCGAGAGTTCCGAGACGGTTCCCGTTCCGGTCCATCCAGGTCAACTGCGCACTGCCCTGTATACCGCCCTGGAAGGCCAGTAGCCCGTTCTCGGAGACGGCAAAGGCACCGCGGAAGTAGGAGGCGAGGAACCCCACCCCTTCACTCACGGCGAATGCTTCGCCGGTCACGATGAGGTACTTGGGGTCAAATGCCCGAGCCATCAGGAAACCGTCACGAACGTTCAGGAGATGTCCCTGGGAATAGGCGGCAGCAGACCCGGACTGCATGATGCGAACCGGTTCGCCGGAGTTGAGCGACCCGACCCAGATGGCGTTGGCCTCATCGTTGTTCGGCACCTCGTGGTTGGCCCCGATGTACAGAAAGTGCTCCCCGTCAGGCAGGAACGCGGGGAAGCGATGCGAGGTCTGCCCTGCTGATCTGTCCAGCGAGGTGATCTCCGTCGCGGTTCCCCCTGCGGCAGAGACCCGGGACAGTCCCACTCGAGTATTCGCCGCGAACACGACCACGCCATCGCGATTCCACGTCCCTCCCCGAGCGTCCTGCGCGCTGCATATCGTGAGTGCGGCGCCCCCCGAACGATCGATCTTCTTGAGTTTTCCGCCGGCGAAGAAACCGACTTGACGGCTATCCGGCGCCCAGAAAGGAAAGGTAACCCCTTCAGTTCCGGCGAGCGGCTGGGCGACCCCCGAATCGAGGGGGCGAACAAACAGCATAGTGCGGCCCCCGGGGCCACTCCCCGCGAAGGTCACCCAGCGGCCATCCGGTGAGAGCGTGATGCTCCCGATGTTCGAGCCATACGTCTCGAACTTCCCGCCGGGCGGCGGGGAAATGGACACCTCGATCCTCTGTCGATCCTCAAGCTGCCGGCCTCGGTCCAGTGCGACCCATCCGACCGCCAGGCTGGTCAGCAAGAGCAACGCACCGACAGCCCATGCCAAGCGCTCGCGCGTCTTCCGTTTCACCATCACCGGCGCGACGACCTCGTCGGCGTCCCCGGCCTCACGTAGCATTAGCGCCGCGTCGCCCACATCGCGCAGGCGCTTGCGCGGCTCCTTGACGAGACAGCGCGCCAAGACCGAGCGCACGTGGGCGGGCGTCGTGGCTGGCAGGCGCGTCCAGTCCGGCTCGTCCTGAAGCACTGCGCTGAGTACGTCGAGCAGCGTCTCGCCCACATAGGCACGGCTGGCGGTCAGGCACTCGAAGAGCACGCACCCGAACGCCCACACATCGATCCTGCGATCGATGTGCTTGCCACGCGCCTGTTCGGGCGCCATGTACGTCGGCGTGCCCAGGAGTCTCCCCTGTTCGGTCGCGAGCACGCTGTCGGTGCTGGAAGCGCTGCCCTTTTCTTCCCCCACGGGTTTTGCGAGCCCGAAGTCGAGCACCTTGACCCTGCCATCCGGCGTGATGCGCACGTTGGCCGGCTTCAAATCGCGGTGGATGACACCAGCTTCGTGGGCCGCCTCTAGCCCGTCGGCGATCTGGCAGCACACATCGAGAGCCTCGTCCAGCGGCAGCGCCCCACGCGCAATACGGTCTTCGAGCGTCTCGCCCGGCACCAGCTCGAGCACCAGGAAGCAGGTGTCATCGACCTGATCCACGCCGAAGATCTGCGCCACGTTCGGGTGGTTCAGGCTCGCCAGCGACTTGGCCTCGCGCTCAAAACGAATCAAGCGCTCCTCGTCCTCGGCGAAGTGCTCGGGCAACACTTTGATCGCCACCTCGCGGTCGAGGCGCGAGTCCTTCGCCCGGTAGACCTCTCCCATCGCCCCGGCCCCGAGGGGACCGAGGATCTCGTAAAAGGAAAGGGATTGGCCGGCGGCGAGAGGCATGGCAGACGTGGAGTCTAGCTAGCATTGCCCCTGGGCTCCCCGTCCAGTCCGCTTATTCAGGCGCTGCCGTTCCGCGCAGGTTCATCCGCGAATCCGGTCTCTCCAGGGCGAGATCGGCCAACGGCCAACCGAAAGACCTGCTGATCATAGAGTCCCAAAGTTCGCGCTTCCCAAAAAGTGGTACCACTATTCCCCATTCAGCAAACCTAGAGCACGCCTGATGCCTTCAGGAAGCCCGGTCGCTCTACGTTCCAAGAGTTCGCGTTAGGGGTAGGAGTGGGGAGCCACTTTTTTCGCCTGGCGCGGAATGAGGGGGTGGGGTGGTTGACGGGGGGCGGCTGGGGCTGGGGTCGTAAGTCCCCCGCCTAAGCGGACTTTGGGCGATAGCCCGGCTCTCCGTTCGCGTCGATTTGTGGTGGTCCGAGGGGGGCTCGAAATCAGGGTGAGGCCCGAACTGCTCTCGGGTGTCTCTGGCGTCTCTCAAAGTGGTTGACACCTCGGGCGTCAACCAGACAGCCAAGTTCGAGTTCAGGTCGGTACCGACCATGACGGTTTCGAACTTCTTCGGGAGTTCACCCACCTGGGACTCGAACGTGATCCACCCACCATCCACCCGCCCGGGCACCGGCCCATTCAGAATTCGCGTTCTGACGAGGCAAGCCAGTTGGCACGGGCAACCACAAGGGTCGCGCCAGGCATATCCAATGGCCTTGGAACTGATCCCTGCCGAATTGGGCCAACAAGAAACGCTCGCACCGGCCACAACCCAGTTGGAACTTCACCCCTTCCCTAGGGCTCAACACAAACCAGCGCCGTTCTCCATCAAGACCCCCTTGGGAATGCCTACTTGGAGTACCTATTCGCCCACTTTCCTACCCAGTCTGCTCTTGATCGTTGTGCCATCCTACGTAGGGAGACCGACCGGAAGGGTCCAGGATGGCGTGAAAAACGATTGAAGTTGTCCCGACTCGTCACCTGCCTGCATCCAGATGTGGCGAAACCGCGAACCATAGGGTGAACGCGAAGAAAGAGCCCCTGTGCCTCGTGTCTCTAGCCTGCCTTCCGCTGCAGTACACACCCTGAAGATCCCATGAAGAAGCTCCTTATACTCACTGTGGCCGCCATGACCGGCCTCTTCTGCAGCCCCGTCCTGGCCGACGATTGGACTCTGGCCTCCTTCGATGGTGAGGATTCGTTGCGCTGGCAGACCGAGAATGACGGGGTCATGGGGGGGCGTTCTCAGGGGGACATCTCAACGTCCAAGAATGGGACTCTGCTCTTCGCCGGTGACATCTCGCTCGAGAACAACGGAGGATTCAGCAGCGTTCGCACACGTGCCCAGGACCTGAAACTAGGCGAATACGACGGCCTAAAGATTCGCGTCCAGGGTGATGGACGTTCCTACAAGCTGAGTCTGAGGACCAGCAGCAGCTCGAGCTGGATAGCCTATTGGGCCGACTTTGAGACCGTCAAGGGCAAGTGGACCACGGTGGAGATTCCCTTCTCCGAGTGGGCCCCGACGAGCTTCGGACGCAAGCTGGCTGGACCCCGTCTGGTTCCCTCGCAGATCAACTCGGTCGGCTTCATGCTCTACGACAAGAAGGACGGGCCGTTCTCCTTGGAGGTGGACTCCATCAGTGCCTTCAAGGGCGAAAGCTCAACCCCTGTCGAGCCCGCTGATAGCCGCACAACCATCCTTGGGACAGCGGAAGCGGCCGGGAGCTTCAAGACCCTGCTCGCCGCCGCGCAAGCCGCGGGTCTGGTCGATGCTCTCTCCGGCAC
>JBLHLB010000414.1:0-3638 GCA_047618505.1 Planctomycetota bacterium
CGAAGCTGAACAACTTGGCCCTGCGCGAGCGACTTGGGCGCACGGCGCGGACCATGCGTTGGCAGTACGCACACAAATTCGCGAGTTTGGAGGCGACGACAACGCTGCGCGCGATCGAGATCCAAGTAGGAACGAATGGTCGACTGACGCCTCGGGCGCACCTTGATCCGGTGCATGTCGGCGGCGTGACTGTGCGGCATACGACGCTGCACAACGCGGATCATGTAGCCAAGCTGGGCATTCGCCCGGGCGACAGTGTTTTCATCCAGCGGGCTGGCGACGTGATTCCCCAGGTGACAGGCGTGGCCAAGCAGGCGTCGGGGGATGCTCCGCCCAAGTGGCGCGCTGAGGTTCCCGCTGAGCTGATGGACGAGTCGGGCGAGGAGATCCGAGCCGCCGTGACTTGGGAATGGTGCGCGGAATTCGCAATGCCTAGACACTGCCCCGCCTGCGGCACCGAGTCCGTGGAGGTTGGGAAGTATTGGCTCTGTCCCAACGGTCTTGATTGCCCGCCGCAGCTCGTCGGTCGCACCGAGTTGCTCTGCGGTCGTGGCGCCTTCGATATCGATCGCCTGGGGCGCAAGCTTGTGGCGCAACTCGTTGAGGCCAAGTTGATCCAAACGCCGGCAGACGTGTTTCATCTGCGCCCAGAGGACCTGCTCGAGTTGGAGCGTTGGGGGCAAAAGAGCGTCGACAACCTAATGGCACAGCTTGTCGAGCGTCGACGGGTTCCCTTCGAGCGCTTCATCGTTGCGCTGACGATTCCGGAAGTTGGAACGGCCACGGGCAAGCTGCTCGCGCGACACTTCCTTTCGCTTGAGTCTCTAAGGGATGCGGACGAGGAGCAGCTGGAACAGCTCGGGGGCATCGGACCGGAAATGGCGAAGGCCATCACAGGTTGGTTAGGAGCGGAGAAGAGCCAAGCCCTGGTCGAACGCCTCTTTGCCGGCGGCGTCGAGATTGCCTATCCCGAGTTGATCCCGGCGGGTGAAGGCGGCCTTTTCCACGGTAAGACGATTGTCTTCACTGGCACCCTCGAGGAGCTCAGCAGGGCCGAAGCCAAGCGTCTGGCCGAGGACCTTGGCGCCAAGGTGACCTCTTCTGTCAGCGCCAAGACGGGATTCTTGGTGGTGGGAGACAAGCCCGGCTCGAAACGGAAAAAGGCAGAGGAATTAGGGGTCACAGTTCTGACCGAGGCCGAATTCCTAGAACGGGCCGGATCCTCATCCTGAGGGATTGCGACCCCGCTCCTCCCCATGGGATAGACTGAATGTGCAGGCTTCCCCCCCCTCAAGTCCCCATCCGCCGTGTCGAAATCTGATTCCGAATCCCCCGAGGACCCCCGTCCCGATTCTGAGCCCCAGCACGAGCTGAAGCCCAAGGCTCCAAAGGAAGATCTCGTGCCCCTAGACGAGCTGGCCCTGCGGGATGCTGCGGCTTCGCTCTTGGTGGACCGCGCCCAGAACGGCGATGCCGAGTCCCTGAATCAGCTCTTCGAGCGCTACCACGGGATCCTGATCGAGACGGCCCGGCGCCGCCTCGGCCCGCGCCTGCGGATGAAGGAGGATGCCGATGATCTGGCACAGACGACATTTCGCGAGGCGACACGGGACTTCCAGCGCTACGAGTGGCGCGGGGAGGGCTCGCTCCTGCGTTGGTTGATTCAGATCCTCCAGAACAAGATCCGCGACAAGGCGGAGTACTACAGCGCCGGCAAGCGTGATATGTCCCGGGAGCGCTCCGTGGAGGACAAGCGCGGTGGAGATGGACCGAGCTGGGAGCCCGAGATGGACGGTCTCTCCGTGACGCGGCAGGTGGCCCGCGAGGAGGAATTCTCGATCCTGCGCGAAGCCCTGGAGGACCTTTCCGAGGACCATCGAAAGGCCATCACCCTGGTCTTCTTCCAGGGCCTGACCCTGCGCAAGGCGGGGGAGCAAATGGACGGCCGGACTGAGGATGCTGTTCGCATGCTTCTACGTCGGGCTGAGGGCCGCCTGCGCGAGATCACTAAGAAGCGCCTAGCCAGAGAGTAGCAGCCGGGATGCCTGGGCATCGGCCTTGCCAGCCCGCTCCCCACGCACTATTCTTCGCGCCACTCAAGGGCCATTAACTCAATTGGTAGAGTGCCATGTTCACAGCGTGGAAGTTGCTGGTTCGAGTCCAGCATGGCCCACCAGACCTGTCTTGGAGCGCTTTGCGCTCCAGGACAGGTCTGTCTTTGTTTATGGCTCAACGCCTGACGGCGTTGAGGCGGCCGGCTGGGTTGCGGCTGGGCTGCGGCTGGGCTGCAATTGAGCTGCGACTGGGATGGGGATGGGACTTGTAGGTGTCGTTGGGGATTGTGGTTGGTGTTGAGTTGGTGTGGGGTTCCGTGAAATTGATGGGGTTTGTTTGTTGTTTGAAGTTGCGGTGTGACCTTTAGGAACTGGGTGTTCGGACATGATGGCGTTGTTCATTGCGGGGCTAGGGAGCAGGATTGGGCAGCACATTTTTGACGTCCAGCGGAATGGCTTTGGGGATGAGTTGGTCTCTCAAGGGGCGGGGCCGGAGGCCAGTCAGGGGCCGCCTCAATGGCATTAAGTGTTGAGCCATAAATCCGGAGCGCGCTGGGCCAAGGGGCCCTCGACCAAATCGGCGCAACGACGGAGATCACGGTTATGTTCGTGATGGGGGCCGCGAACTTGCGCTGCAATGAAGTTCGCTGGAGCCAGGCAATTGCTGGAAGTTCTGAACTCGACGGGGGTAAGAGCCCCGCCTTTAACGGGTTGCGCCCGCACGTATCCGCTCGATTGCGAGAGTTACGTTTCATGTTTGGACTGAATGTTTCCGCAGTGTGTGGCGTACATGTCCCTTGCAACGGAGAAGTCTGGTGTGCGGTGCGTGTGTGATTTCGCTCATTCAGAAACACCGAATATCACCGGTTGCAGGCATCTATTCAGGAATTCGTAGATCAGAGGCCTTCAGCTGGGCCTACGCGACAATTACCTGGTTTCACCGTGTGGTTCCAAGGATTGATCACCCTAAGGCGTTAGGTCCCCCGTTGACCGTTGGTGCCCCTGCCTCCGGATCCACACCCGTACTTCCAAGGAGGAGAGAGTGAATTTTTCTAAGTCCCTATCAGCCTGTTTGGCCGCGCCCCTGGCCCTTGCGTTCCTCACCGTACCTACTTCTGCATTAGTGCTGAGCTCGCATCCGGCTGCGCTTGGAGCCCTGGTTCTTGCACAGGAAGGGGTGAGTGTTACCTGGAAGGGGGAGCAATTGAGTGCAGTGGAATTGGAGGAGACGCTTTCCGAAGAGGTCTCCGCCTTGATTTCTGGGGAAGTGATGGAGCAGCTCGCGCGCTTTTCCGAGTGGGTCCTGGCGAACGAGTACACCGTGACCCTCTCGAATGACGCACGAGTCGTCCTGATCACCGCATCGAAGAAGGTCTCCATGCGACGCATGAAGCTGGTGGACGAGACGGTTGCCGTCTTTGATCAATTGATGAGCTTAGGAGAAGAGGGCGACGGACCCGCCGCTGAGAACGGCGCAGGATCACCCAAGAGCTCCCGCCCCGTGGTCTTGGTTGAAACCGAGGACGAAGGCCAGTATCGCGCCCTCGTAAGCGGGCTTGCTAGCCAGGACCCTGACATGGAGCG
>JBLHLB010000415.1:0-3620 GCA_047618505.1 Planctomycetota bacterium
CGTCGAGCAAGGCCGGCAGCTCTTCCACTCCGTTGGTTGTGTCGCCTGCCACGGGGCTTTTGATTCCCCCGCGGGACTGGAGATGTCCCTGGGGGAATACGAAAACCCCCTGGAGGTGGCGACCAGTGCGGCGGCTCTGCGTGAGATCAACCCAGGCGAGCTCTGGGATGAGGCACCGCCCCTGGATGACCTGGGAAGTGTGTATGACAGTGCGCGCTTGGCGGACTTCATCCTCAATCCCCTGGAGACGCGTCCCTATGGAGTCATGCCGGATCTTGGATTGACGGAGGGCGAAGCCGCGGCAATCGCCAGCTATCTGCTCTTCGAAGACGGCATCCGCGATGGCTCGATCGTGAGTGATCAGGTCGAAGGGCTGAGCTACCAGTACTTCGAGGGCGACTTCATGGAGGAAGGGCCGCCGGCTTTCGATCGACTGGAGGCCGTGCGCACCGGACACGTCTACGACCTCGCGCAGCTTCCCGCCAATCGCGGGGATCGCTTCGGCTTTCGTTACACCGGTTTCATCCTCGTGCCAGTTGCGGGGGAATGGACCTTTGCGACGAATTCAGATGATGGATCCTGGCTGTGGATCGACGGTAAGCCGGTCGTTGCAAACGGTGGCTCGCACGCTCCTATGGAGCGGCAGGGAAGCCTGGAGTTGAGTGCTGGTCGGCATGAAATCGAAGTGCGCTACTTTGAATTGAGCGGCGGCGAACTCCTCGATGTGCGCTGGCAAGGACCGGGGATGGAGCGCGAAACGATTCCCCTGTCGGCCCTTTCTAGTATGGGGCTGCGTTCCTCCGTAGAAGCTCCGGCACCTGGGGATACAGAGATGACGGAGAAGCAGGCCGAGAGCCTGCGTCGCGACGGGGCCAACTGGTTTCGCATCATGCGTTGCGTAGCGTGTCACCCCATGGACGGAATCAAGCCGACGTCGATGGCCGCACCCTTTGCCTCCCTGGGCAGTGGAATCGAAGCGGGTGACGGTTGCCTTTCCAACAGTCCCAAAAGTCGAGTGCCCTTCTATCCGCAGGCCCTGGTGCAGGCCGGTGGTGCTCTGCGTGAGGCTGCGCGCTCGGCCGCGAGCGGGAATCTATCGCTGGGCCCGGAAGAGACCCTCCATACGACCCTGGCGACCATGCGTTGTACTGCCTGTCACGGGCGCGAAGGTGTCGGGGCTCCCTCTGAGGATCGTCTCAGGCACTTCGCGATCACGGAGGGCGTGGATCTAGGCGACGAGGGTCGCGTGCCGCCGGAGCTAGACCTGGCGGGCTGGAAGCTTAAGGACAGTTGGTTGCGCCAAGTCCTGGCCGAGGGCACCAAGGTCAGGGAGCATATGCTCACTCGCATGCCGCGTTTTGGGATGGCAAATATCGAGCACCTTGTGGAGCTCCTGCCTGCCGTCGATCGTCCTTCGATCGAATCACCGGAGCCGATCTTCACGACTACGGCCGCAGCAGATGCGCAGCTCTTGATGGGCACTGATGGTTTGGGCTGTGTGCAGTGCCACGACTTCGCCGGCTACAAGGGGCTCGGGGTGCCTGCCGTTGACCTGACACGGTCCCACGAACGCCTGCGTTGGCCATGGTTCCGCGCGCTGTTGGCGGATCCCGGATCCCTCAACATGAACACGCGCATGCCGGTCTTTTGGACTTCCGATGGGCGTAGTCCCGTGCAGGAGATTCTCGGCGGCGACCCCGAAGCGCAGGTCGAAGCGATTTGGGCGAGCTTGAGCTTGGGCGACGCATCGCCTCTGCCCAAGGGGCTTGCGATGCCAGAGGGTGCCTATGAGCTCACGCCCTTGGAAGAGCCGCTGCTTGTCAGTGTCTTCTGGAAGGGGGCCAGCGCGCGCACGACCTTGGTCGGATTCCCCGATCGTCTGCACGTTGCTTTTGACGTGGAGAATTCGCGCCTGGACAGCGCCTGGCGCGGCCGCTTCTTTGATGCCCGGGGAACCTGGCACGCACGCGCCGGTGCACTTGAGTCTCCTCCGACGGAAGACGTCTTGCGCTTTGCGGCGGGACCAGCCTTCGCGTCCTTAGATTCACCCGACATGCCCTGGCCTGGGGAGGTCGGACGCAGTGCCGGCTGGCGTGTACACGGTCGGGAGTTCGATTCCGAACGGCGCCCGATCTTCGTCTACGGTCAGGAGGAACTGGGCGGCTTGATCGTGCGCGAGAGACCTGCTCCGGTCCTGCGTGGAGACGGGGCTTGGCTTGTGCGCGATTTTGAGCTGCGAGCGGACTACCCCGACGGACTCCTGGTCATGCGAGCCGCCGCGGCCGACGGGATTGAGCAACAGGACGACGGCAGCTACAGAACCTCGAGCGGGACACGCTTCCTTATCGTTGGGGCAGAGGCGCGACTGCGTTCAACGGGAGGAGGAGTCGAGCTCCTGGTGGCAATCCCATGGAATGGAAACAAGCGAGCGAGCTTCAGCATTGAAACCACCTGGACACAGTCCACGGAGAGCCCCCGATGATTGCCCTTACCCTATTGCTGAACAGCACCCTTTTGCTAAACGGCGCGCTTCCCAACGCTTCCACAGCGGCTCCCCAGGAGAGCGACTACTACACCATTGAGACTTTGGTTGCCCCGCCCGGGGTCCAGCTCGAGGTGGGGGGGATCGCCTTCCTGCCCGATGGGCGGCCGATCGTTTGCACGCGCCGCGGCTACGTCTATGTCGTGGAAGGCGCCTACGGTCCAGCGGAGGATGTGCGCTACATCGAGTGGGCCCAGGGATTGCAGGAACCCCTCGGGCTGCTCGTGCATGGCGACTGGATCTACTGCACGCAGCGCGGTGAACTCTCGCGCATGCGTGATGTAGATGGCGACGATCGCGTGGACGTGATTGAAACTCTGAGCGACGCCTGGAGCATCAGCGGCAATTACCACGAGTATGCCTTCGGGCCGCGCATGGGCCCGGACGGTCGCCTTTGGATCACGACCAACAAGCCCTTTGGCGGCGAGCCCTTTGGACGTGTCGATTGGCGTGGATATTCCCTGTCCTTTGACCTGGAGACCGGTGAGATGACGCCCGTCGCCTGTGGTCTGCGCTCCCCGGCGGGGATCGAGGCAGCCCCCTGGGGCGATATGTTCTACACGGACAACCAGGGCGAATGGTGCGGCGCGAGCAAGCTCAGTCAGATCGAAGCGGGCGACTTCCACGGGCATCCCTATGGGACCTTCTCGACCAAGCTTGAGGGTTGGGAATACGACGTGATCGATAACGTTCCCGACGGTGTCTTGATGCCGGAGATGCCCGCCATTATTCCGAGCTACAAGCTCCCGGCGGTTTGGTTTCCCTACGACAAGATGGGCAAGTCGCCGGCGGGCATGGTCTGGGATCAGAGTGACGGGAAGCTCGGGCCCTTTGCTGGCCAGCTCTTCGTTGGCGATCAGTTCAACGCCTGGGTCATGCGCGTGTCCTTGGAGCAGGTGAACGGGCATTGGCAGGGGGCCTGCTATCGCTTCCGCGACGAGTTCCTTTCCGGCATCACCCGCGTAGCCCAGGCTGCGGATGGGTCACTGTTTGCTGGCATGACAAACCGAGGCTGGGGTTCGCGCGGGCGTGGCGAATTCGGCTTGCAGCGCATGCGCTGGACTGGAAAGTCGCCCTT
>JBLHLB010000416.1:0-3610 GCA_047618505.1 Planctomycetota bacterium
CCACTAGGGAGAGCAAACCGGGCGTCATCGATCCGCGCGTGGGTTCGTCTGCCCTTTTTCCGGCTGCGCCCCTGCGCATCCCAGAGACCAAGAGCGCCAGGGCCCAGGCCCCACCGGCCGCGCCGACAAAGAACGCTGTCTCCACATGCCCGCCGAGAATTGCGCCGAGCAACATGAAGCCAGCGGCAGAGGCGGAACGAAGGGCCCGCGGACCGCGCGTGCCCTCCAGGAAGTAGAGCAACCAAGGCAGGTAAGGCGCGACGTGTCCGAGGGGATGGTTCAGCCAAAGCGTTAGAAAGCCACCCAGGCCAAAGGACACTCCCGTAAGGGCCGCGCCCGCACGACCCAGTCCGAGTCGGCGCGCCAAGGCGAAGGCGCCGGCTAGGGCTGCGGCCACGCGTAACCACGCAACCAGGGCTAGTCCACGGTCGAAGAGAGCTTTGCCCCCCACGGCTTCGAGACCCACCAGAACCAAGACCTGTGGATCAAAGACACCCGCCTGGGCATTTGCGATGCCTGGGGCACCGGCGTAGATCAGCGGGCACCAGCTGAGGTCGTCACCGGATCTCCAACTGGCCGAGACCCAACGATAGAAGGGATAAAAGACGGTGCCCTGGTCAGAGAGGTCGGGGTTGACCGGGGTGCGGGCCACGTCCTCGGGCAGGGCTGCTGCCCAGGGCAACTGCGTCGTGACCGTGTCCACCGCGAAGAGCACCCGGTCGCCGTCGATCAGGGCTCGCCGCAGGGGAACGGCCGCAAAGATCAAGGCGATTACCCAGGCCAAGGCCAACTCGCGGCGACCCGGGGTCAGGGCCGCAAAGCGAGAAGGGACTTCCGGTTCGGGGTTAGGGACCGACATTCAGATGATCTTCCGCGTCCTGGGGTACTGTGTCAGGGCAAAAACGGTGCGATTCATACCACCGGGCGATCTCTGCCACCGGCAAGATCCCCACGTGATTGCCTGAACACACAGGTCGTCGACACACCGTACCTCACGATTCGGCAGGCCTGGAGATCGAGAGCACGCTATCCTTGTTCCGCCCTCCCCTCGCCACCGTTATGCCCGCCCCCACCGACCCCGTCCTCTCGATCGTCCTGCCCGTCTACAACGAGCAGAAGGTGCTCAAGAACAGTTTGGACGTGATCTCGGGCTACATCGGGAGCCTCGAGCTGCCCTTTGAGATCGTGGCGGTTGACGACGGGTCCTCGGACGAGTCCCGTCGGATTCTGGATGAGCACGCCTCCGAAGACCCGCGCCTGCGCGTCCTAGCCCTGGCACAGAATCAGGGCAAGGGTGCCGCCGTGCGCCACGGAGTTCTGGAGTCCCGAGGCCAGCTCGTCTTCTTCATGGATGCCGACCTCTCTACTCCCCTGACGGAGATCCCAAGCTTCCTCGAATCCCTGGACCAGGGTTTCGACGTAGTCCTCGGTAATCGCCGCATCGCCGGCTCCTCGATCACGCGCCGCCAGCCCTTCCTGCGCGAAGCTCTGGGGAAGGGGTTCACGACCCTAACGCGCACCTTGGTCGCGCCGGGGATCACAGACTTCACCTGTGGCTTCAAGGCCTTCACGCAAGATGCGGCACGGGAAGTCTTTTCGCGCTCGACCCTGAGCGGGTGGGCCTTCGACGCAGAGCTCGTCGCCATCGCGCAGGAACAGGGCCTGCGCATCACCCAGCTACCGGTTTCCTGGGCCCACGAAGACGACACCAAAGTCGCTTTGGGATCCGCCGTAGTGCGCTCCCTCAAGGAGATCCTGATGATCTCCTTCCGCCGCAGCCGCGGCGATTATCGATAGAAATGCGGTTCCCGTGTGGTGCCCCTTGGCAGGCCACATCAATGAAGAGCCGTTCATCCCGCCCCCCAGGGATGTACAAGTCCCGTTGTTGGTTCAGCTCAGGGTGCTCCGGAGACGAAGGAAAGGCCCTGTGAGCGAGCGCTAGCGGCAAGTTTGCAAGTGCCCTTAACTGAAGGGTGAGGTCTGGAGCCGGGTGATTTTGTATCGTTTCGGTCCTATCCAAGGATCAGAGCACCTGCCGTTCGTAACGGGCGAGAACTCAATCGGCAGGAAGCAGAACGACGCCATGCAGGTGACTCAGATTCAAGAAACAGCAACGAGCCGCAACGCCGGCCCCCGGACCATGACCCACCGCATTCTCGTCGTTGAGGATGAAGAAGCCCTCGCGCTCGGCATCCGAGACGCACTCCAGCACCACGGCTTCGAAGTCGACGTCGCCCACGATGGCAACGTTGCAGTCGAAACCTTCGCCGCTGGACGCTTCGACCTCGTCGTTCTCGACCTCATGCTTCCCGGCAAGCATGGGCTCGATGTGCTCAAGGAGATCCGCGCGAAGAACCCGGAGATCCGCGTTCTAATCCTGACGGCCATGGCCGACGAGAGCGACGTCGTGCGTGGCTTCGAACTGGGGGCGGACGACTATCTGGCCAAGCCCTTTTCGCCGCGTGAATTGGTCGCCCGCATCCAGGCGCAGTTCCGCCGGCGTGAGGTCGACACCTCTCCCCCGCCGCAGTTGGAGCTTCCCGATGGGATCCGCGTCGATCTGGCGCGCCTAGAGGTGCACCGCGGCGAAGAGGTCACGGCCCTGACGCCGCGCGAGGGCGACATCCTGGCCTACCTTGTGAAGCACAAGGATCGAGTGGTCACGCGCGAAGATCTACTCCTCGACGTCTGGCACTACCGCAACGCCAACGTCGAAACCCGTACGGTGGACATCCACATCGTCGGCCTGCGACGCAAGGTCGAGCCGGATCCGGCCAAGCCGACCTTGATCCAGACGGTGCGCGGTAAGGGCTACCGCTGGTACGCGCCCGACTAGTTGCCCCGATCGGGGCCTTGGATATTCCGGCATGCGCCCCAGGTGATGTCGGAATAGCAATGTGGTAGACGCGGAGGGGCCAGGACGGACGTCCTGACCCCTCCGTTCTCAAGTCATCAGAGGGCTGGTCTCAAGTCATCGCAGGGCTGAGTCGATGCAAGCCCTCCGGGTGTGTAGGCTGCCGTCGAGTGCGGCGACTCTTGCGCCCCACTCCAACCCCCTACCGGCGACCGTGGCATCCCGTACCCAGACGACGCGCTATGCGCTCATTACCTATGGTGTAGTGCTCGTCCTGCCGACGATCATCATGGGGCTGTTGTATTGGGGTCAGCTCCAGCGCGAGCATGACTCGCGCTTGGCGGCCATTCCGGAGGAAGCCCAGGACGCCGCTCGACGTGTGATGGAAAGGCTCCAGGGCGTTGTCGAGCAGCTCCTTGGGGATGAAGACGACCGGCCGTTCTATGAGTACGCGGTCGAGTACGCATCGGTGGATAGCGCCTCTGAGAGCTTGACGGTCGTGGCCTCGCCCCTAGTAGAAGAGGGTCCGCCCCGGGGCGTTCTAGGTTGGTTTAGCTACGTCGACACGGAGGAGTCCCAGTCGAAGATTCACGTCTTCCCGCAGATTGCCACCGACAGGGAAAACGTCAGCGATCGCAGGCAGCAGTTGAGCGAAATCGGGCCGGTGCTCGAACGCTACAGGAAGCGCAAGCAGATGGACACGGGGCTAGAGCGCATCTCCGATTTTTCCAGCTCGACCAAGAGTAGGTATCCGAT
>JBLHLB010000417.1:0-3608 GCA_047618505.1 Planctomycetota bacterium
CCAAGACGAGCCCGGAGTAAGCCCCGCGCGCGTCAGCAGAAACGGTCGAGGGCACCTCGACGGACGGGGTCACTGCCCCGCTCGTCGAATGCGCCTCCTCCCGCGGTTTAGCGGTAGAGTTCCGCAACCGTTCCCTGCTTGCCGGTTTGGCTTCCCGTGACTCGTTCCTCGTAGCGGGTCAAAATGCTGTCGTAGATCGACTGGGGCATCGAGACGTAGCCGACCTCGCTGGAGAGCTGACGCGCCTGTTGAATATAGAAGCGCACAAAGTCATCCACCTCGGGTCGCTTGGCGGCCTCGACCGACACGTAGATGAAGAGCGGCCTTGAGAGGGGGCGATAGGTTCCGTCCTCGACTGTCTCAGCACTCGGGCCGATGGCCGTTCCATCGCCGGGGTCAATTCCGACACTGTTCAGTTCACCCGCGTTCTCCACGTAGTAGGCCAGTCCGAAGAAGCCAATGGCGTCCTCGTCTCCCACCACTCCACGCACAAGGACATTGTCGTCCTCGGAGAAAGTCACGTCGCTACGGCAGTTGCCGGACTTGCCGTTCACCGTTTCAGTGAAGTAATCGAATGTTCCAGAGTCCTGGCCTGGCGCAAAGAGCTGAAACTCGCGGTCGGGCCACTCGGCACGGATGTCACGCCAAGTCTTGGCCGTGGAATCAGAGGACCACATGCGCTTCAGCTCGTCCACAGTCATGGTTGTCGCGAATGAGTTGGCCTTGTTCACTACAACGGCCAAGCCGTCGTAGGCCACGGGGATCTCCATGAACTCGCGGCCGATTTCGCTGCAGCCGTCAAGCTCCTTGCCCTTGATGTATCGAGAGGCATCGGAGATGTCGATCTCTCCGGCGATGAACTTCTTGAAGCCTCCGCCGGTTCCGGAAACGCCGACCGTGATGCGGACGTTCGGCTGAATGCTGCGATACTCCTCCGCAACGGCCTCCGTGATGGGAAAGACGGTGGAGGAACCATCGATGGCGACTCGACCGCTGAGGGAATAGCCCGCGTGGGACTCGCCCTCTCCGGATTCGCCACAGGAGGCGAGCAGTCCGAGGAGCAAGACACTGGTTGTGGTGGTGATCTTCATGACCACACCATCGAATCCCAATGTGAATGGCGCGTGAATCCACGGACTAATTCGAACAAAAATCAGCCGTTCCTGCAGGAATCTCTAGCCCTCCATTGAAGAGCAGCAGCTTCCCGATTGGCCTCCCGGGATCGCCTAGCAGGGCGATAGGTTCACCCACGTAGCAGTGCTGCTACCTGTACCCACCCCGATGGTTCTGGCAACGCAGCCAGGCGATTCGTTAGGCCGAGCGGAAAGCTGCCCCTGCCTACGAGCTGCTAGAGCCGCGGCAGGAACAAACTAAAGCGACAGCCGTGGCCGTGCTCGCTCTCCAGCTCTACGCGACCGCCCTGGGCGGACATGGCATGGCGCACGATCGACAGCCCCAGTCCTGTGCCCCCCAGCTTGCGCGAGCGCGCCTTGTCAATGCGATAGAAGCGCTCGAAGATGCGCTCCTGGGCGTGGAGTGGAATCCCGGGACCCTGGTCGATCACGTCCAGGCGCACCTCTGTGACATCGCTACTCACCACAACCCGCACGACTCCATTCTCCGGCGAGTACTGGATCGCGTTCGAGACGAGATTTGAGATCGCCATGCCCAGGGCCTGGGGATCCGCCTGTACACGCGGTCCCTGGTCATCTTCTTCAAGGACCAGAGTTGTTTGACGCGACTCCGCCAAATCGTGCAGATCCTGGAAGACAGCTTGTGTTAACTCTGCCGGATCCATGGGCTCTAGGACCAAGTCAGTCTCATCGGACTCGAGTCTCGAGAGGGAGAGTAGGTCGCTCACGATGGCCGTCAGGCGCTCGGTGTTCTTGCAGGCCTTCTCCAAGAAGGACCGGCGCAGCTCGGGAGGCATATCCTCGTCCTCCAAGATGGCCTCGGTGTAGCCGCGCATGGCTGTCAGGGGTGTCTTGAGCTCGTGCGATACGTTGGAGACGAAGTCCCGCCGCACAGCCTCGAGGCGACGCAGATCCGTAACGTCGCGCAACTCAAGTACACAGCCGCGCACCTCGCCATCGGCCCCATCCATGGTGACCGCCATGATCTCCAGCACGCGATCTCCGCCCTCTCCCTCTAGGACTGTCTCGCCGCTGGTTCGCTCATGGTTCGCGAGGCAGCGTTGAATCACGTCGAGCAGAACGCCGTTACGACTGAGCTCCCACACAGGCTGGCCCTTAAGCGATCCGTCCAACCCCCCCAGCAACTCGCGCCCAATATTGTTAATGAAGAGCACCCTCTGTTCGTGATCCACAGCCAGGAGTCCCCCAGCTAGAGCAGATAGAATCGCCACCCGCTCGGCCCGGTCGCGCTCAACCTGGGTGGTCTTGCTCTGCAGGGCATCGGCCAATGTATTGACTGCCTGGGCCACCTGTCCCACTTCATCACCACGCTTCACCTGCAATCGACGGGTGGTCTCCGACGAGCCAATCAGAGTCACTAACTCTGCAATCTCGCTAAGGGGTCGCGCGACGCGCCGTGCGAATAAACCCGCCAGAACGAGGGCGAAGAGTACCGCCAGAAACGCCCCTGTCCGAATCGCGCTGCGCAGCCCTACCAAGCGCGATTCACGGTCCTGCACGGGGATCGAAACGCGGCAATAGCCGCGCAATTCTCCAGCGATTTCCAGGGGTAGGGCAAAGTAAGTCATCTCCTGCTTGAGGGTCCGACTAAAGCGTGTGATCGCTTTCCCGGGCGAGCGGATCTCTTCGCGTCCCGCGTGGTTGTCCATCCCGGCCGCATCACCGTCACTGTCGAAGGCCACGGCGCCGTCTGGCAGGACCAGGGTGAAGCGCGAACCGACTTGCTCCATTCCCGACCGCTGCAGCCGCCGCAGATCGAAAGTCTGGCTATCCCGATCAAAGGCCGACTCGCATAAACGCTGGGCCCAGGCGGCTTCCCCAGCCACCAATTGCTCGGCCTCCCCCTCGAGGCTGTCTTCAATCGACGGCAAGGCGGCCATGTAGACCCCTGCGGCCGTAATCAGGATCACCGCAACGGAGGCACTCAGGATCTTCCAGAAGAAGCTCATCGTCCTAGCGACCCGCCGTTTCGGAGAAGCGATAGCCGATGGAGCGCACTGTTTCGACCATGTCACGGCTGGCCCCTAACTTCTTGCGAATCGTGCGCACATGGGCGTCCATGCTGCGGTCAAAGGCACTGGCCAGTTCACCGCGTGATTCGGACAGGATTTGACTGCGGCTAAAGATGCGACCGGGGTGGGTAGCAAGCAGCAGCAGTATCCGAAACTCCGTCGCCGTCAAGTCAAGCACCTCCGAATCCAAGGTGGCCCTGTGACGTGTGGGATCCATGCGTAGAGGTCCCTGAACGACTACCTTGTTAGGGTCCTGCGGCGTGTCGGCGCCCCGGGCGCGTCTTAGGACCGAGTTGACGCGCGCCATCAACTCTTGCTTCCCAAAGGGCTTGGGGATGTAGTCATCGGCTCCGATCCCAAGCCCCAAGACGATGTCGGATTCTTCGCCCTTGGCGCTCACCATGATGATGGCGATCCGCTTCGTATCCTCATCAGCCTTCAA
>JBLHLB010000418.1:0-3597 GCA_047618505.1 Planctomycetota bacterium
GTTGACGATTCGCCGCTGAAACTCCTATCCGTGCTTTCTCTGCCCAGGCTACTGACCGATTCGGTCAGTGATCGCCTTTAGAAAGACTTCGTCCCGGTTGTTCTCACTCGAGAGGGGAAACCAGATGGTGTCCCCATCCTCAAGGTGGAGGGTGACTTGGCTGTCGGAATAGAAGGACGTGTCGCGTTCCATTTCCACATCGAGGATCGCATCGTAGCCCACGCTGAACAGGGGCGGATCGAGGCTGGAGGCGTACATCACGAACCTTCGATTGCTGACGAAGTAGAAGCCAGAGAGGATGTCGAAGAAGCCATCCGAGTAGAAGTAGAGCAGCTTCTCGCCGGGTTCAATGGCACCGACTTCTTCCATCGTGTCCAAGAACTTCCTGGGCACCTGACTGCCGTTGTAGACGGTGGTGTCGGGGCCCACGGCCACCGCGTAGGCAAGGGTGCCGACGATCGCCACGAGGATGAGGGCAGCCGCGGCGAGGAGAGCCAGGGCGACGATGAACCAATCGCTGCGCTTTTTCTTTCCTCGAGCCGCTCCTGGCTCCAGGGGGAACTCATCGATGGCGGCCATCTGTCGTCGTTCATCTACCATGGTGCCTAGACTAGCGGAGTCGAGCTGGCGCCGAAACGTTGGTGGTAAGAAGAACAGGAGGCAGCGACCCGATTGGGCCGCCGCCTCCTGTTCGAAGGTGCTTCTCAGGCTCCGACCGGCCGAGGCCAGTCGAAGGGAGCGGGGAGTCGCGGGGGGAGTTGTCTAGCGGGCTTCCGCGTCCTGCCAGAGATGCTCCGGGCGTGCCAAGATATCCTCGATGACTGCTTCGGCAGCGTCAGCTTCGGTCACGTGGCCTTCGGAGCGGGCGTGCTCGATCAGCTCACGGGCCTGGGGAATGAGCTCCATGTAGAAGCGCTCAGCCACTTCGTACATGCCGTGCCAGTGGGCGTAGTCAGGCGCCATCATGGAAGTGCCGTGACGCGCGCGTCGACCTTCGTGGTGCCAGAGGTAGAACCAAGTCCACTCGATCTCTTCGTCGAACTGCGGCTTGGTGAGCATGCCCTGCTCGCGCAGTGACGCGATGATCGCCTTGCCCGGCTTGCCGAACTTCTCGTTGTAGAGGGTGATGAAGTCGTCGTACTGCTTGTAGAAGTTCGAGACGAAGCCGCTCGTGTGGCAGTTAGAGCAGACGTTCGACATGCGCTCGCGCTTCTGCTGCCATGTGTCTGTGATGAGGGCGGCGCGTTCCGCCGGATCCGTTGCCGTGACGACCTTGTGGTCGGCGTCCGTATCGAGCAGCAGACTGACCGGCGGGCGGTTCGTCCATGAAATGCGCTCGCCCGGGTCGTGGGTGATACGTCCACCGTTGCGCTTGTTGCCGGACATGTGGCAGCTGGCGCAGGTCGGGGCTTGGGTGTAGTCCTCACCTAGGACCCAGTCCTCTGCATCCAGATTCATCTCATCCTTCATGTCGCGGTAGGCCACACCGTGCTTGGACTCTTCGTAGATTTCCTTCTGGGGGTGATCCGGACCGAGGTGGCACTTGCCGCAGTTCTCGGGCTGGCGCGCCCGACGAGGCGAGAAGTCGTGCCGACTGTGGCAGGCCGAGCAGGATCCACGCGAGCCGTCCAGGTTGATCCGACCGATGCCCGTGTTGGGCCAGGTCTGCGGGTCGATCTTGGGGTTGCCATTGTCGTCACGGGCGAGATTCGCCAGGACTGCGCGGTTTGTGGGCACGCCGTCGGCGGCGGGCGCCAGATCATCAACCGTGATGCTTATGCCATCATTGGTCAGGAGAGCGACCTTACTACCGTGGCACTGCCAACAGCCCGATACGGCGCTGGAGAGTCCATTGACCATGCCGCCTTCGGTTAGGCCCATGTTTCCGACCAACGCGGCGGGGTTGGGGGAGTGGGGTGCAAAGGGTGTCCGTGATCCCTCGACCACTTCGGCCAGGCGATTGTCCAGGGAGGCAAGGATGTTGCCCGCTGCCGCGTGGTGGCTGGCGGAGAACTCTTCGAAGACCGCGGGGTGACAGCGAGAGCAATCCAAGGGCGTCACGATCGTCGCGACCGTCTCACCGTGGTGGGAGAAGCTGTCGGCGTCTAGCTCGCCCGCCATGTGGCAGTCCAGGCAACCGACACCGCGCTTGGCGTGCGTACTGCCCTCCCAGTGATCGATGATCCCGGGCGTTAGCGTGTCATGGCATTCCACGCATCCTTTGGAGGAAGTCGGAACGTCTACGTGGCTGTTGTCGAGGCCGGCTTCTGTTCGCCTGCGAGTGACTTCTTCGTATTGAACGAAGACGAGAGATCCCACAAAGAGGAGGGACAGCGACGCGATGAGGAACTGCTTGAAGTTGAGGTTCATGGTAGGCAACCGTTGCGAGCGGAATCAGTGAGCCACGGAGGCTTCCCAGATGGTCAAGGCGAGGATTGTGAGAACGACAACGACGCCGATCCACACGCTGATTTCGCTGCCCGGGCGCTTGCGGCGCAAGCGGGCGTCGATGAAGGGCCAGACAAACATCACGAAGACGATGAAGCCCATGGAGAAGACCGCTAACTGACCTGAGAACAGTTTCAGCCAGCGGAAGGTGACATAGAAGAACCACTCCGGCTTGATGACCTCGGGGGTCACCAAGGGGTTTGCGCGCGGTCCCAGATGGGCCGGCAGCAGAGTGGCCAATGCGATTAGCACGATCGTCAGGAAGAGCCCGATGATTAGCTCTGTGTAGAGGTGGTCCGGGAAGAAGTTGAAGTGACCCGCATCCTTCTTCTCGTCGCGCTCTGTCTTGAATTCGGTCACTCCCTGGAGGCGGATGAGCGTCAGGTGCAGACCGATCAGCCCCGTCGTGACGACCGGTAGGACCGCAGCGTGCAACATGAAGAAACGCGGCAGAGTGCGGTCGTTGTAGACGTCGCCGGCGAGCAGCATGCGCTTCAAGGGGCTGCCGATGAAAGGCACGCTGTCCATGATGTTGGCGCCGACGGTGGCCCCCCAATAGGAGAGTTGCTCGTAGACCAGGCTGTAGCCCGTGAAGCCCAGCACCAAGGTGCAACCCAAGAGACACATGCCCAACATCCAGTTGAGCTCCCGAGGTCTGCGGTAGGCGCCCGTAAAGTAGATTCGGATCTGGTGCAGAATCACCGCCGCCACCATCAGTGTGGCGGCCCATTTGTGCACTCCGCGAATCAGCCAGCCGTAGCTTGCCTGTTCGGTGATATAGACCACCGAGTCATAGGCTGTCTCGGGCGAGGGCTTGTAGTAGAAGGCCAACAGAATCCCGGTCACAATTTGGACTAGGAAGAGGTACGCGGGCGTACCGCCGAGGCAGAACCACCAGCGCTTGAGGTGTCCGGGGACGGGCTCGTTGGTGATCTCCTTGAGTTGACTTCCCGTGACGGGGATCCGCTCGCCAAACCACTGGGATAGGGAGGACATATCAGGCCCTCCGTTCGCCGCTAGTGACGCTTTCAAGGGGGACTTCGATGAAGAGCATCGTCCCCTCCACACGCAATGGATAGGTCGGAAGGTCGGTGCCTGCGTCAGCGGGGGGGCCTTCGGTGGCCTTGCCGCTAGCGTCGAAGGCGCCGT
>JBLHLB010000419.1:0-3586 GCA_047618505.1 Planctomycetota bacterium
TTCGCCTTTGGCCCGACCCCAATTCCACCTGTGGGACGCCCCTGGTCGTAAATAGAATGAACGGCGGGGCCGACGAGTCACTGATCAGCCTTGCTCCGCCCAACCCCATTCGTCGCTTAGTTGGTACACCCTGGCTTGGGGCCGACCTCCCCAGTCAGTCCAACTTAACGCTCCCCTCCAAAGCAGCCTTGGCGGGGCTCAAGGTCTACGTTCAGGGCAACATCCTCGACCCCAGTGGCGGCGGATCCGTCAGAGTTGGCCTGTCCGGTGCGTCAGAGCTCACACTGAACGAGTGGTGTGCGGCAAGGCTTGCTGGTCGGCCCAAAACCCCAGGGCCGATTGCCGTGGCGCTTGAGTTTTGCATCCAGTTGCATTGGAGTGGGGCCATGCCCGTGCCCAATGAAACAATCGTCTCCGGTGTACTGCCGGCTGATCTGACCCCCCGCGCTGTACGCCGGGAATTCGATGCACTCCTGGACGATGGAGCTCGACTGTGCCCCGCCGGTGAAGCCCGCGAAGACCCCGCTGAAGTGCTACGGATTGGCTATGCCCCCCGGCACCGCATTGACCTCCTTGACGCGTCGTACTTCCTGACAGACTACCGCTTCGACGACTACATCAACTTCCTGGTGGTCTATATGGTCCTACGCAAGGGACCCAGGGGTCGCGTGAGCCGCATCCACCCGCGGGTGTTCTACAAGGATTCGTCTCTGGTGTGGCGCGTGGCCAGTCACTACATCGACAGCGACGACGACTATTGGATCGGCAAGGGCGAGGTGCGCACGGAGAAGCGCAGCGATGGTGAGTATTCCTTCAGCGTCGAGGAAACGACAAACCTTCCCTACGAGATTCAGCTCGCCCTGGACAATGTGAGTCGCGCGCGCAAGCCCGTGCGTGATGAACGCGCTGTGCCGCTATTCCTGCGTTGCGGTCCGCCGGGTCGCATTGAGCCCTATGGCGATTTCACGAGCCCGCGGAGGAAGGCAACGGCGGAGCGCGGACTCAACGGTGGTCGACCCATCGCCCGCTTCACGCGCCAGAATGATCCCTCGTCCCTCGTCTTTGCACGTGGCTTCGAACCGGACTTTCGCCACGGTGTGCTGGAAAACATGCGCAGCAAGAGTCGCCTCTACGGAGGCGATGTCGAGAAGCGCCGCATCCTCTCCAGCAACCGCCGCGTGCAATACCAGTTTATCTCCTCCCCCACCCACGTCTTCGTCAATCCTCCGCAGACCCTGGACCGCGAGATCACGACCTACGGCACGCGCGCCCTCGACGTGGATGCCGCCGAAGACGCTTTCCTGCCTGGCTTCGAGTTTCACTTCGTGGACGAGTACGCGGAACCGCCGGCACTCTACACCCAGATCCCAGAGGGCTTCGCCGGACCGCCAAGCGAGGTAGACGACTCGCGAGCCGACACCTCGCGTTGGGTGGAGACACTGCCGATGGTGAAGGAATTCCGCCGCCGCGTCTTGGCACCGGCGCGTAGGCGGCATTCCTAGCAGCCCGCCCGAAGAACGCTTCGGCGGGAATCCCCTTAGAAGATGTCCATCTGTAGGCCGTTGGTCAGGGCGATTCCACCGGACTGGGAAGTGTCACGCGCTCCGGCCTGGCAGTAGGCGGTCAAGCCGGAGGCCCCGGGCGGAATGGTGAAGGAGATGCTTGCCGAACCGCCAAGAATAGACAGGGGGAGTCGGAAGGGAGCTGTGCCAAGGGATGCTAGCAGCGTGCCGCCGAACATGGGCGTCGAGATCTGGGTCGTGCTGATCCAAAGGATGCCCTCCGTTCCATTCGGGATGCCGCTGACATCAAAGACGACACTTTGGCCTGCGATGGGATCTGAGTCGCTGCACAGTGTCCCGATGTTGCTTCCGCCTGAGTTCTCGCCGTACTTGGTGAAGAGCCCCATGGTTCCGCCCGAGTTGACAACGATGTAATCAAGCTTGGTGGCGCTATCAGATCCGTCGGAGTCCACGACCGTCAAGGAGACGTCATAGGTGCCATCTGCAAGATAGATGTGGGTGGGATCCTGTTGGGTTGAACTGCCGCCGTCGCCGAACGTCCAAGACCAGGAGCTGAGGCCGTTGCCGCTGGAGAGGTCGGTGAAGGACACAGCCAGGGGCGCAGCACCACTGGTTACGTTTGCAGTGAAGTCAGCCGCGGGTCCACCGCCAGAGACATCCAGGCAGACGCGGGAATCACGGAAAGACTCGATGGTCGGGCGCGTGAGAGAGGCGTTGAAGGTGTTCGTGCAGGTGATGAACGCATTCATCGTGTTGTTCGCGCACGAGCAATGTCCGGCGTTCCAGTTGTGGCCGAGTTCGTGGGCCGAGAGATCGGTCGAACACCCGAAGTTGTTGTTGAAGTCCGACTCAACCAACCCGTAACCAAAGGACTGGTTACAAATCACGCCCACATAGGCGATCCCGATGGTGCCGCCTTGAATGCTCTTGCCAGTGAAGAGATGGGCCGTGTCACGCTGCACCGAGCCTTGGTTGTTGTTCCACTCATCCAAGAACTGATCCAAGAGCGTATTCGCGTTCGTGGATGTGTAGGGCTGGTTGGAGGAGGTGCGCACCAGAATCGTTGTGATCACGTGGGTGATGCCAACTTCGCCCTCGTACTGAAGGTTCATCGTGTCGATCACGCTCGTGATTTGGTTCATCACGTTGGTCGAGTTCGAACCATAGTCCTGGTAGTACTCGAAGTCAGAGTCGATGCCGAGTTCTGCCACGGCGAGCCCAGCGCCTCCATTGGCTGTGCCGGGTCCGCTCTGGGTGCTGCTGGCTTGGCCTGAGGTCGCGAAGAGCGCTCCACCACAGGCAGCTGCGATGGGCATGATGTCACTGTTCAGGTAGACCACGTGATCCAAGGGGGTCGCGCCTTCGACCAATCCCAACAGGGGCTGGATCCAAAGATCGTTGCCGTCGGCAAGGCGCACGCGACCATAGAGCCCGTCGCTTAGTAGAGAAGCTGCAACGATACTCCCGGGGAATTCGAGGGCGGTGCCGCGGAAGGTGCGCGACTGGGGTGTAGGCATCCTCGTGGTCGATCCATCACCGTCCACTTCGATCAGTTGAAACCCATCCGCCAACACAGATGAGGGACGCAACGCAAGCGTTAGAGGCTCGCCATCCATGGACAGGTGCGCCGTGGACTGTTGCCCTGGGGCACCATCGAACTGCAAGCTCACAACGTCTCCATCGAAGAGACTCAAGGCGCTCAATGCGTCCTGTTGGAGCGAAGTGTTCGATCCCGTGGGGTCAGCGGGGAGCGTCGAGGAAAGGAGCGTCGCCGCCAAACTCACAGCAAGGGAGACCGCGACACGGCTGAATTTCGAGGAGGGGTGCATTTTCTTCTATTGCCTGGTTGATAGTGCTGAAGGGGAGGGAGGGGCGGAGACCTGTGCTTCTAAGACCGAAGCACGATTACGAGAGTAATCCCCTCCGCTAATTACGGCGGAAAAGTGTCAGCAAATTGAGTACGCCCCTAGCAGCCCGTTGAAAAACAGCAACTCCTCGCTCGGCCCCCACAAATCGCCTGGCTGCGTTGTCGGAACCACCCGTGTAGGTACAGCTACGCGGAG
>JBLHLB010000420.1:0-3578 GCA_047618505.1 Planctomycetota bacterium
TTCTTCCATGACGTTCGCGAACAGGTTCAGGCACACAGTGATCTGGGCGAAGGCGAAGCGTTGATTGCACAATACACCACGCTGGTTGGAGCCGCTCCCACGGGGGACGTGGAGACGATCGAGTTGGTGAACCGCCTGGCGTCGATCTTCTACCAACTCGGCAAGGCCTATGTTTGTGCCGGACTCGATGAGGAGTACCGCGACAAAGTCCTTGGGCACAACTACATCTATGAGCGCGCTGTGCTCGTCTCCTCCACCAAGAACACGGGCAGGGGATTTGTCGACGGCGTACTCGAACGCGGACGCGACGACGCGGGCGGCTTGGATTGGAGCAATGCTCGACACATGCTCAATGGTCAACTCGAGGCCATCACAGATCCCCTGGAGAAGGGGCGTCGATTGCTGAACGAGGCTATTCAAGCCGACAGCACTTTCGAGGAGCCGCGTTTGTATCTGGCCTACCTGGACGGGAAAGAGGGCAAGCCAATGCGCGCCGCCCGCGGATACCAGCAGGTCTTCGACACGGGCATCGATGAGACGAACCGCGCCCATGCGGCGGTGCAGTTGAGTCTGCTCCACGCCGAAGAGGGGGACTTCAAGAAGGCCATCGCCCTGAACCGCTGGGTTCTGGCGAGCGGCGTGGAAGGGAGGGACTCTCGCTTCTTCTTCGTGCACTTCAACATAGGGATGTACTACATCGCCCTTGAGACCTTCGGCAAGGAGCAGGGGCGCTGTGCAGTCAAAGCTCTTGCATCCTTCAGGAGATTGCTGGATCGACATCTCGACCGCGTGGACGAAACCGTCGCCCTGATTCGTCGCTCCCCGAAGCTGACCGCAGCGATTGAGGTGCTACCTGGCTTTGCCGAGCAACTAGTTGCTTCATGCCCTGAGCTGTTCTCCAGCACCCAGGGCGAGGATCAGGAGTAGCACGATGGTTCACACAGACTTTCTAGCTGGCTTCCTAGCTGGCTCTCAAGCTGGCGCTCAATCTGGCCTCGTTGGGGAATCCCGAAAGGCCACATCTTTCACCTATCGCCTTGGATCGCGGGTCGCCGGCTTGCGCTCCTCTGGACCAGACCGGTCCAGCACCAATTCAACCCCCTCTCTCTCGAGTAATCTCGTGTCTGACCTAATCGCTCAGCGTTCACTCACGTTGCGAATTCAAGACTTCCTCTTTGGCGACTCCTGCTCTACAGCTGTTCGCGGAGGATCACTCCTGGGCCTCTTGTTGGCCTTTACCATTGGCGTGACTCTAGCCCTCCCCGCTGCCCAGGCCGGTGACCCCGGCGGGCTCGGAACAGAGGGACAGGGCAGCCTACCCTCCTATGAGAGCGGTGTCGGATTGGCCATTGTTGGCGATCTCGCCGATGTCCTGGCCGTGATCGGAGAGACGGCAGGGGATGGAGAAGTCCAGCTCGTCGCCCTCGACGCCAACACCAGTGCAGCTCTCATCACAGGCGACCTGCGAATCAGTATAGATCGCGAAGCCCTGGCGGCTGGCGGAGTGAGTGTCCACCTCGTACTGGGAGACGAGCTAGCAGGCGGAGTCGCCGAAGCTCGCTACGGTACCTGGGATTCGGGCCTTTTCTTCCTACCGCAGTTCTCCCTCGAACTACCCCTGGCGGACATCTATGGTCCCCAGGCCGTGGAATCGAACCACTTGCGACTTCGGGCACTCGGCCTCACAGGGGCGCTCTTGGACCTCCAAATCGGGCTGCACGACGGCATTCTCACTGTAGCGCAGTCGATTCGCGAGTAGCAGCCCCACCAACTGATTGATCCTCCGCTGAGGATCCTCCACGCAGGTCCTCTACGTAGAACCTCTACGTAGAACCTCTACAGATGGGGGGGGCGAGTTCAGTCTAAGGAGGCCACCGACGTTTAACGTCGGTGGCCTCCTTCCTTTATGTCGCCAAATATTCCAGGCGACCATCCGGTGGGGAGGAGCAGATTCCGGGGTTTGCCTCAATGGTTCTGGCTGTGCTGCCGATTCGTTCCACAGCAGGTCCCCCACCTATGCAAAGCCCCATCCCCCATCCCTATCGTGGGCTTCTAGCCCTTTCTGTCCTTCTAGCCTTTGGTTCGTTGAGCTTTGGTTCAGAACCAGCGGGCGGTGATGATCCCGTTCCGGCGGCATTCTCATCGGCTGACCCTGCTGACCCTGCTGACCCGGTGGGCGCCGACGGGGATCTGACAGAGCTCAGCATCGAGGACCTCTTGGGCATCGAGGTCACGATTGCTTCTCGATCCTCCCAGAGTCTGAGCGAGGTTCCGGGTGCGGTTTACGTCTTGACGGGGGATGAGATCCGGCGCTCGGGCCATAGTTCTGTCCAAGAAGCCCTTCGGATGGTTCCGGGGTTCTATGTGTCTCGTTGGCAGACATCCAGCTGGGACGTCACCTCCCGAGGTTTCGGTTCCGGTGTTGCCTATACCAACCAGGCATACATCAATCAGCTCCTCGTCCTTGTGGACGGGGTAGTCGTTTACACGCCCCTATTCCCCGGTGTTTGGTGGTCGCTCCAGGACCTCGACATGGGACAGGTGGAACGTATTGAGATCATCCGCGGCCCCGGCGGAATCCTTTGGGGTGCTAACGCTGTTCATGGCGTCGTGCATGTCATTACCAAGAACGCACACGACACCTTGGGCGTGCGCGTTAGCGGTCGTGCTAGCGAAGACGAGCGCCATGTAGCTGTCAGTTCTGGTTCGACCTTCGGTGAGAATGGTGCCGTGCGAATGTGGGTCAAGAACGCGCACTACGATGCCTTGGAAGGTCCGGCTGTTGGGATTGACGATTCCTTTAGTATCGACAGCATCGGCGGTCGCGCCGATTGGACTGATTCGAGGGGCAATGAGTGGATGGCCTGGGCTCGGGCCTACGAAGCCGACGTGTATGAGATCGGATTCGACCTGGTCGGCTTCTTCAATTACCGCGCCCTGACGAAGAAGCACGGCTACCAGGCACACGTTCAACGCACGAACCCAGAGAATGATTCTACCTGGCAGGCGTCCTACGTTTCTGACCAGCAGGATCGGCCCACGTACTTCAACCTACGCATCGACACTGTTGACCTCGAATATCGAAAGGGTGTCTACAACAGCGAGAATTTGGACATCCAGGCCGGAGCAGCGTGGCGCCACATCCAGAGCGACTTCGTGGGCGATGATGTGCCCTACTGGGACTTCAGCCCGCATGAAGTTTCCCTGGACACACTGCGCGCCTTCTCCCTTGCGACCTATACCTTCGATGATCCCGCCTGGTCATTGCTTGCTGGCGTCAGCATTGAGAACAACGAACTGACGGACTGGGAAGTGCAGCCGACCGTGCGCGTCTCTTGGGCCCCCGATGAGGACAGCCTGGCCTGGGCCGGCGTTTCCCGTGCAGTTCGGACACCAAGTCTTGAGGAGCGCTTCAGCACCCCGACGGGCTTCTTGGCTGGCGACCCCGACTTCGATTCAGAGGAAGTCATCTCCTATGAGATGGGCTACCGCGAAATCATCACTGAGGAGCTCAGCGCGGACGTGGCGATCTTCTTCAACCAGTACGATGACCTGCGGGTGGAAGTGCTTGGCGGTGC
>JBLHLB010000421.1:0-3572 GCA_047618505.1 Planctomycetota bacterium
CGTCAGATTGACCTGATCCTCAACACGCCCTACGGCAAACGGGAACGCAGGGATGACACATCTATCCGAGCAGCTGCGGTCAATGCGGGGGTATCGTGCATTACGACCCTGGCAGGGATTCGGGCTGTCGTGAGCGCACTGGCGGCGATTCACCGGGGAGATTGGGCTGTAACGCCCATGCAGGATCACCACCGCAAGGTTGGGCGCTAGCGAGTCGTTCGCGGTCATGTGATCGCATACATTTTGGCTTACTCCGGGGAGAGTAGCGCCCGAGCGTACTCGAGTCTGATATTCCAGGAGGGCGGGGATGAAGAGCCGCGTGCAACCGACTGGCCACATGTGCTGCAGGTTCCCGCGCGTCATGCGCAAGGCGATGCAGCGGGAGAAGTTCCCGATGATTACGGACTGCGATATCAAGAAGGTCGCCACGATCAAGTCCGTACGCCGCACCCACGCGGCCGACGGCGACTTAGTTCTCGGATCCTCGGATCCTGCGAGGCTTTGCCGGCCGTCAACCTGCCCTTCCAACGAAGGGATGGGCTCCACGTTTAGCTGCTTGGAGTTGCCTAGCAGTCCGTTGAAAAACAGCAGCTTCTCGGTTGGTCTCCACAAATTGCCTGGCAAGGCGTCGGGTTCTCCGCGTAGCTGTACCTACACGGGTGGTTCCGACAACGCAGCCAGGCGATTTGTGGGGGCCGAGCGAGGAGTTGCTGTTTTTCAACGGGCTGCTAGAGCTTCTGCCCCCACATCAATGGTTGTCCCTGGGGAGTCCACCAGCGGAGGCTACGAGTCCCATACAGCAAGGGCTCGGTTAGGAACCGCGCCCCTGGCCTGCACCTCCTAGGATCGGAGAGCCCAGAGTCGTCTGTGCCCCACAATGAAAGTCCTAGTTCCCCTGCTTTGCCTAGCCCTCCTGGGCTGTGTTGGCTTCCTGCTCTTTGCCCCCGCGGGCACCTCCCCCGGAGCCAGCGGGCCAACGGCTGTTGGCCCCGGTCAGCAATTCGAAGTTGGTCCGGAAACGGCGAACCTTGTCCAACCAGAGGGAGACCTTGGCAATCCCGGTGACCAACGCGAGGCCAGCGCGATCGCTGCTGCCGAAACCGGCCCCGGCCTAGCTCCCCTGGGAATTTCCCAGGGCGAACTCAGGCAAGTCGTCCTGCTACGCGCCGAAGACCGCAGCCCTGTCAGCGGTGCCTTTGTCCACGTGCAGAAGGCAGACGATGATCTGGATGAAGGCCGTCAGCTACGGGATGAAGACCTAGACCTCTACCTGTCACGTTTCACGGAGCGCTTCGCTAGCGATTCGGCCGGCATCGCGCGCATTCCCGCGGACCGCAATGGTTGGCTCTGCGCCCTGGCCCCGGGACTTGTGGGGTCCGGGGAAATCAATCGCCGGAACGCAGATACGATTGAGTTGCTGCTCTATCCCGACCGCACTGTGGCGGTCGAAGTCTTCGGCCCCGCTGGCCCCCTCGAAGAGGTCGATGTGGTGCTAGGTTCAACTTCGGATCGCCGCGGCCGAGGGCGGGAGTTCGCCCGGCGCCGCACGGATGCCAATGGCATGGCGCTCTTCACCCACGCTTCCGCCCTCATGCGCGGCCGGCGAGGCGGGGCTGGAGATCAACCAAGCATGGTGAAGCTCGACATCCCCCTGGAGGAAGACTTGACGGCCGCCGTCCCCCCCCTCGAAACGTTGGAGAGCAACCCTGATTTGACCCACAAGATCACCCTGCACGCTCCGGCCACGGGCGCCGTCGCCGTGCGTGTCTTTGGAGCAGATGGCACCAGCTTTGACAGTCCTGGTTCGGTCCAACTGGTTCAGTTTGGAGAGGAATTGAACGAGCGCCTGCAGGCCCTCGATAACGACATCCAAGAGCTGGTGCGACGCGCCCGTAATTCAGTGGTGCGTGACCTCGAAGGCGGACTCGCGCACTTCGCCCACGTGGGGTTGGGTCTCGAGCTAGGCGTGCGCGCCAGCTTTGAAGAGGAGCGCGATCCCACTGCGGAACTGAAGGGTGGCCCCCTCGTGGGCGGCAGCTTGGTCGAAATCGACCTCACGGCCGGCCCCGTGGCCACGGTCTTGATTGGCCGTCTCGTGGACGAAGCGGGCGAACCCCTCGCAAACCTCAGTTTCAGCGCTGACAGTAGATCGGAAAACCGCTCGCGTGACTGGCGCGAGCAAACGGACGCCGATGGGTTCTTTCGCCTACGCTATGAGCCGCGACAGATACCGGAAACGAGCTGGAGCCTGAGCGTCCGCCCGCGTCCCTCTGAACCGACACCCCCGGCCGTTGTAGTGGAGAAGCCTGGTGGGGCATCCTCTGACAACATCCCCCTGCTTGACCCGGCCGGGCTAGAGGCGACCTACGAATCACTCTTCGCGCCGGTCCCTGGGGAGAACGATCTAGAGGATCTAGTCTGCGGCCCGCGCCCGCTCTTGGTCGCTGGACACGTCATCGACGAGACCGGCGCCGGCGTGGAGGGCATTCGCATTCGCCCCATGGTGCGCCTTCGCGGCAAGGACGATCCTAGCCGTGAATTTGTCGTGGAGCGCAGCGACGTCTTCGCCCGCGCGGACCAATTCGGCACAACCGACGAAGAGGGCGTCTTCCGAATCTTTGGGCGACTCGGAGACTTGGACGCCTGGCCGGACTGGAACACCGAGACCATCCTGCGTGCCGACGGCACTGGCATCTCTAGCAGCGTCGACGTGCGCTTCGAGGCTGGTGACAGAGATATCACGATCCAGGCCTTCATTTCCGGTTCGATCGCGGGGTCCTTTGACGTAGAGGACGAGTCCGTGCTACGGATGCTCGACATCACCCTGCGTTCAGAGGATGAACGCCGCCCTTTGCGCCTGGATCGTCGCAACTTCCGGCTGGATAACCTGCGGCCCGGCACCTGGAGCTTGGTGGCCCTTGTTCGTCAGGGCCGGGAAGATCTGGTCAACATCTCTGGCATCATCGTGCTCCCCGGCGAGACAACCGAAGACCCTCGCCTCCAGAACATCGATCTCACCGAGCTGCAGAAGATGCGCATCGAAGTCGCCAGCTCCACCGGCGATTCCATCAGGCGAGTTAGCTTGCAACGCCGACTACCCCACGAGAACGAGTGGAGCCGCTCCGAACGCCAGGACCTGATCGAAAATGACGGAGTGCGCTTCTTTGATTTGGTCACATCCCAACCCGGACTCGACCTGCGCCTCTTGGCAAGCGAGCACCGCGTAGGGAACGTCACAAACATAACAGGCGACCGCAAGATCACGCTGGAGCCGGGTCTGGCCGTCACCTTGGTGGTGGAACGCGAGCTCATGGAGCTTCTTAGGGAAGGCGAGAGCATGGCGGCGCAACTGCGCCGGGACGGTATCGCTGGTTCGACCCAATTTGGAAACTTCAGCGCGACGGGAACGGAGTTCACTCGCCAGGTTGGCGAAGAGGGCACCTATTCCGTGCGGGTCTGGCTCAATGGAGCCCGACCGAATACCGGCAATCGGCGCTTCCGCAGCCCCGTGGCCCGCATTGCCCTCGATCAGGAGATCGAGGTCAGCGATGGGTCAGGAACTCAGCGCGTGC
>JBLHLB010000422.1:0-3566 GCA_047618505.1 Planctomycetota bacterium
GCGTTCGACCGATATTCCACTCCTCCTCGAGCAGCACAGCGGCCCAGGTCTGCACCTCGCTGTCGGTTGGTTTCGGCAGGACAAACTCCCCCAAGAGCCGCTTCGCAATGTGGTGCGCACAGGCCGGTTGCCCAAGAACGAGATCGATCACCTCCTCGCCGACAAAGTTCCCCTGGTGCCCGAAGATGAGCTTTTCCCCGGGGTCGTGGTATTGCTTGCGGAAGACAAATTGCCGCTGCCTCACTCCCCAGCCCGTGAAGGCACGGGCCGCTTCACGAATGTCCTCTTCAGTGTAGTTACCGATCCCCAGGCCGAAGAGTTCCATGACCTCTCGCGCAAAATTCTCGTTCGCCTGGCCGCGCCGATTCAGGTCACCGTCAAGCCACACCAGCATGGCCGGGTCCTGCGCAGCCCGATGCAGGAGCAAACGAAAATCCCCAAGTCCATGTTCGCGGAAGAGCGCGATCTGTCGGTACATCAGTCGCGAGTCGCTGACCTTGTCAAAAGACGTCGCGAAGTGGTTGTGCCACATCAGATTGACCCGCTCGACCAGGGGATCGTGATCCGCGATCAAGAGGGCAAACCAGTGGGCCTGGATGGGCTCGATCTTCTCGAGGGCGAGCAAGTGGCGTACACCGGCACCCATGGCATCGTCGTCGACGTTACGGGTAAACAGCTCGTCGAGTGTCTTTGAAAGTCCCGCTTCAGTTGCCCGTGTGAGACGCTCGCGCGTCGCCCCGAAGCCTGCGCGTCGTAACAGGTGCGCGGCGGCGGTGCGATCGAAGGAGCCCTCGAATTTCTCTGGCACGGCGGCATTCGTTTCTTCGCTGAGGCTGCCGGCCGAGTGGGATCTAGCGTCCCGCCCGTTGAACCGATTCTTGATTCCTAGTCTCGCCACGGCCCTAACGCACCAGCTCGAGCTTCAGGGAAACGCGCACGCGGCCTTCGGCCGGACGACGTGTCTGTAGCGTGAGTCGTTCGATCAAGTCACCAACCATGGCGACACCTTCGATTTCTCCCTGTGCGACAGCCAGCTCCTTCCCGTCCTCCAGGGACGAGTTAAGGGCAAGTGCCGATGCGTTGGCCCGAATGGCCCTTGCGAAGGCCGATCCAGTCAGCTGTATCGACTCGCCTGGCGAACCCACGCGTGCCTGGCCCTTGGCGCCATCTCCGCCTTCGCCCGTGAGCTTCCGGACCAGGTCGGCCACCAGGGAGCGATGCGTTCCAACGATGAAGCGATCACCCACTAGTGCACAGGCCGGCTCCAGGTTGAAGCGCATGTCAACGCCATCTCCTTCCACGGGCTTTGGATAGTGCGCGGAGGTCAGGTTGACGCCGGAGACTAATTCGAGGCCAAGCTGCAGCTGCGGTTGCATTTGTTGCGCACCCTCGATGTTCATGATTCCAATGGCTGTCTGGAACGCGCTGATGAGCATATTGCCGACATCACTTGCGGCATCAACCTGGGCGACAATGGCGGCCGCGGGAAGCGGAATGTCCGGCGTCGCACCGTTTGTGAAAATCGGATCGCTAATGACAAACTCGAGCCAAGGTGAGATCGCCGGAAGCACCTTGTCCGAAATGTCCTCGCCTCCAAAGAAGAGAGCCAAGCCCGAGGTCGCCTCCGCGAATTGGGGTTGCGCTTTCGCCGTGAACAGTTCGTTCCGATTGAGGAAGAGCCCGGCCAGATCACGATAAAGCAGCCCACGGGCGGAGTCCTTCGCGCGCACCGGTACGCGTAGTTCGGGCGCGTCTCCGACCGTGGGCAGGACCATCGCCGCGGGTCCATTTCCCAAACCGCGCGCTTCGACCACTAACTCAATGCCGGCCTCGCCCAGCGTTAGGGCCGCGGTCGTTTGTTTTGCCGCGCCAATCGAGGCCAGTGCGGGGCCAAAGATGAAGTGCGCGGGGATACTTTCGACCAGGGCGCGCAGATCCGCAGTCGCGCTAGTGTCCTGTGTCTCTAGGGCGTCGACGTCTACCCAGGACCAGAGCGAAGGCTGCGTGCCGGATGCATCGTGCCGAGCTTCGCCGAAGCCAGCGTTGTCGACGAGACTCGCCCCAGCCCCATCCACAAGCCGATCGGCCGCCTCACGCAAACTCCCCTCATCGTTGGAAATAAGCAGGAGGTTGCCCGAGGTACAGATCGCAAAGTCATCACCCAGGAACCAAGCGTCGAGCCCGCGCATGCTCCCCTGTGGCTTGAGAATCGATGCCTCAGATACGCCGAATTCCTTGGCCACCAACCGTAAACCATCCTCAAGGGCGCTTCGAGTGAAGGCCGCCTCCTTCCCGCTTGCAGCCACAAGGAAAGTTGGCTTGCCGCGCTTGATGGACAGGGAGAAGATCACTCCGCCATCGGTTAAGCCCGCCAGGGTCGGTAGCACCGCTCGACCAAGGGTTGCTTGACCAAGTGCAAGCGCATCCTCCGGGGTGAGGGGCGACTGGGAAAGCAACTGCTCGCCAAGTTCCGAATCCAGCAGCATTTCAATTAGGGGGTGCTCTAGGCCTTCCTCAAGAACCGGTGAGATTCCCCCGAGGTCCACAAAGACCAGGGTCGAGGGGGGGGCCAATTGGGCCAGGTCGAGACTCGGGGAACTGTGCTCCGAAGCTTGCGCCTGGGTGACGCCTCCAAAGGTCCCAAGACACGCGAGGACGGTGAGCAGTAGACGCATAGGAGGAATCCTCTGGGCGACGGTTCGCCGGAGTTAGGGAGTGGGCTCGCGGGACAGAGCGCCGAGGTGCCCTGCCATAGACAAACAAGCGACGGGTAATGCCTCGCCCCAGTTTCCCCCTTTCTTGGAGAAGTGGGCTACGCGCTTTCACTGGAATTGCGCGGAGGCACGGCAGTAGCGAATCGTGTGGGCTGCTGCTGTTGGATTTGCTCGCTCTCCCTGGGCCCACTCCGGCCCAACCCTGGCCCTTAGGGCAGGTGAGGACTCTCCCGGGGATCGTAGCTCGGCTCAACAAGGCGCGAAGCTGCGATTAGTCGTGTTGTCTCCGGCCTCGGATGGTGACAATCAACGGCCGGCGCGGTCGCAGCGTCCAGCACTGATGATGGAACAAACCCCCAGCTCTGATTCGCCCATGGGCTCCGACTCCGATTCTGTCACCGCGGAGGAGCTGCGGCTGCTCGACGCGGCGCGCCGTGTTTCCGCCCGTGCCCATGCGCCCTACTCTGGCGTGCATGTCGGTGCAGCCCTCTTGGATTCTAAGGGCGGCATCCACACGGGCTGCAACGTGGAGAACGTCAGCTTTGGATTGACGATCTGCGCCGAGCGAGCGGCCGTCACGCGCGCAGTGGCCGATGGGCATAGGGATTTCGTGGCCATAGCTGTACACGCCAGCACTCCCGAAGCATTTCCGCCCTGCGGCGCCTGCCGCCAGGTCCTGGCTGAGTTTACACCGCGTCTGCGCGTGGTCTGGCAGGGTCAAGACGCAGTGCCCAAGAGCGCTGCCCTCGGCGAGCTGCTGGGCCACATGTTGACGCCAGAGGATCTACCCTCCGCCGCTGCCTCGAAGATCGACAATGCGGATGATTCGAAGGGCGAGACTTCGCGCTAGGG
>JBLHLB010000423.1:0-3547 GCA_047618505.1 Planctomycetota bacterium
CCTCGGTCGTTACGCAGCTCGTCAACTCCGCGGATTCACCCGAGGTTGTCATGCGCAGAACTTCGCGCTCTTCATCCCGCGTCGGGTAGGGCACATTGACCATGAACATGAAGCGATCCAATTGCGCCTCGGGGAGGGGATAGGTGCCCTCCTGTTCGATCGGGTTCTGTGTCGCAAGCACAAAGAAAGGATTGGGGAGGGGGTGTCCCTCTCCGCCGATCGTGACCTGGCGTTCCATCATCGCTTCCAGCAACGCCGCCTGGGTCTTGGGCGGGGTTCGGTTGATCTCATCGGCCAGCACAAGGTTGGCGAACACCGGTCCCTTGGAGAAGCGGAAGCGTCGCTCATTCGTTTCCGGATCGATGTGTAGCAGCTCGGTTCCGGTTATGTCACCAGGCATCAAGTCCGGGGTGAACTGGATCCGGTTAAAGCTCAGATCCAGGGTCTTTGCCAGGCTCGAAATCAGGAGCGTCTTGGCCAAACCCGGCACACCTACCAGCAGGCAGTGGCCCCCGGAGAGCAGGGCCAGGAGCAGTTGGTCGATGACCTCGTCCTGTCCAACGATGGCCCGGTGGAGCTCCGTCTTAAGGCGTGAATGGGTGTCGCGTAGACGGGCGAGGGACTCGGGGGTGGCGGCGGGCAGGCTGTTGCTCGTCATGTCGCGTTTCCTGGGGCGCGGGGGCGGCTCCTTTGGGAGCGTCCGGTGGTCATTGATCGTGTTGCCGCTGCTTCGGGAAGTCCTATGCAGCGGCTTTCTAGGCTCATTAATACGGTGGCTCAGCTCGCTCTACAGCCGTGCTGCCCGCAATACATTGTCAATCCTATGGATGAACCCTGTTGGCTTGAGGTCGTATCGACCGGGCGGGGTCTTTTCCAAAGGCCTGCGGGCCCTTGGAATGGGTCCAATTACCTAGAGCCGGAGCCCTTCCCGGTCCCGAATCAGGGGGCTGGGGAAAGCACCCAAAGGGCGTCGAATCCCAGGACAATGACCCAGGGGCCGATGGCGTGAACGTCACCGCCCGGCAGGTTGCCGCGGCGTTCCAGGGGCGTCACGGCGAGTAGGCCGAGATCGCGCTCGCGGTCCAGCAGGTAGACCGCCCGATCGGTGGATACCAGGATGCGTTTATCTGACGCAAGCGCTCTACCCCGGAAGCCCTCCTGTGGTCCCAAGTGAAAAGCGTCCAAGGGGAGCTTTCCGGGCCCCCTCAGAAGGGCGACGGTGCGCTCCCGGCCATCTCGGCGTAGGACCACCGGATTGCCGTCGCTAACCCCAAGAAGGGCCTCTGCGGTCCCCAGGGCCAGGGTTGCTCCGGACTGGGGCAGGCTTGCTCCGCCTGTTGGGCCGCTCGCGAGGGGCCCTAGAGTCAGGCCGTAAAGCCTGTCTGAGTCTGCGGGGGCGATCCAAGCCAAAGGTGTCTCGAGGGGGTCGTACCCTGGACTTCCAAAGGGGCCTGTCAAGTCCCAGCCAGGCTTCGTGGGCTCCCTTCGCCGGGTGGCCATGGTCCAGAGGAGTTCGCCATCCGCTGGATTGACTAGGGCATGAAAGCCGAGCTGGGTTGGAGCAAGCACCAGTCCATTGCGCTCCAGCAGAGCTGGCGCGGCGACCCGAGGAACGGGCGCTACGGAAAAACGACCCAGGCCCGTCTCGAGCCCAGCGCTGGCGCCCAACTTGCGAGTCCAGCGGACTTGACCGCTGCTCGGCTCAATTCCCACGAGCCAGGCCTCGGTGCGGTCGGAAATCTGGCGAGCCTGGGCGATTAGGAGGTCGTCGACGATCAGGATGCCCGGCTGCCACTCAAGCTCCGGCAATTCCGCAAGGGCTGCGAGGTTCTCGACCTGGCCCTCGGGATCGCTGCCGGCGGTCCACAGGAGGTCGCCGGAGAGAACCCAACGGGGCCCGTCAGCCGCACTCCCAAAGCGCGGGGTTAGCCCCGCGGTGCCAAATGGTGTTCCCCGTGCCCCCGCCTTCGGGATTGCCAATCGACAGAGGGCGTTGGGTGTCCCGTCCTGCAACCCGGCGCGGGCGCCATGGACGAGGAAAAGGTCGCCATCAAAAAGCAGGGGGGAGAGGGCCCAGCCCGGTGCCTCCCGCCCAACGCGGGGACGCGGCAGGGGACCGAAGGCCGGGTCAAGGATGCGGTTGAGGGATTCGCGAGTCGGGGCCTGTGGCCGGCCGCTCGGATCCAAATCGACGCGCCAAAGAGCTGTGGCCGTCTGCACAACAAGCGTGCTTGCATCGGGTGCCACAATGCCCGGTCGCACACCATGTCCTGGCGGTGCGTGGGAAGCGACGGTGGGCAGCTCGCGGTCGATGAACTGAATCGAACCGCGTGCTTCGAGCTTGGACGCGCTATGCCATGCGCTTTCCGTTTCCAGTGCTGAACGCCAGTTGCGCAGCACTCCCGCGCGTCGCTCCAGGGGGGCCCGTAGGGCGGCCGCGCGCGGATGTTCATCCAGGAGCGCAGCGAGTCGCGTTGCGGAGGCCAAGCGTGCCGAAGCCAGTGCCAAGCGCCCCGTTTCCATCGAACGGTCAAAGAGGCGTAGACTGGCCTCCGCTGCCGCCACGGTGCCGGGCCAAGCGAGGGCCTGTTGATCCGTATCACCCGCAGCGGCAACGTCTCCGAAGAGCTCGCGCCAACGCTCGCGTTCGCTTGCGGACAGGAATGCAACGCGACGTCCTAAGGCGGCACGCGTGCCTTCGATCAAGCGCGCCGTTCCTTCGCTGGAGGTCCCGGCTAAGACGCCGTCCATCAAGCTGGTTCCGCCTAACAAGGAGAGTCTTCCAGCGACTCGTCCCCAGGCTTCAAAGGTCAGCCCTAGGGAACGGTTCCGGGCCTGGTCCGTCGCGCTCGAGCGCGCCTCAAGCAAGTACTGATCCGCCTCAGCAAAAGCCTCGTTGGCTGCCGTGTCCTGGGGCAAGAAGGCGTCGTTGGATAGAGGTCCCTCCGCGAAGGGCGGAGCAGGGGGCCCTGTTTCCTCCAGGGGGAATTCTTCGGCGTGTTGCCGCTCGAGTTCGTTGTCCTCCTGGAGTCGGAGACTTGTCGGTCCCGCGAATAGAATTGCGCCCAACTGTGTCAGGGCAAAGGCGAGAGGGAGCAGCGGGCAAAGGCGGCGCCACGGCGACAACGGCGGGAGAGGCGTGGGGGACATCAACAGGAAAGCATAGGTCGCCGGGAGGGATAGCGAGTGATGTTTCCCGGCACGCATTGTGCGGGGAAGTCAGACCAGGAAGTCATACCAGGAAGTTATATGCCGGAGAGTCTTTCAGGTAAGGCTCAACGGTAGGCGTTGGATCGCTAGCCCTGTTTCAGTCGCCGAAGCCTTTCGATGGCGTTCGCGTTGTGCGGGTCCAGTTCGAGAGACTTGCCGTAGGACTCGATCGCCTGGGCTGTCTCACCCTTTGCCATATGCGCCTCCCCCAGACTGCCCCAGGCGTTCGATGACGAGGGGAAGGCATTCGCATTGAAGTTCAAAATGGCGATGGCGAGATCGTACTTTTCGCCCCCGAGTTGAGAATGGCCCAGGAAGTTAATGGTGGCCTCGTCAA
>JBLHLB010000424.1:0-3535 GCA_047618505.1 Planctomycetota bacterium
TGGCATATGAACTCGTGACGCGCTACCCGCAGTTCCAGGTGGCGGTCTGCTCTGCCCTCACGGCATCATCGTCCCGCCAGCATCACTTCGAAGCGTTGGATCAGCTACGTCGGATCCTCGGAGTAAGCGTCATCGACTCGGTAGGTGAGTTCGTCGATTTCCTGGGCGGCAGCGCCGCTGCCGACGCGCCGCTGGTCGGCATCCAGAACGAATACCCCTCCATCGAGCTCGTGGGGCTGGAGCTCACGGACGCGGATCGGACGCTCGTGCGCTACCTGTTCCGCGACTGCCGCAGCGTCAAGCTCAAGGCCCTCGCCGGCGGCTTTTCCGGCAACGTCGTGGCCGGCTCGACCAGCTACGACATGCATGGCCACGAGCAGGTGCCGCACGTCGTCAAGATCGGCGAGCAAGAGGAGATGGGCAAGGAGCGCGCATCCTTCGAGCGTGTGCAGGACGTGCTCGGCAACGCTGCACCCCAGATCACGGACTTCGCGGACACCGCGAACCGCGGCGCGATCAAGTACCGCTACGCCTCCATGGGGGGCACCTTCTCGAGCACCTTCCAGAAGGCCTTTGAGAAAGGCATGCCGATGCCTGAGGTGAAGGAGGTGCTCGACACGTTGTTCGGCGAGCAACTCATGCGCTTCTACAAGGCCGCCACCCTCGAGAGCGTCGATCTGCTCGAGTACTACTTTTTCAGCGACAAATGGGCCGGGAGCGTGCGGGACAACGTCGAGTCGATTCTCGGTGGTCCGGCGACGGGCGACACGATCGAGATTCTGCCCGGTCTCGAAGCTCCGAACGTTTGCCGCTTCTACGACGTGACGCTGCACGGCCTGCCCCGACGACCGGCGGACCAGATCCAGCAGTCCTGGATGCACGGGGACTTGAATGGCGCGAACATCATCCTCGACGGGCATCGCAACGTCTGGCTCATCGACTTCTTCCACACGAAGCGCGGCCACGTCCTGCAGGACTTCGTGAAACTCGAGAACGACCTGCTCTATATCTGGACGCCGGTCGAGGACGAGGACGACCTGCGAAACGCTTGCGCCTTCACCGATGCTCTGCTCGAGGTCGAGGACCTTGCAGCCCCCTTGCCTGACGCGCCGCTGGACTGGCGGCCCCAGTTCCGCCGCACCTGGGCGACGGTTCAGCACATTCGCAGTTACTACCCGCAGCTCGTGCAGTCAGGCCGCGACCCCTTCCAGCTCCTCGTGGCGCAGATGCGTTACTCCGTCCACAACCTCTGCTTCGAGGAGTCGACGCCCTTGCAGCTGAAGTGGGCGCTCTACGCTTCAGGTCAGCTGTCGCATCGTATTGCGGACAACCTTACCCGCTCGGTGCGTCTCCGGCTCGACTGGATGGACAAGGAGTGGACGACGCCGGGCCGCGTGGGCCTCACCATTCTTCCGGGTCGCAAGGATTGGGGACGGAGCCTGGCCGACGATGTCGCGACTCTCGCGGAAGAAGGCGTCACTCGCCTGCTCTGTCTCGTGCCGCAAGAGGAGTTGCACCGCTATGGCGTCGACGACCTCGTTGAAGTCTGTCGGGCTGCAGGGATCCTCGTGCACCACTTGCCAATCGTCGATCAGAAGGCCTGCAGCCCGGCGGTGATGATCGACGCTCTACGCTGGATGGATGAGGGCTTGCGCGCGGGAGAGGCGGTCACGGTGCACTGTGTCGGAGGCATCGGTCGCTCTGGGATGGCGGCAGCTGCGTACCTGCGCACGCGCGGGGCCTCGGCCGACAAGGCCATAGAATCCGTGCGCGCGGCCCGCTCACCGCGGGCACTCGAGACCGCGATCCAGGAGCAGTTCATCAGGGATTTCCCAACGGACTCGCTCAGCTAGCGGGGCGTTGGTACACAATTCGCCCACCTGGAGAGCTCCCTTCTGGCGCTTCTCATGCAACGAGCTTCGTGATCCGAAGGCTCCTCCTCGGGTACTTCATTCATCGCCTGTGAGAAAACGCGCATAAGCCCTGATGGAGTAGGGTGGTTACGACAAGATCATACCCCGGCGACCACAGCAGGTGTCATTTGAGGAAGGGATCAAGGAGGCAGGTCGCATGCCCGAACCAGCAATGCGCGTTCCACGGGCGGCACGATGGGGGCAACATCGCCCTGCACGGTTTCTCCAAAGTGAAGTGGGGGAGACGACGCCGATATCGCTGCAAGGAGTGCAGCAAGACCTTCGGCGCTACCGCGGGCACGCCCTACAAGCGCCTGCAACGGCCCATGCGCGCCTTTGACCGCGTAGCTGCCCTGAGTGTGGAAGGAGTCAGCAAGGCGGCCATAGCGCGCCTGGAACGGTTGTCTTGGAACACCGTCGCCAGGTGGTTGGAGTTGGCTGCGGCTTCTGCGCGACAATTCAACGACGAGCGGACTTGCGGCTACGTCCTCCGCGAACTCCAGCTTGATGAGCTGAACACCTTTCTTCAGAGCCGCAAGCGACAGACCTGGGTCTTCGCTGGCATCGAAGTCTGGTCACGCCTTTGGACCAATTCGTTGGTTGGTTCCAGGACGTTCCGCAACACAAGACGGTTCGTGCGGAACGTGGATCAAAAAGCGCACTCGAACACTTGCCAGCTAATCACGACCGACGGCTTCAAGTTCTACGCACCGTCCATTCGCCTAGTCTTTGGTCCCGGATGCGTACTCGCGCAGGTGATCAAGAAGATCAAGTGCAATCGCGTCGCGCGCGTGGGAGCGAAGCTCGTCATTGGCTCCGAGTTCATGCTGGCAGACGCGCTCCACGAGTCCGAGGATTCCAACAAACTGAACACCTCGTTCATCGAGCGGTTGAATCTCACCATCCGCCGTGGGTCGGCCTACCTCAACCGTCGCTCGCCCTGCCACGCCCGGAAGAAGCGGACGCTCGACGACCACCTTGAGCTGCTTCGCTGCTACTACAACTTCTGCCGCCCGCACGGGTCCTTGAGGTTCGGGGCCGTGACTAGGACTCCGGCAATGCAGGCCGGACTTGCCACCAAGAGACTGAACCTCAGGGCCATCCTCACGGCCCGGACTGCTCGCATGCCTTTGGTACTTGTGCAATCACGGGTCCCGCCGTATCAAGGACTGATGGAGACCGCAAAATGCGCCGCATAACCACAGCCGATGAAGGAAGCACCAGTGTGTCCTGGGACAAACTGATTCACTCCTCCTGCTTGGATTTGATGAGTTGGAGCAATGCCTTACGGCCCACCAGAGCGGGGGACTCTTCGGGAGTCAAAGCTACCAGACGCTTGGAAAGAGGAGCCGCTTCTTTCCATCGCTCGTTGTCCGCATAGAGCCAAACCAGCCCGTCGAGCGTTACCAGGGTCATTGGATCGCTCTCTCCGAGAGCCGCCTCTCGCAGGGCAAGGCACTCGCTGTACATCCCCTCCGCCTCGTCGCTGCGGCCCTGCTGGGAATAGAGGGTCGCCAGGTCCTGGAACAACTGGAGGGTATCGGGATGCTCTTCGCCCTGCTGCGCCAGACGCTTGTCTAAGCAGTCGAGCAGAAGTACTTCGGCCTCCTCTTCTTGATTCG
>JBLHLB010000425.1:0-3528 GCA_047618505.1 Planctomycetota bacterium
CGCGTTTGCACAAGCGTTGCCAGGTGACACGTATCCACCGCGAAGAGCGTCGATTACGCCTGCGCTTGGGTAAGCAAACCCTCGAGGTCTCTTTCGACGACGTCACGTACTACGAAACGCTCTGAGGAAGGCTCCCGCCCGGTCAGCCGATCTGGGGGAAGAAAGTTCCCCTTGGAGTGTCTTGTTGGTCCCAGATCGAGAAGGGGGCTTAGATAACGCGTCAGGGGTTTAGGGGCCCTCCACACTCGGACGATACGTTTCACCATGAGTGTCCCCCCCAGACGTCCTCCCCAAGGTGCGGTGTCTCCGCCTTTCGTTGGTGACATGTCCATGCGTCAGCTTGCGCGATTCGTCGCGGAAGCGAAGGCGTTGGCTGATCGTTTGGATGACATTGGCGTTCGGATCCCGGAGGCGAGCGCTGCCCCGTTCCTTCACCGGCAGCTCGAGCGCGCCCTGAAGCATCTCCATAATTCCATTCGGAGTCAGCTGCCGGAGATTAGCGGGCGCATCAACGTAGATTTAGAGGTCGAGAGTGTGGGCAAGGGACTGCTTGGCCGCGTGCGAAACACCTTCAAGCGACGCCGCGGCGCGGACCGTGTCGACGTTCGGAAGGACATCGATGATAGCTTCGAGGATGGGTTGCAGGGCAACACATGGACGGTGCCGATTCCCGACCTTCTTGGATTCCTCGCCACCGGGCGGAAGTCGGGCGTGCTTTGGGTTCACGACGCTGGCGAGACCTACATCCTTCAGCTCAAAGAGGGCACCCTCGTCCACGCCACCAGCGATGGTAATCCCGAAGGCCTACGTCTCGGTGAAGTCCTGGTGAAGCTTGGCAAGATCACGGACGAGGGGCTGAGGGAGTTCATTGAAGCCCAAGGAGTGGATGCCGGCTTCCTAGGGAATGAGTTAGTGGAGCAGGGACTTATCGACGAGTCGGATCTGTCGGATGCCCTGGGATATCAGATCCAGGAGATGTTCCGGCGTTTGCTAGCTTCGGACCGCAGCCTCTTCCGCTTCCAGCAAGACTCCTGCTTAATCACCCGGGAAGATGTGCAGTTGAACGTGCAGGGTCTGCTGCTCGAAGTGATGCGACAGGCGGACGAGTTGAGCAACGCTCTCTCGATCTTCGACGAGGGCAGTGACGGTGATGAAGGCGGATTGGGCTTCGATGCGGAAGGCATGGACTTCGGAAGTGAAGCCGAAGTCGCCTAGGCGCCGGGCGTGCTTGACCTGGCTCGTCTGACCCCGTGCCGTTTGATACGGGGGCGGAGATTCGCCACCTCTGGATTTTCGTTTTAACTCGGGGCTTCCCAGGGTGGCTTGGGGGAGTCAGCATGGCGCCATGAAAGGTCTGACGTGGAGAACAGCGGGGGAATCCCACGGCCCCGCACTCGTGGGAATCATGGAGGGCCTGCCGGCGGGCATGCCCCTGGACATGGGGCGTGTGGACGCTGAATTGATCCGGAGGCAGGGTGGCTACGGGCGAGGCGGGCGCATGAAGATCGAGACGGATCGAGCGCAGCTCCTGGCGGGGACTCGGGCCGGGCTGACCATCGCTGCACCCCTGGCCTTGCAGCTCATCAACAAAGATGCCGTGATTGAGCAGTTGCCCGTGCCGACCAATCCACGGCCGGGGCATGCGGATCTGGCGGGCTGCCAGAAGATCACCCAGCGCGACCCCCGCGCCATACTTGAGCGAGCCAGTGCCCGCGAAACCGCCATGCGGGTGGCCCTAGGGGGAGTTGCACGTCAGTTCCTGGAGAGCTTCGGGATCGAGCTTTTTGCCCATGTAACCGAATTCGCAGGGATTCCATCTGAGGCCGAGGCCTTCGAGGCAGCGAAAGGCAGTCGGGCCGAGCTGCGTGCTGCTAGCCCCTTCTATTCCCTCGACCCTGAGGCGGACGTCCTCTGGAAGGCCCGTACGGACGAGGCCCGCGAGGCCCGGGATACCCTTGGGGGCATCTTTGAGGTCCGCGTCCATGGCTTGCCGCCTGGATTGGGGAGCCACGCCAGTGGCCCGGAGCGTCTAACAGCCAGGCTGGGGGCGGCCCTGTTTTCTATCCCTGCCATGAAGGGGGTGGAATTCGGCATCGGGTTCGAGGTTGCCCGTCGGCCTGGATCAGAGGTTCACGACCCGATTTACACTTCCGACGTCCCAGGGGAGTATGGCCGCTTTGTACGCAGGACGAACCGAGTTGGCGGGCTGGAGGGCGGAATGACCAACGGTGAGCCCCTGATCGCACGCGTGGCCATGAAGCCGATCCCGTCCCTTCGCGCCGGCGTGCCAACGGTGGACTTTGAGACAGGCGAGGCGGTCCGGGCGACCTATCAGCGCTCCGACGTGACTTCTGTGCCTGCGGCCAGCGTGGTGGGGGAGGCGGTGCTGGCCCTCGAGCTGGCCTCCGCCTTCCTTGAGAAGTTTGGCGGCGACCACATGGACCACGTACGCGACAACTTTGGGGCCTGGAAGGAGCGCGTTAGGCGCCTCTGAGGTGGAGCGTCACCGGAGCCTTCCACAGGTAGGCCCATCTAGGGATGTTGCATCCGGTGTCTTAGCGTCCCCGGCCAGGACCAGGGGGGCTTGGATGGACCGGAATGCGATTTCCGAAAAAAAGCAGGGCGGCTAGGATTGCGCCAGCCGGACTCATCTGTACCATCTCCCGCCCTTCAACTGACTGAGCGCAGTTCCGGCGGCCCCCTGGCCCCGTAAATCGCGCTCGCGTTCGTTGGCGGTAGGACCCCCTCCCCCGACGAAAAATCGGAGGATGCAAGCCAGTGTAGCTCAATTGGCAGAGCCCCTGATTTGTAATCAGGAGGTTGCGGGTTCAAGTCCCGCCGCTGGCCCCATTGGCCGGCGCAAGGCCATCCTCAGCATCTTTGGGGGCCGGGATCGCCCGGACGGGCAACACACAACAAGAACAGGGCCTGGACCGGCCCAGCTGCACCCCGCGAGACACTCGCGACCTGCGGTGAATCGGTCTGACGGGTCACCTCGGTGACTTGTCTGCTCCGTGACAACGGGACCAGAACGGAACGAGACGGGAGCACGACTTCCCGGGGGGGTAACCCTCTGGAGATCACGCGTGCGCTTGGACCGGTCGTTCGCGCATGAGAACCACTCTCCAGTCGGTCGCTGCCAATGCAGACGGCCGAGATGGTGTGTGTGACCTCTCCCGGGGGGATTCCCGAGCGGCCAAAGGGGTCAGACTGTAAATCTGATGGCATCGCCTTCGCAGGTTCGAATCCTGCTCCCCCCACCAGCTTTGGGCGAAGCCCAACGCTGATTGTTTCTTGGTTCAACGCCTTACGGCGTTGAGACGGAAGGGGCGGGGCGGTTGGCGCAGCTAGGGGATCGGCCTGTTGGGCGATTCGGAGGCTGTGTTAGACGTCGGAGGAGGGCAGAAGTGCGCGCGATCGGGGACCCGTTGAGCAGAGTAGCGTGGGTTGTGGCTGGGGGGCGGAAGCCTTTCTGGCTGAGCTTTGCGCTGAGCCGAGTGGCGGGCGTAGTTCAATGGTAGAACGTCA
>JBLHLB010000426.1:0-3512 GCA_047618505.1 Planctomycetota bacterium
CTTGGACTGCAGGGCTTCAACCAACACCGCCGCGTCGATCGTCGCGGCGCCATTGGCAGCGCCTTCCTCGGCCAGGTGCGCGGCGGTTTCAAGGAGAGTCAAGGCACGGCGCGCATCGCCGTCGGCAGCCTTAGCCAACTCCCCTAGAGTTTCATCGGTGGCGCGTACTCGACCGGCTAGACCGCGCTCCTCGTCATCTAGCGCGCGCCGCAGGATCGCCACGAGGTCCTCGATGGTGAGCGGCTTGAGAATCACCGTGCGCGCCCGACTCAAGAGCGGCGCCACAACCTCGAAGCTCGGGTTTTCCGTCGTAGCGCCAACGAGTAGGACATTGCCGCGTTCCACGTGCGGCAAGAACGCGTCCTGCTGCGCCTTGTTGAAGCGGTGGATCTCATCTACGAACAGGAGCACCGGCTTCCCCGAGCGCTTGCGTTCGCGGGCGGCATCAACCATAACCAGCTTGATTTCCTTGATGCCCGAAGTCACCGCGGAGAAGGGCACAAAGGGCAAGCCCGAGGCATGGGCCAACATACGAGCGAGGGTCGTCTTTCCGGTTCCCGCAGGGCCCCAAAGGATCAGGCTCTGGCGCAGGTTGCCCGCCAGGCCCTGGGCCAGGATCTTGCCGGGGCCGACCAAGTGGCGTTGACCAACATACTCTTCCAGGTTGCGCGGACGCAGTCGCTCCGCAAGGGGTGCGCCTTCGCCCGGGTCCTCAAAGACGGGCGCTGTATCGATCGGTTCGTCAAAGAGCCCGCTCATGATTGTTCGCCTCGCGCTTTCTTCGAGTCCTGCACGCGCCCGGCTGCGAAACAGAGGATCGCCGCCGCGGTTGCGACGTTCAACGACTCAACCGCACCCGCCATGGGAATCGTGATGCCTTCAAATCGTTCCGCGTCGACACCGGCCGGCAGGTCGCCTGACTCGGCGGCCAACCAAAGTGCCAGGGGTCCCTTCCAATTGAACTCGGCAAAGGGCACTCCGTCGCGCGCCGTCGCCAAGGCCTGGCGCCAACCCGCTTGTCCTAGACTGCGCGCGCATTCCGTGCCGTCGGGTTCGACCGCGACCGGCAAGCGCAACAGGCTGCCCATGGAACCGCGCAGGGCCTTGGATCCAAAGGGCCGCGCGCCGGCGCCGGCGACGACCAGGCCCGTGGCTCCGGCGGCTTCGGCGGCGCGCGCGATGGCGCCCAGGTTGCCGGGATCCTGTACACCGGCGGCTACAACTAGGAGTCCGGATTCCGGTGCTCCGAATTGACCTAGGGAATAGGGCTCTGGCTCCCGCGCGATGGCGAGCACGCCCGGCGCGCCCTTCATCGGGCTCACGCGCTCCAGGAGGCTGTGCTCGACGCACTGCACGGCGGTGTCGCCGCCTGCCCTGGACATGAGTTCGTCTGCAATTGCCTCCATTCGATCGGAGACCAACACCAACTCCAGGCCCCATCCGGCGCCCATGGCCTCCTCTACCAAACGCTGGCCCTCGAGGAGCACGAGCCCGTCCTCACGCCCGGCACCAACGGCCCGTGCGCGCTTGAGATTGAAATTCGAAGGGGAGCGGATGATTTCTTGCACGCGAGACCGCTGGTGACTCAGCTCGGGCGAAACATGCCCGGGCAAACTTTTCCCAGGTGACGGGCCAGAGCATACCGTCCGCGGGACCTCTTCTGTGAACCAAGGCCCCGCGGCGGAACCCCAGAGGGAGTACAATAAAGGACACTGTCCACCCCCTCGGAACCCAACGATGCCCGTCCTTCGCACAAAACGCTTCCTGCGCGTGAAAGTAGACATGGTGGGGCGCTGTCAATTGCGCTGCATCATGTGTCACTTCGCGCACCCCGAGTTCAAGGAGAACCCCACCGTGATGGGGAAAGATCTCCTGGAGAAGATCGCCGCTGACCTATTTCCACGCGCCCACGATGTGGTTCTGTCTTCCAGCGCGGAGCCCCTCCTGGCGCCGGACCTGCCGCGGGCTCTGGAACTCTGTCGCGAGTACAACGTGCCTTCGTTCCACTTCTCCACGAACGGCATCAATCTGACCGACGGGATCATCAACAAGATCATCGACGTGCAGATGCCACTCTTGACGATCTCCATGGACGGCGGCACTGCAGAGACTTTTGAGTCGATCCGCAAGCCGATGAAGTGGAAGAAGCTGATGCAGCGCTTCGCCCAACTCAAGCGCATCAAAGAGGAGCGCGGATCACGCTACCCAATCATTTCTGTGACGTCGGTTCTGATGCGGCGAACCATCCGCGAGATCCCCGAGCAGATTCGCGTCTGTGCCGCCCAGGGTGTAGAGCAGATGAACTTCCCCCACATGGGTGTCATCGGCGAGCTGGGCATCGAGGACGAGTCGCTGCTCTATGAGCCGCTGCTCTCCAACCAAATGCTGGCGGAGGCCAAGCGCGTTGCGGATGAACTCGGTGTCAAGGTCACCCTCCCGATGCCCTTCCCCGAGAACTTCGGCGGCACCATCGACGAAGAGGGCAACATCGTCGAGGCAGATCGCGCGGACGCCGGCGGTGGCAACGCCATGGGCAAAGACGACGCCGCGCCGGAGCCCAGCAACGGCATCTCGATCGCCGAGTTCATGAACCACAAGAACAAGGAGTTCCTGCTGGCGGTTCCGGAAAAGACGCACCACAACCGGCGCTGCTACTTCCCCTGGTTCTATATCCACGTCAACCCCGACGGGACCGTGTTCCCCTGCGGTTCTTGGTTCGAGTTCTCCACCTTCGGCGACTTCCGCACCCAGACCTTCCGCGAAATCTGGACCGGCCCCATGTTCAAGCAGCTGCGCCACGAACACGCCAACATGGAGCACCGCGACGTGTGCGCCAACTGCACGGTTGCCAACATGGGCCGGCCGGACGTCCTCGCCTCCTTCAGCCATCGTGCGAAGGTCAAACGCGAGTGGCTCGAGCAGGCGGCCATCGATGGTGTCGGATTGACGCCCAGCGTGACCGGCGGCGACGCTGGGTCCAGCTCCAAATGACACACGCAAGCACGTGAGCAGGGTTCGAGGAGGATCGCTGCAAAATCAGGTCGCCGTCGTCACCGGCGGCGGCTGGAACATCGGGCGCGCCATCGCCCTGGGGTTTGCCGAAGCTGGCGCACGCGTCGTCGTGGCCGGGCGCACCCAGGAGCGCTTGGATGAAACGGTTGCCCTCATTGAAGCCGGCGGAGGCCAGGGCCTGGCAGTGGTGACGGACGTTCTCGAATTGCCCCAGGTCGAAGCCCTGGCCCGTCGCACCGCTGAACACTTCGGTCCCGCCAACGTGGTCGCCAGCGTGGCTGGCGGTGGCGGTGGTTACGAAGCCGTCGACGTGATCGACCCCAGCTGGTGGGCCCACGTGGTGAACCTCAATCTAGTGGGCACCTTCCACACAGTGCGCGCCTTCTTGCCTGCCATGCGCGAGCGTGACAGCGGCTCCTTCCTGACTTGCACCGGAGGTGGCGGATGGTTCCCCCTCGTTGGCATGCACGCCACGGCCTATGCCACGGCGAAGGCCGGCA
>JBLHLB010000427.1:0-3506 GCA_047618505.1 Planctomycetota bacterium
GGACGACGGCGTGAAGAACGACGGCGTGAAGGACAGTGACACGGATAAGGACGGCGACAAGCAGAAGGACAAGCTAGAAGTGGAGGAGGAAGTTGAGACCAGATTCCAAATCCACGTCCCGACAAACGCGGAGCTTGCCGCCAACCTCAAGGGTCACTTGTTCCTCGTCCACGGGGACATGGACAACAACGTCCACCCCGCTGGAACGATGCGACTGGTCGACGCGCTGATCAAAGCCAACAAGCGCTTCGACATGTTGATCATTCCCGGCAAGCGCCACGGGTACGGGGACTACAACACCTACTTCACCCAGCGGAAGTGGGAGTTCTTTGCCGAGCATTTGCTCGGCGACCATCAGTCAGGGGCTGACATCACCGAGAAGGACTAGGACTTTGCGACACGCATAGAAAGTGGCTTGCGAATCCGCCTGGCCTTGCCGTGCAACAACCGGGAGACGAGGCTCGAGTGCCCGATTGGATAAACTCCTAGGTGCCCCCTCTTTATCTCGATGCGGATGATCTCCAACTCCTGATCCCCTCCGCTGAAACCCAGAGGGTTAAATCTCCCCTATCGACCAAGGCCAGGCCCGATTGGGCCCCATTGGTTGCACGGGAGTGCCTCCCTTGGTGCGGATGTTCTCTGGGCCGCATCCGTGCCTCATCTGCATCTGTAAAGGATTACCCGGGTAGACGTGCCGCCAGATTTGCAGTGCACCAGATCTCCGCAACAGCCCCCGAACCACGAGCTGCTATGGTATTCCCATGACGATACGCATGGGTATTGCCTACCTCACCTGCACGACATGCCTGCTGCTCTCTCTCACCGGCGGGCAGGACTCCGGTCGTTTCAGCGACGCGGAGTGCGAAACCTGGATCGCCCTAGGCCTCGCGCGGCGCGACCAGGTTGCGGGGAACCTGAGCGGACAGGAACGCCATCTCGCTGAGGCCGATAAAGCGGCGCGCTCAGAGGACTCGAGTAAGAAAAAGCGCGCACTTAGGAACTTGGTCAAGGAACTCGCGAAGGACGACGACGGGAAAAAGGCCCCCAGCAGTGAAGAACGCCAGCTCGCGAACAACTTGGCCGAATACGCTGGGGAGTGCCTCGTCTCGGGCCATCTGGCGGCGGCCCGCGAGTACTTCGAGCTCGCCGCCGGGTTCGACCCCCAGGCCGTCCAGCAGTCGCTGGCCGAAGTCGTCGTGGACATCGAAAGTCAAAACGCCGACCTGCACACGAGACGGGCCAGCGTGCGCGACAACGACGCCATCGTCGCCATGGGGGATCGCGCGTATTACGAAGGTGACAAACCGGCCGCCCTCGAGCATTACTTGCGCGCCCAAGAGGATCTCGAGGCCTTTGCTTCTAACAAGGGTCGCTACGATCGTGTCGTACCCCGGTCGCAGCGGATCTGGCACGCGTACACCTACGAGCATCTCTACGACACGAGCGATGCGGGCTTCCTCAGCCAGCAGGATCTCAGCTTCCTAAAGGCAAAGATCGAACTCTGCACCCTGGAGGAGAGCCAGGCCAAGCCCGTCATCTACAAGGCAGTGGCCCTAATCATTCGCGAGACCGACATCGAGTGGACCGATCAGGAGGGCGACCAACACGAGCAGAACACTCTCGACGACGATGAGCTCCTGACTCACAAGATCGCCTGGAAGATCGCGATGGACGCTGTGGCCCACTACTCAGGTGATCGCGTGCGTGTCGAGACGGATTGGATCCAGCTTGATGGCGCGACGCTCACGGGTCTCACATCGTCCAACTACCGATCGCTCATCTCGACTCGCCACCTCGACCCGAGCATGATCGCCCCAGCGCAGGACGACATCTTCAAACGCGTTGTTCACGATTACGACTACATCGCCTTCGTGTGGGATCGTGGTGACTCCGCGCAGGCCTTCGGCGGCGGGCCGATACAGCTACCCTACAAGGGGGGGCGTCTTGAGCTGCGCGGCTCGGTGAAGAGCATGCCCACCCGGGCCGTCACCTGTCTGCACGAGTTCATGCACAGCATCGAACGCCGCGTCGAAATCCCCCGCGTGCACGGCCCCCGCGGCAACTGGCTGCACGTCTTTGAGGAAGCCGGAGTCCATGACGCCACCGACTGGTACATCCATTTGATCCGCTCCGTTGGGAGTTGGAAGAAAGCCAAGTACCTTTGAGTGCAGGCAGCGTTGGGTGTTGTTGCGGTAATTCGAAAGCGAGTCGTGCGGTTCGAGGCTTCAAGACTCAAGTCCATGAGTTCATGCATGGATCAAAGGAATCCTTCGCTTGGCGCAGGGGTAACCGCAAGACGGGGCGTATGTTTAGCACCGCTTTAGCGGTGGATCCAAGTACTTACGTGGGGCTCCCCATCGGCATGACGGCTTTGTTGATCAGGCTTCGACTGCTTCAAGTGAGCTCTAAAGAGTGAGGCACCACGCTGGGCAAGGCCAATCCGTCTTGGGCAGGCTGCTCTCCGCCTGGGCCCATGCCTGGATTGACACCTGCTGTGGTTGCCGGGGTGCGCTCAAGCCGTAGCAAGCCACGGTGGTGGGACGCCGCGGCGTAGGGACCCACCAGCGAGCGATCAGAGGCGATGAACGCATCACCCACCATGGCCATCAGGCACAAGCGGTCAGGAACCAACAGGCTTCCAGCCGCTTGTGGGCGCTGGCTCGCAGGATGCCGGGCACTCGCGGCATCACATCCTTCGAGTGATTAAAGCCCGCTCAGATGCCGCGCTCTCGTTGCGGCCATCGTACCCGGGTGGGCTTGGGCGAATTTCTCAAGTGCCCTGCGATGCTTGTCCTTCTTGCCAAAGCCCTCTTCGTGAACCTTATCAAGGAGTCGTGCAAGCTTCTTGCATGCATCGACTTCGGCCTTCATCTCGGGAGAGCTGATTCGGGCTGAGAGCAAGGAAGCGCGCTCCAGGAGATCGCCCGTCCCCTGCAAGCCGTTCATCATTTGCCTGAGCTGCTCTTGGGCTTCCAGGAACATGCCGTTCTCGATGCACCACTCGACCTGATCTAGGGACCGTCCGACAGCAGCTTCAAAGCTGGCTAACGCGTCGCTCGCCTGGGAAGCAAATTTGCCCTTGTCGCGCACCTTGGATGCCAGCGTCATGGCCTTGCCGACATCACCTTTCAGGAAGCTCTTCCAGGCAGCCTTGAGAACTCCAGGAGTGCCTTCGGGAGCCTGGCCGCCCGACTTAATTTGTTCCTCGATCAGATCACTCGTCCGAGAATTGACGTGGGACCCCTTCTCGATGACCGCACCATCGGCTCCGATTAGGACGTAGTTCGGCAATCCCCTTGAGCCAGTCCTGAGAGGTCGTTCCGTGGTCCACATAGCCTGGGTCCCGAGCCACTTCCTCCTGAGCGCAAAGCCTTCCATGTTGTCGCGGCTCGAACCCTGGCTTTCTACGAAGATGACCTGAAGGTCAGAACCATACTTTTCTTGCATACGAATGGAGGCCGGCACGGACCCCCCAATGCAGCTAGGTCACCGAGTGCCCCAGAACT
>JBLHLB010000428.1:0-3497 GCA_047618505.1 Planctomycetota bacterium
TCACGTAAGCTTGACCCCCATGACGCCTAAGGAGAGTCGAGGACTGAAGAAGGATGCCCTCGGGCTGGGACCCGGGGCGGAGTTCGGGCTGGGACCCGGACGCCACGTGCCGTCTTTTTTCCTGGAGGAACCGCCCTGTTTGCCCAGCCTCGATGCTGACGGAGGCGAGGGGGGGCCGGCACAGGTCCAACTCGCTGCCGGAGAGGCGGAACACGGCTTGCGGGTCCTACGTCTTTCCGTGGGTGACGCCGCCTACGGATTGGACGGCAGCGGCAGTCGCTGGCCGCTGTTGGTGGACGAGGTTAGGCCCCGCCACCTGGGCCTGGTCGTGAACGGCCCCCGCGAGGAACAGGCCCTCAACGGCGAGCCCGGAGCACCCTTGCCGTGGATTGAGGTCAGCGTGGCTTGGCCACGGAAGCAGCGCGGGGAAGAGATGCTGGGCCGATTGACCCAGCTCGGGGTGGCCGGAATCACTCCCTTGAGGGCTCAATTTGGCAATGGCGCGCCCCTCTCCAAGGAACCGCCGGCGCGCTGGGATCGCATTGTGAAGGAGCACACCAAACAGTGTGGGCGGCTATGGCTCCCGATCCTGCGGCCCCCGGTCTCGGTTCTGGAGTTCTCCGGGCGCATTGGCGACGCCGCGGTCGCCCTCTTGGACCCAAGCGGGCCAATGGGACTGGATACCTGGGCCCGCTCGCTGCCCCTGGGCCCTAGCCTCCTGGGGACCAAATCACGCCCCATACACGTCCTGGTGGGTCCAGAGGGCGGTTTTTCCAGCCCTGAGCACGATGCCCTGCTCGAAGCCGGGGCCTCTCGCGTACGCCTCAGCCCCCATGTCCTACGGATTGAAACTGCCGCCGAGGCCGCCCTGGCCGTCCTAGGGGCCATCCTCGGGTCCGCATGGATCTAGGGGTCATCGCCTCCTGAATCTGGAGCCAAGGGCGAATCCAGAGGCAAAGACGGGGCCCCGGCCCTGCTCGACCCACCCTGCTTCTACCCGGTGGGCAGCCCGCGTGGCGGAATGCCGTGGCTGGCGTGAATCGAAGTGTGATTCGAGGCCCCCAGAATGACGTGGTCCAGGAGCGGGATCCCCATGAGTCGAGACGCTTCAAAGAGCCTTGTCGTAACCGCCAAGTCCTCCAGACTCGGCGTGGGGTCGCCTGAGGGGTGATTGTGGGCCACGAGAATCGCCGCCGCACCCTCGCGAACTGCGGCGCGGAAGACCTCGCGGGGGTGGACTAGGGAACTCGTCAGGGTTCCCTGACTCACGCGGACCGCTCGACGCAGGCGATGCTTCGCGTCGAGTAAGAGAGTCACGAAGACCTCCTGCTCAAGTCCGGAGAGGAGCGGACGCAACAACTCCGCCGCTGCGTCAGGTCCGCGCACAAGAGGCCGAGCCGCGAGGCGCTCCCCATGCAGGTGAGTCCCCAGGGCAAAGGCCGCGGATATGCGCCGTGCTGCCGCAGGCGGTAGGCCGTGGAGAGCCACCAACTCCCCCGCCTCCAGCTGGGAGAGCTTGCTTGCATCGCAGTCCGCCAGGAGGCGCGCCGCCCCAGCGTGGTCGTCCTGTCGGCCTGCCCCCATGAGCACCGCCAAGGCACCGACCGTACCGCAGGTTGCGCCCCTGAGATCCGCACGTCGCGCACGGCGTACACCTTCTTCACCTACGTCGTACAGTCGCGGCGCGGCGCCGAGAATGCCCCCCCCTACGTCCTCCTTTCGATCCGAATGCTGCTGTTTCACAGCCCTAGGACCACGTCGATGGCCCCTCGGTTTCCCAGGGAGCAGGAGATACTCATCTCGCCTCGCATTCCGAAGCATGAGAACTCTTGAATGCGCACCTGGAATTCGGACTCGAACCTGTCCCCGCCGCCGATGTACTCGGTAGGGACTGGCGACATCCGTATTATCCGGAGGAACCTCCTTCTGGCCTCCCACCCCATGTTCCATGCCGTGGGGTTCGAGCGCTCAGCGGGATCCGGATGACACCGGTAGTTAGCAGGCTCAGCCCCCATTTGGGGTCAGCGAACCCCGGGTCGGTGGAGTTCTTCCCCACGGATCCAAGCGCGTCCCACTGCGCTAGCAGCACCCGGTCGTCTCGCGACCGGGTGCTTTTGTTTTTGGGGTTAGCGTGAGAGTTCCCCTGCCAAATCCACCAGGACCGTCTCCAGGTCCACACTTGTTCGATTGCGGAAGGCAGCCACCACTCCACCCTCCTCTGAGCTGCCCTCGACCATCGCCAGAAGGGCGTCGCGGCCGTAATAGCCGTCAATAAAAGCAACCGTAGCGAGGGACTGGGCATAGGCCCGCGTAATTGCATCCTGGTCGGTCCAGCTAGCCAGGCTGCCCTGAAGATCCGAGAATCGAAAGAGCTCTCCACCGCTCAATCGTTCCTTGGCAATGGAGACCTGGCTCGCCCGGCGGCTGTTCTCGAAACTCGAGTAGTCCAGCCATTGGGCCAACCCTTCGTTCAACCAGCCCGGCACATCCTGCCCCCCCAGTGCGAGGATGAAGGCGTGCACGAGCTCGTGACGCGCCACGCGACTCCAGCGTTCGGACTCGAGGTCTAGGACCTCCACAGAGAGCCGAATGGTCCCGTCAAAGACGCCACCGGCCCAGTCCCCTAAACCGGTAATGCGGTCGAACTCCTCTCCGTTATAGAAGCTGACGCGCAGCTTGCGATTGTTCGTGCGAACGGGGTCCACCAGAAACCACTCCGTCAGCTCCACATAGGCCTGATCCAGCAGCCCCAGAACTTCATGGGAGCGATAAAGGAGATCGTCCCGCGAGGGGTCGTAGATCAATTCAAAGAAGAGTGAGGACTCAACCAGGTCATCCTTCGACACATCCCATTCCGCCTTCCAGCGTTCGAGCAATTGCCCAAGTGCGGCACGGTCCTCGCGCTCAGTCTCCAGGGCAAGCGCCTCCCCCAGGAGCTCGATCCCGCGCACCAAATCGTAATTCTGGTCGACCTCAAAGCGGGATAGGCGAATCAGAGCCTCACACAGGTTACCTACGTAGGTCTTGTGCCCGGGCAACTCCTCAACGCAAGAACGGAAGAGCTCCGTGGCCTCGCGCAGCTGACCATCGGCCAGGAGCCGCGTGGCCCTGTTGTTGCGCTCAATACAGTCATCCGAGGCCGCCGGAAACACCTCCCCAGAAGATCCCCCGTCGGACACCTCCACCGTAGCAACCTCTGGGCCGACGGTGGGTCGCACATTCCCACGCTCTTGGACCACGGCACCACCCTCGGTCCCCTGCAGCGAGCGAAACCCAACGGCCAGCCCCGCACCGGCAGCGAGGGTTAGGGCGAAGATCGCGATTCCGTTCTTCAAGGCCTTTGATCCATGGACAGGGGGTTGCGGGCGGCACCCAGAGGGATTCCCCACGACAGCGAAGCGACTCTTCTACGACGAACTCGGCGAGGAATTCCCAGGGAAATCACGCGCCTCCCATTCCAAGCGACAGAGGTCGATCCGGGGAAGTGAATTCTGGAG
>JBLHLB010000429.1:0-3489 GCA_047618505.1 Planctomycetota bacterium
GGCGTCATGGACTACCTGCCCAACGTCGAGGGCTGTAAGTGGTTCGTGCACGAGATCCTGCCCAAGATTCGCGCCCGCCGTCCCCAGGTGCGCCTCTCGATTGTCGGCTCGAACCCCACACCCGAAGTCGAACAACTGGGTCAAGAACCCGGCGTCACCGTCACCGGATTCGTCGACGACCCCAAGGACTGGCTACGCCGCGCCGCCGTCTCAATCGCGCCCCTGCGCATCGCCCGCGGCATCCAAAACAAGGTCCTCGAGGCTATGGCCATGGGCTTACCCGTGGTTGGCACCACCTCCGCCACCCAGGGAGTCGGCGGCGAACCCGGTCGTGACTTTCTCCTAGAGGACTCTGTCGATGGACAGGTGCAGGCCATCTGTGGTCTCCTGGAGGATCCCCCCGGAGCCCGTGAACTCGGGCAGCGCGGTCGACTCTTCGTCGAAGGGCGCTACGACTGGGAGGTCTGCTTTCAACCCCTGGATGAACTCCTGAACCGCCTGGGCCCCGACTGAGGGGCTGTATCAAGATGAGTCACGAAAAAGTCGCCGCTGTATTCGACGAATGGGCCCAGAACGGGCGCGACGCCAAGATGGAAGAGGGCCACGGCGACGTCGTGCGCAAGGTCCTGGCCGCGATGGCCGTGGGCGCGGGCGAGAAGATTCTCGACCTGGGTTGCGGCAACGGCTGGGCCACGCGCTTGCTCGCGCAGAGCAACGCTGGTGTTCAGGCGATCGGCATTGATGTCGCCCCGCAAATGATCGTGCGAGCGGACGAGCTGCACAGCTACACGATCCGGGCGCGATATGACCTGGGCAAGTTTGAGGAGCTTGAATTCAAGGACGGCGAATTCACGCGCGTCTTCTCCATGGAGGCGCTCTATTACGCCAGCGATCTAGAGAAGTCTCTGGCGGAGACCGTTCGCGTATTGAAGTCCGGCGGAAAAATAGACGTCGTGGTCGACCACCACGTGGGCAACGAAGCCAGTCACGATTGGAGCGAGCGCATGGAGCTTGCGATGTGCCTGATGTCAGCGGAGGAGTGGCAGGCTGCCTTTGAGAAAGCCGGCTACACGAATGTCACCACGACCATCCTCGAAGGCGGGGTGCACGCAACGGAATCCGAAGACCCCGATGCGAAACCCTGGGGTGGAAGCCTCTGGATTCACGGGGAAAAGCCCGCGTGAAACACGCCCTTGCGCTGCTGCTTTCGCTCCCGGCGCTGTTCTTGCCGATGTTCCTCTTCGGGAGCTGTTCCCAGCCTCGGCGGGAACTCCCGGCTGCCGGAGATGTTGAGGTCCAGCGCTTGGTCATCGACACGCGCCTGCCGGCGGAGTTCGCCGCCGGACATAGCACCGGTGCCCTAAACCTGCAATGGGATTGGGACCAGCTGGGGGCGCGAGTCGAAGCCTATGTGCCCGACAAGGATCGGCCCCTGGCACTACGCGCGACCAATGCTGAGGAAGCGGCCTTGGCGGCTGGGCTGCTAGCGGAACGCGGGTACACGGACGTGACCTTACCTGTGGAAGGAGAGGACATTGCGACCCTCGAGACCATGAGCGCGGGCGATTTAGCAGCGGCTATGAAGGCGGGAACAGATCTGGTCATCCTCGATGTGCGCGAGCCCTGGGAACACTTGGTTCGGACCATTCCGGGGGCGCGGCTGCTCGATCCCGACGAGGCTCCTAGCGTGCTGGCCGAGCTTGATCCGAATGTCCACTACGCGGTGATTTGCGAAGGGGGCTACCGTTCCTCGCAGATGGCGAGCTGGATGCAACGCGCCGGTTTGAAGGCGACGAATGTGATCGACGGGATGGCGGGCTGGCGGGCGCTACCGGCTGAAGAATTGCCCTCCGGGGATTAGGTTGAGCGCTGGTCCGACGCGGCGCCCACTCTGGCCCAGCGACTCCGCTCGCTGACGGAACTGAGGGATGAGTGGGAGGGTCCTCGGCGCGGAATGGAGTACCGTGGGGCGATGAGGCTTGCTTCTGTTTTTGGTCCCCTATTCCTATCGGGTTTGGTCTTCGCCGGTTTACTTGGCAGTTCCTGTGGGGACTCTGGATCGGGAGGTGGATCAGCCACTACAGGGGCGGATGCAACGTTCGAAGGCGGCGTCGTCCGCTCTCGCACAACCTACAAATCGACGGCCCAGGGACCCTTGGACTTGTACGTGTATGCGACCGAGCGAGCAGGGGACGAGCTGCGCCCCGCTGTCGTGCTGTTCCATGGGGGACGCTGGGAGGAGGGCCACCCCAAGCAATTTCAATCCCAGTGCATTCGCTTGGCGCAACGGGGGATGCTCGCAATCTCTGCGGACTACCGAGTGGAATTGACCCACGGTACGAGTCCGGTGGAAGCGGTGATGGACGCGAAGAGCGCGATACGCTGGGTACGCGACAATGCCGATCGCCTAGGTGTGGATCCGAATCGCGTAGCAGCAGGCGGCGGATCGGCCGGCGGACATATCGCTAGTGCGGCGGCGACGATCCCTGAAGTTAGCGAAGGCGATAGTGAGACAAGCGCGCGACCGGATGCACTGGTGTTGTTCAGTGGATTGGTCGACATGACCCCGCGCACGGGACTGGGCTATGCCAAGCTCGGAGAGGCGGCGATTAAGGTATCGCCGCTGCACCATTTGGATGGGGATGAACCGCCGACGCTAATCCTGCATGGGCGTTTTGATGACGTGGCTTCACTGGAGTCCGTTCAGTTGTTTTCGGACCGGCTGAAGGCATCTGGAGTCGAGTGCGAGCTGGTGATCTATGAGGCGGGCCATGGGTTCTTTAACGAATTCAATGATTCGAAAGCGTTTGCAGACACCCTGAAGAGAATGGAAGGGTTCTTTGAAGGGCTGGGCTGGATCCGAGCAGCGCAGTAGCCTTGCCTGCTGGCGGAAGGGAGCCACGCTTTCAATGAACAGGTGGTCAGCACCGGTCAATGGTCACCCCTTGCAGCAGCAACGCGCCCGTGCCGCCGCTGCAGGAAGTGACTATCATGTGGGCATGATGACTTTGAACGCCCTCGTCCGCGGAATGGTCTGCGCCCTGCTCTTGGTTTGTGCCCCTGCTGAGACTCTTGCCCAAGAGACGCAGCTCTCCCAAACCGACGTCTTCGTCTCCGGCGAGGGTGGCTACAACACCTACCGCATCCCCGCCGCGGTCGTCACAAACAACGGGACCGTCCTGGCCTTCTGTGAGGGACGTAGGAACGGGCGTTCGGACACCGGAGACATCGACATTCTTCTCCGACGCTCGGACGACAACGGCAAAACCTGGTCCGACACGCAGGTGGTTTGGGACGACAAAGGCAACACCTGCGGGAACCCGTGCCCGGTCGTCGATCGTGAGACCGGAACGATCTGGCTGCTCTTGACCTGGAACTCCGGGACTCGTGCCGAGGGCAAGACACAAGCTGGCTTCGGAACGGACTCCCGCCGCGTCTTCGTCACCCACTCAGAAGACGATGGTGCGACCTGGGCCGAACCTGTCAACA
>JBLHLB010000430.1:0-3487 GCA_047618505.1 Planctomycetota bacterium
GTGGCCATGGCCTTCTTGCTGATCTTGTAGGCCCGCTGGAGGCTGGGGAGCGCTGTGGGAATTCCGGCCAGGGCGCTGGTGTCCTCCTTGCGTTCGCGGCGCTCCTCACGCTTGATCGCTTCCCAGTTGGAGAGCACGTCAGCGGTGGAACTGACCTCAGTCGTCCCAAAGACATGGGGATGCCGACGGATGAGCTTGGCCGCCACGCCCTCGGCGATCTGCCCCATGTCGAACTCCCCTGACTGTTCGGCAATCTTGGCGATGAGCGCGACGACGAGAAGTACGTCGCCGAGCTCCTCGCGACTTGCCTGGACCTGTCCCAGCTCAATCGCCTCAACGGCCTCGAAAGCCTCCTCGATCAAACAGGGCGCCATGGACTCCACGGTCTGCTCCAGGTCCCAGGGGCACCCATCCGGCGCCCGCAGTCGATCGATTACACGCAGCAGTTCGGCCAGACCGCCGAGGCGCACATCGCCCATGGATGAATCGGATTCGCTCATGGAAGCAAGATACGGTGGCGCCTTGGAAAAGGCACAGGAGATGCCGGGCTACGCCTTGGAATCGTTTCTGGCTGCATGGGGAAGTTCTTGTTGCCAGTGGCGTAGCATGAATTGTTGGCCCCGAATCCGCTCGCCCCTGATCCCATGCTCGAATCTAACTCCGCCGGCTCAACTGGCTCCGCCGGCTCAACTGGCTCCGCCGGCTCCACCGGAGACACCGCCTCCCCCGGCTACATGGTGGAGAACGACATGGTGGAGAACGACATGGTGGAGAACGACGCCGCCCGGCTACTCCGTGGTATCAGTCGCCGGCAGAAGCTCCTCGCGGTGGTCCATGCTCCGCTCTTCCGTGCTCACCTGCGGCGCGCACCCGGCCTCGCGAACAGCGCACGCTTGCTGGCGTTCCTTCCGATTCTGGTGGCTGTGGCACTTGCGGCTATCGTCCGCTATCTCCCCGACCAAGCTGTCCTGGTGGGGTCTATGCTAGGCATGGGCTTGGTCGTAACGCTCTACCTGGATGTACGCTGTCGCCAGGATGCGCTTGTGGCTTTGCTTGAGGACAGCGACACGATTGGATTCCCCAAGACGCCCGCTGAATAAACAACAGCGGGTGCTGAACACTTCTGTGTCCAGCACCCGCTGTTAACTCCGAACTGCTGACTGCGAAAGCTCTGGCCTACTTCTTCTTGACCACCTTGAAGGGCGGCTTGTCGTAGGTCAGTTCGAGTTGGCCGTTTCTGGACTCCACCGGAGCCCATCCACCGCCGCCTCAGCCATAGCGCATGTCCCCGCTGGCGACCACGTCGCCGCTCTTATTCAGGATGCGATAACCGATCGGGATGCGCTTGCCGGCGCGGTAGATGCTGAGGCCCGAACCACTGTCACCAGTGATACTCATTTGGGCCCGGCCACCACCTATGTGGGAACCCATGTGGATGGTGTCCTCGAGTTTGACCAGTAGATTCTCGCCTGCTTCGACCTTGACCTTCTTGATCGAAGGCGCGCTGCCGGAGAGGTGCCAATCTTCGCCATCAACCCTGCTCACAATGCGATAGGTGCGCAGGTCGTAGACGCCAGCGGGAAGCGCCCGCACCTGGTCGTCCTTCGAGGATTCTGCGCCCCAACTCAAGCGATAGGAGTCGCCTTCTTTGTTGCTCAGGAACAACTCACCCTGACCAAAGTTTGTACTCACTGTTCCAAAGCCCTCGGGCAACTCCGCGGGGGCGGAATCCACAAGAGTCGGTACGTCCAGGGGCTTGGTCTTCAGGTATGCAATTAAGGCCGCACGGGCCCTTTGGGGAGTGGAGCTTCAGGCCGTGTCGGCGACCTGGGTCAACCAAGCACGGTCCGTGGCCTGGGCCGGATCGGGCGGGAGATGGCAACCGATGCAGGACTTCGAGAAGAGCGCGCCGGCTTTCTCCATCCTCTGACGGGGAATCGCATCCTCCTGCTGGTCCATGACTTCGGCTGAAGCGGCCAAGCCCGGGCAGAGCAGCGCAAGGCACAGCAATGCCACTCCCCGGGTCGCAATGTGATTTAGGTGTCGCATAATCTTGTGGAAGGTCCTGTAGGTGTTTCCAGAAGTCTCCAGGTCGTCATCGGACAGAGAGCTCCATCGGAATGAGGCGCTATCGCCGTCCCCTTGGGAAGAGGTCCATCCACGGGCGATCAGTATTCGTACAAGACACCGCCCCTAGCGCGTCAGGCGGCGGATGAACCTTGTCGTGCAATCCCCGTGAAGGCCCCCTGAAGGGCTCGATCTTCGACGCTTCAGCCCGTAATGGCATTAAGCCGGACCCGCGTCGGCAGCCACCGACCACAGGATCCTCTACCGCATGTAATCGATCGGATCTGATACCCCGGCTTCACGGAACCCCTTGAGCCGCAGGGTGCAGGCGTCGCAGGTTCCGCAAGCTAGGACCACGCCTCCTTCAACCACAGGGGCATAGCAGGTGTGAGTTAACGCCAGATCCACGTGCAATTCCTCTGCGCGACGCACGATATCGGCCTTCGTCATTGCCATCAGTGGCGCGTGGACTTTGTAGCGTGCGCCCTCCTCCGTTCCCGCTGCGGTCGCAACCGATGCCAAGGCCTCGAAGGCCCGCAGGAACTCCGGTCGACAATCGGGATAGCCCGAATAGTCCATGGCGTTAACGCCCACGAATAGATCCGTCGCACGCAGGATCTCCGCCCATCCGAGGGCGATCGCAAGGAAGATCGTGTTGCGAGCTGGCACGTAGGTCACGGGAACACCGTCACCGATTTCCCCTTCCGAGCGATCCCTGGGGACTTCTATATTGGCCGTCAAGGCGGAGCCTCCCAGGGCGGAAAGATCAACGTCGACCACGCGGTGTTCCTCGGCATTTCCAGCGCGGGCGACGCGTTCTGCTGCCTCTAGCTCCACCACATGTCGCTGGCCGTAGCGGAATGAGAGGGCGTAGGGCACAAAACCTGCCGCACGGGCTTCTGCCAAGACGACGGCGGAATCCATCCCTCCGGAAACCAAGCAAATCGCGGAGCGTTGGGATGTGACGGCAGAGCTCATGGGGATTCTCAGAAACAGACGCGGGGCGCCAGTCCTTCTAACGAACCGGCGCCCCACTGGCCAGAGCTATGCAGCCTGGGAAGGTTCAGCGACCACCCGCGGCCCCACCGGGGTTGGTGCGCTGTTGGGCTTCCAGCATGGACTGCATGGCCGCGGCCTCTGCTGCCAGGGCGGCAGCTTCCGCCTTCGCGGCGAGTCGGAAGGTGTCGACCAGCACCGCAACCTCCGCCCCAGTGCCGCGTAGGACGATCGTTGAAGAATTGAGTGCGAAGATCATCTGGTAGTTCGTATCGCGCATCATGATCCGCCCCGAAGTCGTCATCTGACGAGCATCGCTCGGGCCCACATCGAGGGTGCACTGCACGAGAAGCGCGTCGTGGTTACGCACGCTGTCGATGTCCTCGACAGCGATCGCTGTCCACCCCATGTTCATCGAATCGCG
>JBLHLB010000431.1:0-3486 GCA_047618505.1 Planctomycetota bacterium
CCGAGGGTCAAGGACACAGGCCCAAGGGCGTCGGGGCTCCAAGATGTGCCGATGTCGTAGCCCCAGCCTTCGAGGTCGACGCCTTCGCGATCACCGCGCATGACCGACGCATCAACCCAGCTCTCGTGGTCCGGAAGGATCTCGCCCAGGGCCCGCAGGCCGAGGTGCAGGCGATCTTCATCCAAGTCGTTCTGGTCGTCGAAATTGAAGTTCCGGTACATCGACCAGGCCGCCAGATGCACATCGCCGCCGGCCATCTCCCGTGAATAATAGGCCGCCAGGTTCGTGGCCGCCTCGTCCTTCTGATTCCCGTCCGTCAGGGTGGTCGAGACCGAGAGCTCCAACCGCGAGGCACCGAAGTAGCCGAAGGTACGTAGCGCGTCGAGGTTCTGATCGTAGATCCACTCGCGCGGGTCATCAAAGTCCTGGCGCCCAACCTGCAGATCCCAGCCCGGCGCCAGGGCGTCGCGCAGCATGAGGTAGGTCTCGCCCAGTTGCAGATTGTCACTGCGAAAGCGCCCGTCCGCTTCGTCATTGCGCCAGCGCCGTGTGTAGCGACCCTCGGCCACGAGGAACCACGCGGCTCCGCTGGGTGCATAGACCAAGCGCGCACGCGCCGCGCTGTCGACATCTGTTCGATCCCCGTCGGCCGCGCTGTCCAGGTCGTAATTGTCCTCGTCGGCCATTTGGACTTCCAGCTGACCGAGCAGTACCAGTCCATCGAGCAGCGTTATGCCGCGACCAAATAGGTCGTCCTCATCACGGCGCCCGACGATGCCGTCCCCTCCACCGTCATCCAGCCCGTAGCTTCCCAGGGGTGCCAGCGCGATCTCCCCCAGGGGTCCATCGGAACTCAACTCGACGCCCGGTGTAGCGAAGACGCTGTAGCGCATCAGCGTAAAACGAACCCCGCCCTCCATGAGTCGCAGATCGTCGATTCTACCTACCAGGCGTTCGCGCCCCGGACCCCGCGCGGAGACCGAGCGGGCGGAGAACTTACGCGGTCCGCGCCAGTAACCTTCGATCTTGATACGCGCGCCCTCAAGGCCCCGTCGATCTATATTGTTAAAGGAGGTACGTTCCGTAAGGCTAACCGGTTGCCCCAGGAGCATGAAGCCGTCGGCGGAGAGGCCTTGGGATTGAACCATCGCGATGATCACGTTCTTGTCCCCCGGCTGCAGGATTTGGATCTTCTGCGCCTGAAAAGTACCGTCGCGCCCGCTGGTGCCTCGCACTTCAACCCAGTGACCCACGGAGAGATCTACGAGGGGATCAAGTTGCGCCTCTTGTCCCGCGCCCGAGGGCAACATGGCAAGGAGCATGACAATGAGGTTGAACAACATGGAACTGATCAGGAGGCGTGGACGAGATCCGCGAGACAACGCTGGGCGAAGGTCACCAGGGGATTCGCAAGGTGTCGCCAGCGGGGCCGAATGGAGTAGACGAGGGCCAGGCGCAGGAAGGCCGAGGACTGGTAGAAGCGCAATCGCGGCCAAGCGTTGCCTTGCAGATCGCCGAGACCCTCAAGGAAGGCCTCGGAACAGGTATCGACGCTGGATCGGGTGACCCCGGGGAATCTCTGCAGCAGTCGCAGCTCAAGGTGGGCCAGGAGGTTTGCGGGATCCAAGCAAGCATCGCCGCGGCAGCCCAGGTCGAAGTCGATCAGGCCAGGGGAACCGTCCGCGTCCAGCAATTGTCCATCGTGCAGGTCGCGGTGTATGCCCACCAGAGAGTCGACCTCGACCGAGTCCGAGGCTTCGGCCAGGGCCTGCGAAAGGTCGCTCCACATGGGTGGCAAGTGACCACAGGCCAGGTGCGCCTTGTGCTGCCAACTCTCGAGCACACCCAGTTCGTCGTGTACCCGGTGGGCTGGTAGGGGCGCATCGATCAACCTGCGCTGTGTGTCGGCCAGGCCCTCGCCAAGGGCGCAGAAGAAGTCTCCTGCTTCGGACACAACCCGGACCGGCTGGCCCTCGACTCGGGACAGGACAAGGGCTGACAGCCCTTCCGCCCCGGGGCGTACCTGGGGTGTGCGCAGGAGTTTGGCGTCCGCGCTTGCGGCGTGAAAGAGTTGGTGGGCCAAGAGCGGGCCCTTGTCCTTGTCCGTGCGATAGCCCTTCTGGAGCAGCGCGGGGTCCACGTGGGACACAACGATGCGTCTGCCGGGGCGCCAAGACAGGCATGCTTCAGCCGCGTCCAGCGTCGAACTTAGGGGTAGCTCGCGATCGCATTCGGGGTGCAACTCACTCAAGGTTTCTTCCCGAACCCGGAACCACCGACGCGGGTCAGGTTTGCTGCCGACCACGGGACTGAGCTCCAGTGTCACGCCTCGGCGCTGATGTACATCGACACGCGCGACGCGTTTGTCCAGGGATTTGGGATCAAGCCCGACGCGTTCGGCGACAAGGGCTAGTGCAAGATCAAGGGGCGAGGGTGCGTTCATCGGAGATTCCCATTCAGTGCTGAGCGCCCAAGGGCCAAGAGGTCTGCGGCCTTGCCGGCGGCATCATTCTCGAGCCTGCGGAAGCAAGCTGCGGCGGCATGTACGCACAGATCCGCGACGTGGGCGGCGAGTTGTCCCCGGGCGGGTACTTGGCCTCCACCCTCGAGATAGCCAGCAAGCAGTTCTCCTGTGACTTCCTCGACGCCCTCCTTTGGCCCGGCCCGTAGGCGGTCGACGATCCAGCTTGCCAACTCGCGCGTGCGATCGCCCGGCCCGGCGTTGTCAAGGTCGAGCAGGCGCAGGCCCGACCTGTCCTGTGCGACTCCGACTTGATCGGGGTGTAGATCCCCATGGACCCAAGCGTCCCGTTGGAGTCTGGGGGTTGGCAGTTCCTCAGTCTGGGCCCAAAGGTCGGGTTCTGAGACAAACAAGCTGGACAGAGCGGAGCGATCGTTGCTGGCTGCGGATGAGACGCCGGTGACAGGACCCGAGCTGTGCAAGCGGGCCACCAGCCCGCCTACTTCTTGAGAATGCTCGAAACAGTTATCCCCGGGAACGTCAACCGCAAGCCACTCCTCGAGTAGGAGGCCTGTGTGCCCGACGCTTGCCAGCAACCGCGGTCCAACCCCCGCACGATCGATCGCGCCACCGGGGGCACGCGCGGCGGCGACGGTTGCCGCATGCTCGGGGGGCAGAACACGCGCGGCTAACGTGAGCGAGTCCGAGCTCCCATGACGCAGGCTCAGGTCCACACGCCATACGGAGCGGCGTTCTGGCTTGTAGCGCAAGAGCTCCGTAACCGTGCGGCGTCTACGGACGGAGCGCGGCTGCACCAGGCCTGCTTCCTGGAGCACTCGGGCGAGACGTTTGGGATCGAGCAGGGTTTGGTGTCCCGCCAGCTCGCGGTCCGAGGGGAAGACGCGCAGGCTCAAGCCCGACTGCTCCAGGACGGCACGCGGATTCCATCCGTCGACGGAGGCTAGCGCCGTTCGTTTTTCGTGGCGGTCTACCAGGAAATCGGCCTTGCCGTCCCCGTAGCTCTT
>JBLHLB010000432.1:0-3482 GCA_047618505.1 Planctomycetota bacterium
GGTCGGTGGGGGAGGTGTGCCTATGCTGCGCATGGGGCAGAAACTCGGCCGTGGAATCGGCGCGTTGCCCGGTGCAAGCCGTTGTTCCGGCGCGAGTTGGGCCTCGGCCGAATAGATGCACCGTACGGGCATAACGGGGCGATCAAGGAACTGATGAGGGCCGTCGGCCATAGCCTAGTCGGGAATACTGAACGCGCCTCGTACCACCACGGCCAAGCGAAGATAAGGCGCGGGGATCTCGTCCGCGGGCGCGCGGACCGCTGGGCCGACTCTTGGATGCAGATGATCTTCGATCAGTTCGAGCCGATGATCGAGGATCGATGAGGGCATGCTGACGAGCGGCAACCAGTGCGATCCCAGGCGCTTTCCAGATCGCGCGCGCCAGCATCCGTCAGACCGAGCGGCGGGGAGTGCAAGGGCGCGCGGCTAGCTCGACGCGAAGGACCCCGCAGGGTGCAGGTATCCGGCCGAACACCACTCGTTGCTGATCCTGATCGCGTCGCGCGCCCAAGAGTGCCGCTCGAGCTACATCGCCGCTCAGGTCGTCGTGTCGGCAGCGACGAGCACTCGTCACGAAATGTACCGAATATCCGCGCGGTCAGTACCGGAATCCGCGCCATGACGCATGATGGAAGTCCATTCTGGTTTCCGTTCCCAACCCCCACGAGAGGAGATTTCCATGTTGAGTGCACCCATTGGCACGCTCAAGAGGCTCGCGACCGTCGCGACCATGATTCTGATTGGATCGGTTTCTGCGCAGGCTCACGTCTCTCTCCTGCTCCCCAATGGGGGCGAGGTCTTGCAGGTCGGAGAGACCTACCAGGTCCGATGGACCGTCGACATCGCGCACAATCTGCAGAATTGGGATCTGTGGTACTCCACGACCGGAGCAGCTCCCTGGACCGCGCTCGCCACGGACCTGCCTCCTGGCTCCGGCGCAGTCGGGTCGATACACACCTACGACTGGACCGTACCTGACGACCCGTCCGCGACGGTCCGCGTGCGTGTGCGCATGGAGAACACTGGAACGAACTATCTGGACATCAGCGATGAAGACCTGACGATCAACGCTGTCGCGCCCACGATTCCCACCATGAGCGAGTGGGGGTTGGCCCTAATGACACTGCTACTCCTCGGGGCGGGCGTGCTCCTCCTGCGCAGGCGACAAGTCTTTGCCGGCGCCTGAAGCCTCCTTGTTCTAGGAGATTCTCCCCTGTTTGGTCCGGCTCGCGGCCCATTGCCAGTACCGTTCGGTCAGGCTCCACCTGCTGAGGCGGCGGTTGACGATTGGCCGCGCGCCCGACGTCGGAGGTGTTTCCTCCGTGCATGATGCACCTCGGGCGGGCCTGCTCAATCTGGATCCCGCAAGTCACGGCCTTGATGAGGCAAGCAACTTGGTCGAATAGGTCGACGGCCACGCCATCCCTACACCGAGGTCATTCGGTCGGCTTGAGCGTGACCTTCAGCATCCATGCACCCGATGCCATTGCGCAGGCGTCGGCGATCAAACCCGGAATCGAGCCCACCAGGATGTTGTGGGCGACCCAGGCGGGGATTGCGGCGAGCATGAAGATGCGAAAGCGAACCGGTGATAGCTGATAGCGGCCCAGGCTGATGAGGGCGAAGCCGGCGGCCGCGAACGCAGAAGGCAAACCGGCCCAAGAGATCCATACGACTGCACCGATCACGGGCAAGGTCACGAGATAGGCGATGCGGAATCCGGGTCGATTGCCGAGCGGGATTGCCAGCAGAGCCTGCAGCATGGCGATGAGGTTCATCCCGGCTCCCGTCCACGCGTCGCTCAGGAGGTAGTGAGTGCCGAAGAAAAAGGACGCGACCACCTGGGCGATCAGCATCCTCGTGCGGCTACGAAACATGGGCCAGACGATGTTCGACAGGGCGCCAGCGAGACCCAATATGAACGCGGCCGTCGTTTGATCCAAGGGAGGTTTTCAGCGCTGGAGTCGGTCCTCCGCCGCGCAGGTTGTTCGGGGCGGAACGGTCCCGGAGGACTGTCCGACCGGGTCTATGGCTGATCCAGGATGTCTGCGGATGGTAGGGAGATGAGCGGCCTTGGGCCAGAGGCAGGTTCGCTCGCACTGGCTATCCGTTTTGAGGCTGTGGGCGGGGCGTGATCCAGGTAAGGACGGGAAGAGCCTGGGCCAGCGATCCGTAGCCGCACCCGATTCGGCAATGGCCTGGTAGACGAGGGCGCGCAGGCGTCCGTGATCGTCCACCACGTAGAAATCGAGTCCGAAGCCAGTCTCGGCGCTGATATCGGGGAAGTGCGTGATCGTCATCGGCTCGGCTCGCGGGCGAGAAGACGCCCCGCGCGTGGTCGCAAGCCGTTCGGTGAACGCGGATTGCGCTACGTCCGAGTAATTGGATACGACGGCTCTGGCGAGGCCCAGAGCACGATGTTCGAGTTTGTAGCCGGCCTGCCGGGGTCATCGGCCTGGATGTTAACTGGCCAAGCTACGACTGCTAGGGGTGCGCAGATCCTGGCGCGCGTGGTACGAAGGATTAGCCCATGTCGGACTACCAGATCAGCAGCGAGAGCATCGCCCGTGCCGTTCAAGGCGACAGCGACGAGCTTGAGAAGGTGCTGCGCGCACTCGAGCCCGAACTGCGCGCAGGCATCTCCATCCAGCCACTCTGGAGCAGAAGCCTTGACGCAGATGACGTTCTGCAGGTGTCCTTCATGGACGCCTTCCTGCGGATCGCGTCCTTTACCGATCCGTCTCCGGCTGGCTTCCGAGCGTGGATGCGGCGCATCGTCAAGAACAACCTGACCGACGCCATCCGCAGCCTGGAGTGTGAAAAGCGCCCCGACGCCCGACGGCGTGTCACCCACGGCGCCGGTGGCGAGTCGGCACGCACTCTCTTCTCGGCGGTGGTCGGCGACCATCCGACCGTTGGTGCCCGGGCCACGGCCGAGGAGTCCGTCGAAAAGCTGCTCACGGCTGTTGAGCAGCTGCCCCCAAGCTACAAGCTGGTGGTCCGGGAGGTCGACCTCGCCGAGCGCACGGTCGCTGACGTGGCCGAGGAGCTGGGCCGCAGTCGCGGCGCGATCCACCTCCTTCGATCCAGAGGGCACGCCCGCCTGCGCGAGCTGCTACGCGATCTGGAGTGAGCGGGCGGGGTCAGAGCGCTATTTCCAATGCGCTCGATGGATTGACCCCCAACCGGTCGCGAGGCCGGGCCGGAAACATTGAGGGGCTACCGGGGAGCCTCATCGGACCGAAAGAGGAACCGTCCGGTCGTAGTCGGTGCTGGTGTGCTTGTGAGTACCAGGCTCGCCTTCGGGCCGCCTGAGCAGCCTATGAGGGCCGGTTGATCCCAGAGCCACGCCGCTCCAGCGGCATGGATCAGCCCCCTCCTGCGGGGGCGATAGCAACTCGAATGGGGCTATATGCCGCCCCCCCCCTCACTGTCGAGGGCGAGAGCGTTCCTCGCATGACCCAGCTGGATCGAGACTGCCT
>JBLHLB010000433.1:0-3482 GCA_047618505.1 Planctomycetota bacterium
GGCGCAGAGCCCGTCTCCCTTGAGGACGAGCTGGCTCGGGTGATTCCCGTTGTCCGAGGCCTGGCCGAGGCTACGGATATCCCCCTCAGCATCGACACCACCAAGGCAGAGGTCGCGCGCTCCGCTTTGGCCGCAGGCGCCACCACAGTCAACGATGTAAGCGCCGGATTGGTCGAGCCAGCGATCCTGAACACCACGGCCGAGGCCGACGCCGATCTGGTCTTGATGCACATGCTCGGCAGCCCCCGAGACATGCAGGTTGACCCCAAATACGAAGATGTAGCCGGCGAGGTCATCGAGCACCTGCGCGAGCGCGTCGCCATCGCCTGGCGGGCGGGCGTTGCAATTCCTAAGATTCAAGTCGATCCGGGGATCGGGTTCGGTAAGCGACTCGAGGACAACCTAGCCTTGATTCGCGCTCTCCCTGAACTTCGCTCACTCGGACGGCCGATTCTCCTGGGTGTCTCTCGCAAGTCCTTCCTCGGCCGCCTAGGCGGCATCGATGAGCCTGCGGATCGACTCACGGATACCGCGGCCGCCATAACCGCGGGCATCTTGCTTGGCGCGGAGATCCTTCGGGTTCACGCAGTCGAACAGCTAGTGCCAGCGATTCGCGTCGCAACCGCCCTCGCACGCAACGACTAAGACTTCTCCACGTCACACTCTTTCCCCCTCTCACCTGCCCCCCATGCCGAGCTCGATCTGGACAAGCCACACCCTCGTATGGGTCCTCCAGATCCTCATATTGACCCTGGGGATTCACCTATTCCTGCGCTTCGTGCGGGCGACGCGGGGGAACCGCTTGATCCGCGGAGTGTTGGTCACGGTGTTGGGTGGCTACATCGGTCTGCGCCTCCTGGCATCCGCCATCAACGCGGAGGAGTTGCAGCACCTGCTGGAAGCGGGAACCGGCTTCCTGATCGTCACCCTTGCCATTGTTTTCCAGACGGAGCTGCGTCGGGGCATCGCCCAATTGGGTGAGCGCTCCCTGTTCCAGCGCTTCACGCAATCCGCGGGACGCGACTCCCTGACACAGATCTCCCAGGCGGCGCAGTCGATGGCTGCGCAACGTATGGGCGCCTTGATCGCCTTCGAACGCGAAACTTCCCTACGCAACTACATCGAGGAGGGCACGCCCATCAATGCAGATGTGAATGCGCGCCTGCTCGAAAGTTTGTTCCACCCGAGCACGGCATTGCATGATGGCGCGGTCATCGTGCGCAAGGATCGCATCGCCGCCGCCGGCTGCTTCTTTCCCCTACCCCAGGACGCGGAACTCGACGCAAACTTCGGGACACGTCACCGCGCAGCCGTGGGAATCACTGAAGACTCAGATGCTGTTGTGGTGGTGGTATCGGAGGAAACAGGCAAAATCTCTATTGCTCGCGAGGGGCAGCTTGCCTCGCTGATGGAGCCCGCATTGTTAGGTGAGACCCTGGGCAAGATTCTCCAGAGCAAAGACGGCTCACGCAGTCAGCGACGCCAGGCTCGACTGCCGCATCCCAAGGGCGGCTGGGGGAAGGACTTCTACTGGATCCTGGCCTCACTGCTAATCGCCTTCAGCGTTCTGGTGCTCTCGCATCAGTCGATCACGGCGGAGGAAAGCGTCAAGGTGACCTTGATCCCTGTGGGCCCCAATGAGCAGTACACGGCTAGCCCCGGAGACCTGGTCGTCGTGCTTCCCAGCGATGACGTAAAGCTACGTTCACCGCTCCTTGGCCAACGCTTTGACATCGTTATTCGAGGCACGCGCAATTCCATTGGAACTTTCGGTGACAGACCGTCGGGAACCTATGAATTGCCCTACCTGCCGGGCGAAGGGGACGGCGGCGACGGCACACCGGATCGACTTGCGAGCTTCATCGACCTGGAGCGCGTGCGTTGGGACTCCCGGGCAATCGCCCTCTCCATGGAGTGGGACACGCCACCCGAGCTGGTAACAGAGAGCATTTTGACGCGGGAGGTCAGCATCGCCGCCACGGACCTGGTCATTGATCTGGCAAGCCTCGAGTCTGGCGCTGAAATCATCCCCGAGGGCATTCAATTCGATCCGCCAAACCGTGCAAGCATTGCAATCCGCGGACCTGAGACACCGTTGGCCGAACTCGGCGAGGACGTTGCGAGCTTCTTCGAACCCCTTAGCTTGATGGGATCTTCGCGTGAAAGCAGGCGAGCCGTCTTACGCATATCTAGTGAACTGAGCAATCGAGGGTTAGCCCTGGTGGATCAGTCCATCTCTATCGATATCCCAGTGCAACCATCGGTGCGATACCTGGGAACGGTGACCTGCTCCGTAGCCCTGGTCTCCTTCGATCCAGCACGTACCGGTGAGATCGCCGGGTGGCGCATCCCAGCCCACCGACGCGAACTCCAGGTTGGGATCTACTCCACGGGACTGATTCCCCAGGACGCCGAGCTCGATTCTCCCGTTTGGTCTGAGAAAATCGCGGAGGTGCTCCGTTATGTGGAGGGCCAGCTCGATGCCTACGTTGACATCGCCGAACTCTCCCCCAGCGACGGCGCCCGCGCGGTAACAGTCCGCGCCCGCCTACGGAATGCGGATTGGCGTGAGAACCTGGCTCCAATCCTCCTGGACGATGGGGATTCCTGGCTAGAAGCCTGGCGCATGGATGCCCTAAGCCTCCGCCTCACCGGCGATCTTGTGATATTGCTCGAGGAAGTCAGCCCTGAATCGGAATCGGGCGAAGACGGATAGGATTCCGTCACCGATGAGACTCCCATTGGGAGAGCAGGAAGACAGCCCCTTAGGTTTCCGCTCAGGCCGCTGAAGAACTAGCCTGAGACCCGGAGAGATCCCCCTCCAATTCCCCCGCCGCACTGGCCAGCTGACTGGCCCCAAGGAATGTGACCTCGTGCCACGCATGGGTCCACCGGACACGCATCGAGAGAGCATCAACGTGAGCAACCAACGGATCTTCGGAACAGATGGCGTGCGCGGACGCTTTGGCGACGGCTGGATGACACCCGCCGGTGTCTCCGCTGTCGGCCAGGCCGTCGGTGAGGAAATGGCCGCGCGCCGTACGGGCGCAGACGCACCGGTCCACACCCCCCTGCGTGCACTAATCGCCCACGACGGTCGTAGTTCCGGCCCCATTCTTGCGCTGGCGGCGGCACGCGGGCTACAGCGAGCTGGCTATGTAACCTCCAGTGCAGGGCTGATGCCCACTCCGGGCCTTGCACTTCTCACGCGTCTCAAGGGCTACGACGTTGGGATCATGATCAGCGCGTCCCACAACCCCTCCCACGACAACGGCGTCAAAGTCTTCGGACCACGGGCCGAGAAGCTCGCGGATGATGTCGAAATGGCCATAGAGGAGCGCCTGGCCGTAATTGGGGATCCAGTTTTCGCTCCGGATGCCGATCCGGAGTCGCCTTCTGAACTCCTTGAGCCCGAAGGCCTTGGGGAGGCCTACCTCGAGCACCTCCTGAACGCTGCCGAGGGTCTCAACCTGGCAGGAAAA
>JBLHLB010000434.1:0-3479 GCA_047618505.1 Planctomycetota bacterium
CTGACAGTGCCGCGCCGCTCCGTACCATCGAAGGGGCTAACGAAGTGCTTGGTGACTTCGACGTTGCCCCGCTGGTTGCTCACAAAGAGCGTGGCTCCGTCCGGTGTAAAGGCCAATGACCGCGGCCAGACCCCCACGTCGATCTCGACCGTGGCCAAGCCCAGGGAGCGATCGATCAGGGAGACAGAGTTGTTGTCGCGGTTCGCAACCCACAGCTCGTTCCCATTGCCGGGGTTGGCGGCGATCGAGGTCGTAGCCGTGTGTTGGGCACCGAGGTTAGGCTGAAAACCGGCGACGACGAACAGAAGTGAAAGGGTGGCGGTGGCGGTGCGATTCATGGTGGGATTCGTTACGCGTGCAAGCATGGCTGCCAATGGGAGCAGCCGGGCCCCCCTAGGATAAGGTCCCGTGGCCTCCCGTGGCGGGTGAGCCGAGGGAACATCGGCCCCCCTTTGACCTGCTGGCCGCGGGCGGGGGTTCCACCGCGCTGGGTTCTTTGGCCGATCGCTGCTGTTTCTTTCCCGGGGTAGAAGAAATGACTACGCAATCAAGGCACTACGGGTTTCCAGAGTGCCCCAAGCAGGTCCCAGGAGAGCATTCCACGACCGTTTTTGGCTTCGAGGATCACTTGGCAATCGACTTGCGATGGGGGTTTACATGGACACTCTTCGAAGTCCCACCCCGCAAGGGCCCATGGAGGGATTGGCCGGCACGGGCCGATCTCCCCAAATCCACTCTGCGCTACGCTCCCTCCTCTCCCGGGGGGAACGCCCAGAGACCAACGGTTCGACCCTCTTCTCCGAAGAGGTCGAGCGAGCAGAAGAACGGGCGGAATTAGGCTCCGCAAATGAGCGCATGGCCGTTCGAGCCGACGAGCACCGCGAGAAGCGTCACGGGACCTTTGGGCAGGAGCGCACCCCCGCTGAGGGGAAAGGACAAGGGGATCGGTTAGAGGGGCGCAGCGAAGTACCCAGCGGTACAGCGCGCCCTGTGGAAACCCCGAAGCAAGGCGACCGGAACACGGCAGCCGGTCAACCCTCGACGGGTGATCAAGTGGCGAGTGGCTCCAAGCAGTCTACGACCGAAGGAAATCCGGCGGCGGGCAAGGGCCAGGGCGACGCACAGAGTTCCCCGAACACGAATACGGGCCAAGTGGCCTCCGCGCCCACCGCGGGATCCTCGAACACCCCAGCCGGCACGCCCACGCCAGCGACGACAGGCGCAGTGGCGGGTGTGAAAGCGGTGGCAGCTTCAACAGCCCTACCGGATGCACTGGCGACGCGCGGCGACTCAACGACAACGAAGGCGCCCAAGTCCACGCCCCAGGCAGAGCCGCAACCGAGCACAAAGGAAACGGCCGAAGCCGCGGAGATTCTGCGCCAGATCAAAGTCGCCACAACAAGCGGCGTGCGCAGCATGACGGTCGAGTTGGCGCCACTGGCCCTTGGCCGCGTGCAGATCCGCGTGTCCTTGCGCGGCAAGTCAATGAACGCGGTCATCGAGGCAGACAACCCCGAGACGTTTGCCGCTCTGGAAAAGCAGGCGCCTGAATTGCGCGCGCTCCTGAGCGAGGCTACCGGAGGTCGTGACGTCAACCTGACGCTCCTCGGTGGTGAAACGCAGGGTCAAGGTCCCGGCGAGCGAAGCCTGGATAGCTCAGGCAATCGCGCCGAGAACCGCAGCACTACAACGGGCGTCGAAGCCGCCCGTAACGAACAAGACGAATCCACAGACCCCGCGAGGACCCCCGTGTCCTTGAACGAAGGGGCCATCGACACTTACGCCTGAACCACACGCGAGACTATGGAACTTACCGGCATTAGCGCGAGCGACCCCGCCATTGGGCAAAGGGCCCCTGAATCAAAAGCAGAGCTCGACCGCGGGGCATTCATGAACCTGTTGGTCGCACAGCTCCAGCACCAGGATCCCCTCTCGCCAACGGGTAGCGAGGACTTCGTGGCGCAGCTCTCGAGCTTCTCGTCCTTGGAACAACTCGAGGAGTTGAATCAAGGCATCTTCGCGATGATCAGCTTGAACCAGTCGAATGCGCTCCTGTCGCAATTGACCCAGGGCAGTGCGTTGATCGGCAAGGAAGTCACCTGGAACGACCCCGATACGGGGGTTGAACAGGCTGGTGAAGTCACCTCGGTCAAGATCGAGAACGGCCTCCCCTTCCTGAGTGTTGACGGCCAAGATGTGCCCCTAGCGGCGATCAGCGAGATCAACGGGGAAGCAGTCGATGACGGTGCCGAGGATGAAGCCTCCGGCGACGACGAAGAAAGCGGCGCCTGATCGGCGCCAAAGACAACGCGACTCACCTCCTAGTAGACCTCTAGTCAGAACGCCCAATCGGTTGCCGTCCAAGGCACCACACAAAACACCATGTCCAGCTCCTTCTCATCCGCACTCGGCGGCATGCGCGCGAACCAACGTTGGATCGACGTGATCGGCAACAACCTCGCCAACCAGAACACGCCGGGCTTCAAGGGGTCACGCGCTCTCTTTGGAGATCTCTTTAGCTTGACTCACCGGAATGCCACCGGGCCGAACAGTGCGGTCGGTGGAACCAATTCCCTGCAGACGGGTTTGGGATCGCAGCTCTCCGCGGTAGACCGTAGCCTGAATCAAGGCGCTCTGGATGTGACCGGTCGTACCTTCGACTTGGCGCTTCTCGGTGAGGGCTACTTTGCTGCGAGCGATGGCGACCAGACCTACTACACACGGGTGGGAACCTTCGGGTTGGATGCGGAGGGGACGATGGTGGACTTGACCTCCGGCTTGCGTGTGTTGGACAACAACGGGCAGACCTTCTCGATTGATACGCGTGCAGTCCTGCCTCCGAGTGAAACCTCTGAAGTTAACTTCACGGGCAACCTTCCGGCGGTCGTGACCGGACCTTTGACTGAGGAATTGACGAGCTCTTCAACCTACGCAGAGGGAGCCCCGGCCATCAGCACCGGCGCCAATGGGGGCCCCTTCAATATCCCCGTTGGTGAGACCTGGACCATGGAACTTGTCGTCGACGGAGGCGCTCCCCAGGAGGTGGCGATCCTTGGTGCTGGAGCCTTGACGACCCAGGAATTGGCCGACGCCGTCAACGCCCAAACCGAGGACATCGTGGCCTCCGTTGCACCCGGTGGCGAGTTGATCCTGACCAGCGAACGTTCCGGCGAGGATGCGAACATCAAGGCCAACGCCGGTGTCTCCAGCAAGGATCTGAAGAACCTGGCCGGACTAGTCGACTTCGTGCAAGGGTCTGAATCTGCGGCCGACCAGTCCACGGATCTGAATGATCTGGCTTCATCGATAACCGACTATGAAGTCGGTGACGTGATTGACCTCGCGGGTACCGATTCAGACGGCAGTGCGGTGGTGACGAGCTTCACCTACGGCGTTGACGGAACAACTCTCGGAGAGATGGTCTCCTTCCTGGATTCCGCCTTCACGCAGTCCGCTGTTTCCTTCTCGGACAGCACCGG
>JBLHLB010000435.1:0-3469 GCA_047618505.1 Planctomycetota bacterium
CCCCGTCATCGCCGGTGTCGAGGTTCCCGCGCTCAGCTTTAGCGCTCCTCTTCTTGCCGCCCCTACGCGCGAGACCGCGGTCCGCAATGGCCACGATCCGATTCGTCTGCCCGGCCGCATTCGCTGCCCCGTAGGCCGCTAGGTGCGTACGCCCCATGAACCCAAGGCCGATGACGCCAATGCCGATGGGTTGCTTTCTTCGCTTCGTGCTGCGTGCCATAGATTCAGTGACCCGCGATGCGTGCGAGTTGAGTGCTGACGAGGGTCTGGGCGGTGGCGATATCGCCGACGCGGTCGTCGCCGGCTTCGCGCTCGATGATCAGGTCGACGTCGAGTTTGCGTGCCGCGATCACATCAAAGAAGGCTGTCCAGTCGACCTCCCCCGTACCCGCGGGAACTTCCTCGCCCCAGGTGCCGGGGATCTTGGTGCAGATGGCGTCCTTGATGTGAATCTGTCGTACCCAAGGAGCCAGGAGATCCAGTGCTTGGACAGGGTCCCCCTTGTCGTAGAGCAGCATGTTGGCGGGATCGAAGTTGACGCCCGAGCGCGGTCGGTCGAGCTCCTCCAGGAACTCGGCCAAGGTGGTGGCGCTTTCCTGTCCCGTTTCGAGGGCGCAGATGATGTCGCGCTCGGCGAAGATGTCGATGTACTCGCGCAGGCGTTTGACTAACTTTGTGCGCTCAGGAACGCCGGCTTCCTCGGGCAGAAAGCCCGCGTGCAGACTGATCAAGCTCAGCCCCATGCGTTGCGCCAAGGCTGCGTTCTCGATGGCCGCAGCGCGGTTCTCATCCCAGGTCGAATCCGGTCGCAGGCCACCGGTTTCCGAGATACTCGCAAGGGTGGAATAGTCTTCATCCTTCGTGGCTACCATGCCGGACAGGATGCGTATTCCCGCATCGCGCAGGGCATCCAAACTCGCCGCTTCATCCCATTCGCCGCTGCGCAGGGGGTCCAGGTGCAACTGAAGGCACTTGGCTCCCGTGGGCGCCAGGCTTGTGATTAGGTTGCCCGCATCCGTCGGTTGCAGGGACCAGGAACAAACTCCGATGTTGTGACTCACGATGTTTTTAAAGGGGATTCAGTGGGGACTGCGAGCTTCTGTTCGAGGGCGTCGAAGCGATTGAGGAAGGCGTGACGCATCGGGTTTGCGTCGAACTCAGCCCGCAGCATCGAGTAGACGACCGTATCGCGGTTGACGCCATCGGACATGGGATAGCGCTGCCGAAGTACCGCGTCTTCATGGAAGCCGAAGCGTAGGGGGATGCTCTTGCTAGGGACGTTCTGGGGATCGCAGTGTATTTCCACGCGCGTTACACCAAGGTCCCAAAAGGCGGCTTGGGTCAGGGCGCAGGTTACCTCGGCGGCATAGCCCCGACCGCAATGATCCACATCGATCCAGTAGCCGATCTCGATCGCGCCGATGCCGCAGCGCGGATGCAGTCCAGTTCCGCCCAGGATGCCTCCGGTCTCTGGATCGAAGATGCCGTAGACGAATTCCTCGGCGCGATCGAAGGAGCTTCGGTTCTGTAGGATTCGCTCGAGCTTCTGGTTGACCGTCAGCGGCTCCTTGATGGCCCAGGCCATCCAGGGAAGGAGGTGCTCCCGATTGTGAGCCATGCTCCGCTGCAGGGCCGGCGCTTCGGTGGGGCGGTAGCCGCGCACCTCGAGACGGGCCGTGCGCATGCGGTAGGGCGCCCGCTTGGGCCCATCGGCCTCCGATGTCGTTCCGCTCATGGGACTGACAATAGCAGTCCGAGGCCCCGGGGCCAGGCTGGAGACTGCGTCGCCTGGCGAACCACCGAATTCCAACCAAGGCCCGGGGTGATGACAGGCGCCGAAGTCGCGTCGCCCTGTTATGGTCTTCGCCGTGGCAGGTGGTCGTCGACCCCAGTCACCCATGCCGTGTGGCCATGGACCGGGGTCGCTTCGGTCGTCCGCGCGGTTTCACCTCGTCTCCCCAGCGTAGGAAATCATGGTCGTTAATCGTCGTCAGCTCTTGGTGTCTGGTCTCGGAATTGGTGCAGCGAGTGCACTGTCTCTCTCGTCCGCCGGGGCTCTCGCTGGTGCCGGAACCAGTGGCGCCAAAACCAGTGGCGCCGGTGGATTTGCGCTTCCCATGGCTGGGCAGGATCCGCTCTTCTCGATCTCCCTGGCGCAGTGGTCTCTGCACCGCACCTTGCAAGCGGGGGAGTTGGACAATCTGAACTTCCCGGCTCACACGAAAGAGAAGTTCGGCATTGAAGCAGTGGAGTACGTGAACTCCTTCTTCAAGGACAAGGCGGCGGACTACGGCTACCTGACCGAGCTGCGTCAGCGCTGCTCAGACCTAGGCGTACGTAGCCTCTTGATCATGGTTGACGGCGAGGGCCAACTCGCGGATCAAGACGACGCTAGTCGGCGGACGGCGGTGCACAATCACTTCCGTTGGATCGCGGCGGCGGCTTTCCTCGGTTGCCATTCGATTCGCCTCAATGCCGGTGGTGGTGGGTCCTATGAGGATCAGATGTCCCGCGCGGCGGATTCCCTGAATCAACTGGGGCGGATTGGCGAGCAATATGGTGTCAATGTCATCGTGGAGAACCACGGCGGACTCTCCTCGAACGGAGCCTGGCTTGCCAGCGTCATGCGCAAGGCCGATCACCCGCGCGTGGGGACCCTGCCGGACTTCGGCAACTTCCGTCTCCAGGGCGATGAGTGGTACGACCGCTACCGGGGCGTGCGCGAGTTGATGCCCTATGCCAAGGCAGTTAGCGCCAAGTCCCATGACTTTGATGAGGCGGGCAACGAGACCGGTACGGACTACCGCAAGATGCTGCCGATCGTTTTGGATGCGGGCTATCGCGGGTTCATGGGCATCGAGTACGAGGGCGGTGGCTTGAGCGAGGCCGATGGCATCATGGCAACAAAGCGTCTTCTCGAAACCGTGCGCACCGAGTTAGCGGGGAAGTACTAGTGCGCGTGTTGTTCTCGCGCGGCGCAATTTATTCGGGACTTGGGCGACTACTCCTTGGGGGTCTAATCCTGGGGTCGGCGCTGCTGCACGCAAAACCGGTCTACGGAAGCGCGCCCGCGCGCCAGGAAACACAAGGGGATTACAGTCCCTTCGTGGCACCCGCTTCGGAGGAAGCTGCGGCTTCCGTGGCTACTCTGCAGTTGGCCGATGGACTTGGCGCGACTCTCTTCGCGGCCGAGCCCATGTTGGCCAATCCCGTTTGCCTGTATGTGGCGAACGACGGCTCGCTCTATGTCGGCGAGACCTTCCGTCACCACGCGGGTGTGACGGACATGCGCGAGCATATGGGCTGGCTGAACGAGGACCTCGCGAGCCAGTCCCTGGAGGATCGTGTGGCGATGATCGCAAAGCACGAGGGCGACAATTTTGCGAGCTATTCCGCCGAGTCAGATCGACTGCGATTGATTCGCGACGATGATGGCGATCATGTTGCGGACCGCGCGACGGTCTTCGCG
>JBLHLB010000436.1:0-3457 GCA_047618505.1 Planctomycetota bacterium
GCTTCCCTGCGCTTGCTACTGGCCGCGGGAGCTCCGTTGCAGCCGGAAACAGCGCGCGGTTTCCGCGAGGACATGGGACTTCCGATCTGTGTACTTTACGGGGCCAGCGAGTGCGGCGGCATCGCCTATGACGGTGACGGAACGGCGACGGAACGCGGCAGCGTAGGCAACCTCCTTCCCGGCGTTCACGTCGACCTCGGTCAACCACACGGCGGAGGTGGACGTCCGGTGACGGTGCGCTCCTCCGCCGTTGCCGAAGGTTACATTCCCACGGATGACGAAGATGTAATGCGTCTCGATGGAGCGCGCTATGTCAGCGAGGATTTAGCGCGCCTCGAGCAGGATGAGCTCTTCCTCATGGGACGCACGAGCGGCTGGATCAGCGTGCGCGCAAAGAAGGTCAACCCCATGGAAGTGGAAGCCGTCATCGCCACTCTTCCGGGCGTCGACGAAGTCGTCGTTCATGGTGTTCCTGCCCGTCACCGTGGGTCTGAGACGGTTTTAGGTGAGGAACAGGTGCGCGCAGTCGTGGCCTGCGCCCAGGCATCCCTTAGCACCCGCGACGTGCTGCGGTGGTGCTCAACGCGCTTGGCGCCACACAAGCGTCCACGGGCCGTGGTCCTTGTAGATGCCCTGCCGCGGACGGAGCGAGGAAAGATCGATCGTGATAGACTAGGCTCCCTGGTACCTGACTCGACAGCTCGACTAGCTATCGACAAGGGCACCTCGGGCGGCACCTAGCCGAGGAGCTCCTCCTCCGAAACTTCCCCCCCGTTTCGGATCGACTCCTCACCTTCAGACTCTATGCAGAGCAATCCATCGAAGCGCGGTTGGTCCGCCCCGATCAGGGGCCTCGTTCTGGCCCTCGGTTTGATGCCCCTAGCGGCATGCCTTTCGGGGTACAACAGCTTCAGCCCGACGAACTCGCCTCCAACGTTCTTGCTTTCCTGGCTGGATGCCAACGGGCCTGCGGAATACCACGCATTCGAACGAACCCAGGGGCGTGTGCGCATTGAGTCGCCGTACCTATCGGGCACCTTTACAAGTGCGCTTATTCGCCGTCGCGGTGTGGACCCGGCGGTGCGCCTGCAGCTCTACCCAGAACTCGGGGGACGTGTGCTCGATCTGACCGCAACTCCCTACGGCTTCGAAGGGATCATCCCTCCGGCGGACATCGACGTGAGCTGGAGTCTGTCGGACGGCAAACCGCCGCGTCACTTCTTTTCCTTCCTAGCCGCGAGTCTGATGGAAGAGTCGGCGAACCTTTCAGCAGAACGCGCGATCGGCGCCGCTCCTGGGCCGGAACATAGCTGGCTAGTCGCACTGACACCGAATTTCGAGGGACTCAAGGTTGTCGCCACCCTCGACGCACACGGGATCTTGAAGGGCAAGGAGTACACTCTACGTAACGTGAGCTGGACACAGGACACACAGGGACAACGCAGTATCGTCGGCGTAGATTTCCGTATGACGATTCTTGAGGAAGCGACCGCTCCGACGGATCACCTGGCGGATTCCCTGTTCCGGCTTGGACCTAGCCCCTTGCAAACGAACGCGAGCTCAGAAGGCCTGTGATCCAAAGACTGCTCGGGGGAGTTGCCTCGCTGGTGAGCCAGAGGCCCCGGGCTGTCCTCCTTGTACTCGGGCTGATCACCGCCCTGGCTTGCTCCCTGTTGCCGCGTTTGAGGGTCGATCCTGATGTGACGGCGTTCCTTCCGCGCGGCGATCCGATGGTGGGCTTGCTGACGAACGACGCGGTCAGCGGAGAATCAGGGCGTCGCCTGTGGATTGCGATCGAAGGAAATTCAGTCGGGGAATCTGTGCAGGAGTTGGCGTCAGACCTCGCTGCATTGGCCGGTGTGGAGCGCGTGCTTGCGGGGCGTGATGAGTTGCTTGGAGGGACGGAGCTACCGAGCCTGGCGAGCCTGTCGGAAAGATCTTTGGCAGCCCTAGAACACCAGCTGGAACCGGAGCAACGGCGAGCCGCGGTGGCGGACATTCGACGCACCCTTGGTGAGGATCCCATCGGTGGTCAGGAGCGCGTGCTACGTGATCCTCTTGGTCTACGTTGGGCGCTGGCGGAGGAGCAACAAGCACTCCCGGTCACCCTCGATCCCGGCTCCCCCTACTTCCTCTTAGAAGCCGGCGATCTGGCGATTCTGTCCCTGGAGGGTGAGTTTGATCCCTTCGACGTAGCCTTCTCGACGGCCTTGATGGAGGGGGTCGAGAACGTCCTGGGAGAACATGGGTTTGAGCCCGGCGTAACGGCCCACATCCTCGGCGGCTATGCGGTTGCACGTGGTGACGCGGCTCGGATTCGCGGCGACCTAACGCGCTCGCTCATTTGGTCGATTCCCCTGGTCATGCTGTTCCTGATGTTGTCGGCACGCAGCTTTCTCTTGCCACACCTGTACCTCGCACCTGTCCTGGTGGCGATTGTGTGGGCACTAGGATTCGGAAGTGCAATTCTGGGTCCGCTAACCCCCTTGGCCTTGAGCAGCGCAGCGATTCTCACGGGGCTAGGGGTCGACTTTGCCTTGCACCTCTCCGAGCGCTGGCGAGAGGAACGCAGGAACGGGAGCAGCGAGCGCGCAACCGCCGTGGCGACGATTCAAACCGGGCGTGGACTCTTGGCGGCCATGCTTACGAGCGCGGCAGCTTTCCTATCCTTCTCCGCCAGCTCACTGCCGGGATTGGTTTCCTTTGGTCTGCTCCTTGCCATTGGGCTGGCCAGTGCCCTAGTTGTGACGCTGTTCTTAGAACCGCTCCTCCTGGAGCGCTTTGTTGGTGCTACGCCGAAGAGTGAGTCCCACGCGCAAGTCAGCAGCGTTGTGCTCTTCGCAAAGTCCCTCAGCCGAGGCAGGTCGGGCCCCATGACCGCCTTCGCCTTGATCGCCCTCGGCCTCATAGGCTGGGGTGTGGTCGGTACGCGTGGCCTGGCCTTCGATGCGGATCCCAGTGCCCTGCGCCCCGCGGACACGGATGTCACCCAAGCTGCCGAGGCGATCCAGAGGCGCCTTTCCTTCTCCCCCATCGCTGTTCGAGTGCTGGTTCCGATGAGAGAGGACTTGGCGAACATCGACGTCATCGCAAGCGGTGCCGAGGTCCTCAGAGAGTCGGGTATGGCCGCGCTTGTTGTAGGACCGCAATCCCAGGTACCGAACTCCCGCAAGCGTGCACAGCTGGCGCGTCTACAAACTCGGGGTGAGTCACTTGTGGCGGAGACTGAGGTCCACCTGGTTGGCGAAGGACTGCGACCGGAACCCTTCCGGAGCAGCCTCAATGAGATTGCCCAACGCCTCCTCGGAGACGCTCCAGTGGATGCGCCTGAGTTCCGGGTGGCCTTGGACGATGCAGGTGGTGCTAGCGAGGATTTCTGGCGCGTCGACGTCTATCCCAGAGGCGACCTGCGCCAGCGCGAAGAGCGCGGTCTGTTGCGCGAGGCACTTGGTGATGC
>JBLHLB010000437.1:0-3436 GCA_047618505.1 Planctomycetota bacterium
CTATCTCCTGGGAACCGAGGAGCGCTTGGCGGAGCACTTTGACCTGGTCACGTTGCGCTACACCACGGAGGAGGAGGGCAACACCCACGCCGATCTGGCGGCCAGCATCGCGCGCTGCATGGCGGAGTTGCAGCTTGGGCCTGCCCTGGTCCTGGCGGAATCCTTCGGTGTGGCGGTCGCGTTGCAGCTGGCCTTGGATTACCCGGAGCAGGTGCGTGGCCTGATGTTGGTTAACGGTTTCGCGCGCTTTGACCGGCGTGCGCGCCTAGCGATTTCACGTGCCTTTGCGCCCCTGGTTACACCCGTGATGTTCAATCTAAGCCGCCCGATCGCGGCGCGCATCGGGCTCTTTGGGGACCGCCGAGACGACGGCGCTCTGGAGACTTTCCTGGAGATGAAGTCGGGTGTGATCGACGCTGGTTACCGGGATCGCCTCGCCATGATTCAACGCGTGGATCTTCTTCCGCGTCTCGAGAGCCTCGAGCAACCCGTGTCGATCTTCGTCTCCGATCGGGACAGGGTCGTGCCGTCGATTTCCTCCGGGCGGAAGATGTACCAGCTCCTTCCACTGGCGTCCCTAGAGGTGCTCGAGGGGGCCGGGCACATCGTGCTGCCCCTGGAGAGTGAACCCTGGGTTGAGCGCATGCTGGACCTAGGGCGACGGGCAGCTAGGGCTTCCAGTCAGCGCGATCTTTGACCTTGCTGCGGTTCAGGAGGAACGCGGTGCTCAGGCGGAACTCCTTTTTGATGCGTTTATAGATTGGCTGCGCGGCGGCGCGGTCGCCCGCTGCCCAGAGTCGATTCGCTTCCCGCAGGAGTTCGTCGGGGTTGTTGGATTTAGCGCCTGCGCCTTGCCCACTGGAACCGGTGGCCCCGCTGCTGCCCTGGAGTGCGTCGAGCGCGCCCCCGATGCCAGACAGGTCGCCAAGTCCGTTCTCGGTGCGTCCGCCCTCTCCGAGGAAGTCGAGCTCTTGAATGCGATCTAGGAGTTGATCCCGAAGAGCTTCCTGGAGGGCCTCGTTCGCAATTTCTTTGAGGGGCGTCTCCAGGTCAATCCTCGGAGATCGCAGCTCTCCAGCAATGGGAACGGCTAGCTCACGACCGCCGATCTGCGCCAGTACGGAGCTGTTCTTGACCAGACGTTCGGTCAGGGGGATGTGCCAGGTCAGGTCCACAGTCTGATTGAGGCCGATAGACCCCGTGAACGTTGTGCGCAGACCATCAACGGTCCAGACCCAGGGCTTCCCGTAGGTGATGCGCCCTCCGGCGATCGCGAAGTCGAAGGGCTCGACCAATGCCTGACCCGAGAGGTCCACCTTGAAGGTGTTGCTCAGCTGTTTGACCATGGCCATGTCGCTCAGGCCCGCGCTGAGGCCGAGTGTCCCTTCGGCACCCAGGGCATTCAGGGGGAAGGCAGCCGGACGCTCGCGCAACTTGGAGAAGATCAAGGGTGCTGTGACGGTGAACTCGACCCGACCATCTAGCGTGCCCTCGAGTCCATCACTGTAGAGTGCTTCATTCGCCGCCAAGAGCGGGTGCAGGGCGGACAGCAAGGGAGCAAACTCCGAACCGATGCCGACTCCGGCGAGGCCGACGGAGAAGGTCGTGCCCAGCGCGCCCTGGTCGCTAAACAATCCCGCCAGGTCGACCTTACCGAGGAGGTCAAAGCGTCCGCCATTCAGCCCGAGATCGGACTTCAGGTTGAGCCAGCCGTCCGCGAGCTTGGCCTCCACATTGCCCTCAGCGGTGAAGTTCGCGAGGGTCAACCGTCCGACCCCAGCCTGGAGATCAATCTGCAGATGATTGGACAGCGACTTGGCTTCGAAAGCCCACAGTTTGCCACTGGCCTGCAGATCAAGATCCTCTTCCGCGGCGCCGGTTAGGTCGAGGTCGATGAAGGGTGCCAAGACTTCCCGAAGCCCGTCGGGAACGTAGCGCAGGTCCGCCTGGACGTCGTGTAGTCGAAGAGGGGCTTGCTTTGGGCTGGACCATTCCCTCAGGTTCTCAATGCGTCCTTCGATCGTGCCGGAAAGGAAGTCAGAGGAAAGCTCGAGTCGCTCCAGGAAAAGGGCGTCACCGCCCTGCACACGACTCGCAAGATTCATGTCAATTACGCGTGCTTCGCCCTCCAGGAAAACCGTAGTGAAGCGCAGGCTCGGTGCCCGCAGGCGCAGGTCAAACTCTGCGAGCCCGTCGTCACCGCTGTCTCGATCGGAATCATCGTTGGAGTCGTCGGCGTCTTCGCGCAACAGGTTGGCAGAGCTCCAGCTCCCATCTTCCTCTTGGTAAAGAATGAAGCCGGACTGACCAAGATCCGCTTCCGCCCCATAGTCGCCGCGGATCAACGCCAAGAGATCCCCGCGGACCTCCAGGTCTTCGATCGTCGCGACTTCACGACCCTGCGGGTCGACCAGGTGAACACTGGAGACGGATACATCGCCGAAGAGCGAGAGACTGACGTCGCCGACGGTCGCCTCCACTGCCAGCGCTTTCTCGAGGGACTCCTCGAGTTTTCCGCGCACCCAGTTCGGGGCCCGGAACCAGCCAACGAGAAGAATGATCAGGAATAGAACACCCAGACCGAGCACCACCCGGAGCCAGCGCCGTCGCGTTCCTTGAATAGCGACCGGAGTCGGCGGCGATGTTTCCTCTTGGGCGATCATGGAGACAGGATAGCAGACGAAGCACCGCTGTCGCTGCACCTCCTTTTGCTACCAACGTGTCGGCACGTAATCCTTCAGGAACTGCCCCCAGCAATGCTCCCCAGTGTTGAATCCAGTGAAGATCGGTGCGAGCACGCGCGCCGCACCATCGATCGAATCGAGGGGCGGGACAAACCCCTGATCCCGATCCTTCTCCACAGCCTTGCTGAAGGGATCCTCATCGGTGACCCAGCCCGTGTCCACGCTGTTCATGTGGATGCCGTCCTTGGCGTAGTCCGCCGCCGAGGTACGTGTCATCATGTTTAGCGCAGCCTTGGCCATGTTCGTGTGGGGGTGTCGCGTGGTCTTGCAGGAGCGATAGAACTGACCCTCCATGGCGGAGACATTTACGATGTGTTTGTCGCGCGTCGCAACGGCGAGCATCAATGGCTTCAATCTAGCGTTCATCACGAAGGGAGCGATGGCATTGACCAATTGGACTTCGAGTAGCTCAACCGTGGACACCTGATCGAGTTCCATGCGCCAGGAATTCGTCTCGCGCAGGTCGAGTTGCTGTCCTTCTCCGTCGCGCATGCCCTCGGGGAAGAGGTGCTTTTGATTCGCCTCGCCGAGTAGGTCGACCTGACTCATGGCCGCGGGGCTATGGGGCGTCTGAAAGATCGCCAGGGCCTTTTCTGCAGTCGCATTGCCAAGGAGTAGTCGCAGCTGCGCCGAAAGCTGAGCCGGGTCTTCCCTGCCCGCCATCTCTTCGTAGTAGGCCGGCGGACGCCGGA
>JBLHLB010000438.1:0-3426 GCA_047618505.1 Planctomycetota bacterium
CGCGGCGCGCGCGATCGGAATGGCAAATGGCGCCAACGTGATCGCGCTTGCCATTCCCTGCCATCGCGTGATCGGCAAAGACGGGGCTCTTACCGGCTACGCAGGAGGCATCGACCGCAAGCGCAGCCTTCTCTCGGTCGAGGGTGTCCGCGCTGCGGAGTCTGACTCTAGAGAGTGATTCCGTGCCGCTGATTCAACACAAGCCTAGGAGCGATGGAGGAGGAGATGGAGTGGCCGCCCATGCAGCATCCGCCCATGCGGCGCCCGCGTGTCGAACCACGCACCGTGGTTGTTGTGCTCCCGTAGCCCCCTCTGTCCACCTGCGCCCTGCACGCCCAGTGCGCCGCCGATGATCTCCCTATCCACACGGGTAAGAAGTTCAGGCCCTAGGTGCTTCCCTGATGATTCGAACAAGCTCTCGATAGCAGCTCGCATTGGTGTACCCAGAGTTTCCCTAGCGGCGCGCGCTGCGTAGATCCGCCCGAGACCCTAGGCAAACAAGCGCGGACTCCGGACTTGACCTTGCATCGCTTGTGCGCGGGCTTAGCAGCGGTTTTCGTCCAGGGCAGGGACACAAGGGCAAGTGGCACGCGTCGCATTTACATCCCCGAGAAGTACGCGTAGCGACGCTACAAGCGGGCCTATTTTTCCGGTCGTAGATTCGTTCTCGGGTATCATCGAAGGCGTGCTTACCCCCTCGTTGATTTTGTTTGTCGGCCTGCTTGTCCCAGGGCAGGGGGACGAGTCCCTGCCCCAGGAGATTAGCTTCACCCGGGATGTGCGCCCGATCCTGGCGGAGAAGTGCCTGGCCTGTCACGGCCCCGACGAGGAGGCGCGAGAGGGGGACTTGCGCTTAGATCAGCCGGGCTCGGAGGGCCTGGGTGAAGTGTTGGAGCGGGTGCGCGCCGAAGGCAAGCGACGCATGCCGCCGCGTAAACATGACGACGCTCTTGGGTCTAAGGAAATCGAGGTGTTGGCGCGCTGGGTCGCCGCAGGCTCGCCCTTCGAGGAGCACTGGGCCTATCGCTCCCTTGGCGAGGTTGTCTTGCCCCTGCCGGAGCCTGACGGGGAGTTCACGAACTGGGGCGCCAACCCCATCGACGCCTTCATCTTGAGGCGACTGCAGGAAGCGGGCCTGAGCCCTACGCCGGAAGCGGATCCCGAGTCACTGCTGCGCCGTGTGTTCCTGGACCTGACGGGCCTTCCCCCCACTTTGGAAGAACAGGACGCTTTCTTAGCCGACTCTGAAGCGGGCGCCTACGGACGCGTCGTTGAGCGGCTGCTTGAATCCCAGGCCTACGCGGAACATTGGGCTGCGAAGTGGTTGGACCTTGCTCGCTACGCCGACAGCAGGGGCTTCACCATCGACGGTCGGCGCTCCATCTGGCCCTGGCGCGACTGGGTGCTGGACTCGATTCACAGGGATGAGCCCTTTGACAGCTTCACCCTGCGACAGCTCGCGGGCGATCTCCTGCCCGGAGCGACCAACGCCGACGTGATTGCGACAGGCTTCCACCGCAACACGCAGATCAACCAGGAAGGCGGGGCGAAGAACGAAGAGAATCGCATCAACGCGGTCCACGATCGGGTGGCGACGACCGGGACGGTTTGGCTTGGAACAACCGTCGGTTGTGCGCAATGTCACGATCACAAGTTTGACCCCTTCAGCGCTCGGGATTACTACGGACTCTTCGCATTCTTCAATTCCACGGAGGACGGGGGAACCTACTCGGAGACCAACGCCTACGTGGCGCGTACACCCGAGGAAGAACTCCAGATTGCTGAGTTCGAGGCCGGTGTGGCGCAAGCACGTGAGCGACTTCAGCGGGCTGCCGAGGACGCGGCCCAGGGTTGGTCGACGTGGCAACCCAGGGCTACGAAGGCTGACAACGGACCCGAGTTGGTGCCGGAGATCGACGGCTCCTATTCAGTCCACGGGCAAGGCGCCATCTTCTCCGCCTACACCTTGACCGGGCTCTTGCCTGCGGACGGGTTGACTGATCTGCGCATTGAAGCTCTCCCGAGGTACAACCTCGGTGGCGGGGGACCGGGCCGATCGGGGAGCGGAAACTTCGTTCTGAATGCTGTGGAGATGGAGTGGCGCGAGGTTGGGGCCGATGCGTGGACTTCGGTGCCCTTCGTTAGCGCCGTGGCGGACATGGAACAGGACACGCGCCCGGAGGGTGGCGCCCAATACAAAGCGGCGATGGTCCTCGATGGGAAAAAGAACACCGGCTGGGCCGTCAAGCCGCAGTTCGGCCAACCCCATGTGTTGCACCTGCGGCTGGGTGAGTCGATACCGGGGGGGGATAGGGAAATGCGGGTCATGCTCAGGCAGGACTTCGGGAACCGGCACACCCTCGGGCATTTTAGGCTGCGGACACGGAAGGTTGGTGCGGCCGAAGCCCGAGAGCCCCTGCCCGACAACTCCGCCAGTGTTCCTGGAGAGTGGGTTGATGCATCCCGCGCTCTCACCGCAGCGCAGTCGATACGACTGCAATTGAACCAGTCCCCCGTCTTGAGGGAGCGATCGATACCGCGCCAGTCTCACATCTTCAACCGGGGGAATTTCCTGGATCTGGGGGATGAGATTGAACCGGGCTTCCCCAGCGCCATTGGACAGTTTGTCCCAAGGACGAGGCCGCTAGATTCCGGGCCAGAGAGCGCTCCCTTAAACCGTTTGGATCTGGCCCGTTGGCTAGTGCATTCCGAGAACACACTCGTGCAGCGCGTGACCATCAACCGTTGGTGGCAGTCCTTCTTTGGTCTTGGGCTGGTGCGCACCGAGGACAACTTCGGTCTGCGCGGCGCGACGCCTTCGCACCCGGATCTGCTCGAGTGGCTGGTCCAGGACTTCGTGCGCGGCGGGTACTCTCGCAAGGCGATGCACCGCCTCATCGTCCTCTCACAAACCTATCGCCAGTCCGTTCCTGTCATCGATCGCAGTGAGACCGATGATCCCTTGAATCGTCTGCTGGCGGGGCAGCGGCGGCTGCGACTTCCTGCGGAGTCGATTCGCGATTCGGCCTTGGTTGCCAGCAGCCTGCTGACCACGGCCTTCGGCGGACCGCCCGTGCAACCGCCCCAGCCAGATGGCGTCTTTCAATTCACCCAAAGCGTCAAGGAATGGCGCGCCGATAAGGGTGAGAACCGCTTTCGTCGAACCCTCTATACGCGTCGTTGGCGCTCGAGCGTTTTTCCTTTCCTGACGACCTTTGACGCTCCGGACCCGACCACGAGTTGTACGCGCCGTGAGAGTTCCACCTCTCCGCTGCAGGCCCTAACCCTCGCGAACGATCCGATGATGTTGCAGATCGCGGAGGAGCTCGGGGTGCGTGCGCTAAAGGACAGTGATGATGAGTCACAGGCTGTGCGCATCACCTTCCGAAGGGCCCTCAGCCGTGAACCCAGTGAGGCGGAGCAGGA
>JBLHLB010000439.1:0-3403 GCA_047618505.1 Planctomycetota bacterium
CCTTCGAAGAGCAGCGCGTGGGGCAAGCGCCCCGACTTGGCCGCCTGGAAGAGACGACCGATCAAATCGCCATGCCCGCGGGGTTCGCGAAAGCCCGTGGGCAGTGTCTTCAGGGCCGGCTTGCGTTTCCGAACTGCTGCACTCATTGCTGCGTCACCAGATGTGATTCGAGGGCCTGGAGGACTCGGGCGTGAACCTCCTGCGTTGTTCCTTCACCATCCACAATCAGGGCGCGGGGGTCGAGCTCTGCATAGCGCCGATAGCCCGCGGCCACGCGCTCTTGGAATTCCAAACCCTTGGCCTCGATGCGATCTTCGGTTTCCCCCGCACGACGCTCTAGGGCACGGCGCGCTGGAATCTCAAGGAGAATCGTCGCGTCCGGTTCCGGCGCGCCAGCCCAGTCCCCTAGGAGTTGCATCAATGCCGCTTCGCTAAGGGCCCCCGCCACAGCCTGGTAAGCGAAGGTGGAGGCATGGAAGCGTTCACAAACCACGTCGCGACCGGCGGCCAGTGCCGGAGCGACTAACTCATCGAGGGTCTGCCGTCGAGCAGCGCAGAACAGCAACGCTTCCGTCGCCGGCCCGATCTCAACGCCCGGCTCCAACAGCACAGATCGAATGCGTTCGCCTGCGGCGGTACTGCCGGGTTCGCGTAGGTGCAGTGGTTCCCGGGATGCGGTCGTCCAGGCCGAAACCAAGAGGCTTGCCTGGGTGCTTTTCCCACAACCATCCACGCCGTCCAGGATGATGAAACGAGCACTCGAATCCGTCCGAGCGGGGCCGTCGTCATCCGCGCTCATTGGCCTTCACCCCCAAGGATCTCCAGGGCCACAGCGTTGTCCGCATCCAGCGCCAGCAGTTCCTTGGCGGAGGCCAGCGCAGCATCAATCTGACCGAGTTCCACGAGGGACTGGGCCATCAACTCCAGCAGCGGCTCCATCATCGTGGCCCAATCGGAGGAAGGCACACCGTCCTCTGCTTCGCGTTCGAGTTCCGCCGGGATGCGAAGACCGACCGCACTCTCGCGCAGGGCGACCTCGAAGTCCCCCGTCGCAAAGGCCGAATGGGCCCAATCCAGGTGCAGGCTGCGACGGAATGGATCGACCTCATTGGCCTCGCCATAGAGCGTAAGGGCCTCCGCATGCCGACCAACTTCCGCCAGCCAACGGGCCGTCAACAGTCGCACTGAGTCTTCCCCGGCATTCCAGTCCAGCCAGCGTAGGCGCGCCGCCATGGCTCCTTCACGATCACCGTTTCGTTCCAGGTGATCCGCGATGCGCAATTCCGCCGACAAGCTCGGATCATCAAAGCCCGGAAATGCGGCCTCCGCGGCCAGGAGGTGCTCGAGCGCCACATCGGAATCATCCCCCGTCATCGCCAGGGCACCAAGGGCCATGCGTGCACGGAAGTCTTCTCCGCCAGACTCAAGGCCCGCCTCGAAGAACAGGCGCGCGTCATCGTTGTCGCCGCGGGAAAGGGCTAGCTCTCCCTTCAGGAATAGCGCGCGGGCCGGCGGCACTCCTGAGGATTCGATCAGGCGTAGGACGTCCTCTGCATCCACGCGGCGCCCCGCGTTGAGATCGCCCCAACCGACGCGCGCCCACGAGTCCTGCCATTCCGCCAAGTCCGCGCCACCGTTGGCATCCGGCGAAGGAGCCTGGCGCGTCAAGCGAAAGCGCAGACGAAAGGTGCTCGCACGGCTCCATCGGGGTTCGATGTGTAGTTCCCCCACGATGTCGTCCACGTAGGCGGCGAAGCGCACATCCAGCTCTTCCGGTGTCGTCTGGAAGACATCCTGCAGAGCGACATCAAGGTCCGCGCCTTTGTCGAAGGATTCAAGCAGTCGCACCATGGCAGGAAAGCCGTGCTCTTCGATCAGCAACTTGCACAGCAAACCACTTTGATAATAGGCGAAGAGCACGCGACTCCCGCGGAAGGCCCCGTTCAGGTTGCGCACCGTAATCAAATCGCCATTGGCCCGCGCATCCACCAACTCACGGCGATAATTGCGCCACCAGGACTTCGTGCGGCGCCCTTCTTCCCAGGTCGCCAATCCCTCGGTGACCCAACGCGGACAACGGTTGTGGGACAGCCCCAGGTGAATCACATGGGTGAATTCATGATAGGAGGTACGCGCCCAGGAAAATCCACCGCGCAGCTCACGCGCCAGGGGCGAAACCGCGGTAACGACGGGGCCGAAACAAACCCCGAGGGCCGGGAAGCCTTCAAAGCCCGTGGAGCGCACGGAGAAATCGCCCCAGCGCCGGAAGACCTCGATGCGAACGGGATCCGGCGTGAATCCATAGCGATCCGCCAGCTCTAGACGCGACTCTGAATAGAAGGGCTCCAGGTAGGTCTCCAGAACAAATGCCGCGTCCGGTAACCACACGAAGGTCAGGTTCGGGGTGCTGTGCTCCACCATGGAGGACTCCATGCGACCGAGCACAAGGCTCATGTTGTCACGCCAGGCATCACGCCGGCCCTGGGCCGCTTCGATGGCGAGATCCAGGGAGTCACGGGCTGAGTCGCTATCCCCCGTGTTGGCCTGGGCTCGGCCCAACTCGCGCAGGGCACGGAAGTCACGCGAGTTGCGCCCGACAGCCTCCTCAAGAAAAGGCAAGGCCTCGGCGAATCGGTAGAGCTCCAGCAAGTGCCGACCGACCTCACGCGCGGGGACGGAATCGGCAGCATCCTCGGCCGCCAGCTCGTCCAAGATGGCGCGGGCTTCCTCGCGATCGTGGTCCACCCACCGCAAGGCCGCCTGTTGGATGCGAACATCGCGCCGACCGGGCGCAACCTCCTCCAGTTCCCCTAGGGTGCGGCGCGTAGTGCGAAGATCTCCGTTGTCCAAGGCCGACGACGCGCGTGCCAACTTGCCCGCGATGGACTCCGGCGTGCTCCCAAAGAGCTCCTCCAGGATCTCACCGGGCCGGCGCGACTGGCGGTTCCAATTGAAACGGTGCAAGTGATAGAGCCCAAGAAGTGCCGCCTCATGGCCAGGCGAAAGCTCCAGGGCCTCGTCGTAGAGTTCCCGCGGCGAGTGAGCGTTCCCGACTTGGTCATCGACCTCACCGTAGTATTCGAAATACACCTCGCCAAGCTCGACCAGGACATCGGATTCCATCCCCTGGGCCCGGCGTGCCGCCTTGTCAGCGGCGACCAGAGTCCCAGCGGCGTCTTCGATCTGACCAAGGGCACGCTGGCAGCGGGCCTGGGCCAGGAGCAACTGCCAATCCCCTTGGACCTCGAGCTCCGCCCCGGCCTGGAAATTCTCCATGGCTTCCCTGCGACGACCCAGCTCAAGCAGGATTTGCCCCCGCGACCACCTTTCGCGGGCGTCGCCAGCAGCCTCCGCGGCGAAGGGTCCATCGAGGGCTTTGAGAGCGTCCGCGGAACGCCCGAGC
>JBLHLB010000440.1:0-3400 GCA_047618505.1 Planctomycetota bacterium
CACAAATTGCCTGGCAAGGCGTCGGGTTCTCCGCGTAGCTGTACCTACACGGGTGGTTCCGACAACGCAGCCAGGCGATTTGTGGGGGCCGAGCGAGGAGTTGCTGTTTTTCAACGGGCTGCTAGCCTCGCGGCACTCAACGCCAGACGTCGAAGTGGTCGAAGAAACCGTCGATCTGCGCGTCCGTGAGAAGTCCGCCGCCGCGGGTGTCCTCCAGCATGACGACAATGGAAGAGTCTCGGCTGTAAAGCACAACAGTTAGCGCCCCATCTACGCCGGAGCGAGCGTAGACCACACGACCCTGGATGTTGCGCTGGCCGTCCATGTCGCCTGAGTAATCCTCGATGCGGTGCTGCGACTCATACATGTCGTGTATCCCTTCGCCGGCCCCGGCGGCCAAAGGAGTGATCGTCACCGCGGCACGGTAGCCACTGTCCGCACTCACGAGTGTGTACATCTTTGCATCACCCATTCGATCAACAATCAGTGCTGTCAGGATCGAATGGAGCTCGAGGGTGAGGTCAACGGGTTGCTCCTCAAAGTGAAGCTGTTCCCGCAGGCTTGCCCATTGGGTTTCGGGGCTCACCAGTTCTCGCGCATAGGAGCTCACCTTCATCCCCAGGATTGCAACCACGAGGATCAGCGCGAGACAACCACCGCCGCACCCGAACTTGAACCAACCTGGAAGGCTACTATTTGCAGGTCCTGATCTTCCACGGGGATCTCTTGCCTGCTGATCAGCATCAAAGTCCTCCTTCGATTCCGCCCCGTCTGGAGCTCGTGCGTCATCTCTTGTCATAGTCAATCCATGCGCGTGCCACCAGCCGTTCGCCGGGTGAAGAAACATAGTCACCCCCGGGGCCGCTGTCATCGCTGAAGTGCCGGACACCCAGGGGGCTCAACCCCACGTGGTTAGGAGAGGGTTACGCTTCCAGGCCAACTGAGTCGGCACATCGCCTCATCCTAGCTCGTCCGCACCCTAGTTGAGCTTCGCAACGGCCCCGGCGACCTGCATGCCAACGACCAAGGCGTCGGCCGTGGGTCGCCCTCGACTCTAGCTCAGAGATTTCATCGCCGTCACCACAATAGCCCGCATAGGCACACGCAGCTGATCCGCACCAAAGGCCTTGGAAAGCGCCGCGGCCACTGCGGCGACCACGTCTTCCACCGAAGCGCTGGCCCGCTGCCGGACATCGTTGATCGTCGGATTCCCACAGACTAGGCCGGAGGCCACGGCGTGCGCCGACTGCCCTTTCGATACGTGTGGAAGCGTGTGCAATTCGACATGCTCAAAGGACGCTTCCGCCATCAGCTTTCTTAGCGCGCCATGGGAGTGACAGCTCCAGGGCAGGTACAGGAACTGCGGCGGATCCTCCCAAAAGAAAGTCACGATCGTATCCTGCGCCACCTGCACAAAGGGATTCGACGCAAGGTCATCCCAGACGCTAAAGACAATGCGCCCCCCCGGCCGCAGGACACGGTTGGCCTCCCGCAGGGACGCAAGTTTGTTCCCCATGAACATCAATCCAAACTGTTGAGCCAGGGCGTCAAAGGAGCTGTCGCCAAAGAGCAGTGCCGCAGCGTCCGCGTGTTCGAAGCGCACGCCCTTCAAGTGTCCCCGCCGACCACGGGCATGCTGCAGCATCGGCTCGCTCAAATCCGTCGCCACGATCTCTAGATCTGCTTCCGTCGACTGTCGCAGGTGCTCGGTCGCAATCCCCGTTCCGCAGGCGGTTTCGAGCACCCGATTCCCAGCTGACAGCCCCAGCCGCTGCGCCAGATCCCTGGCGTAATACTCGAAGAGGAACGGCCCCAGATAGCGATCGTAGTCCGCAGGAATGGTATCTGAGAACATGGGCTGTGATGCGTCCATACCTCCCATGCCGCAGTTCACTGGCCTCAACCGCCACTCAAACCGGAGAATTCCCAGCACAGTTCGGGCAAGTCCCAGACTCTCCGCGTCCCTGCACACCAGCCAGGCTCGACAGCCCAGGGCGCCCTTCCAAGGGATCTCAGTTAGCGAATTCGGCCTTCCCTGACGAATCGTCGTTCAGAAGAAACCCAAGCATCCTGGATTCCATAGCCACATCCGGGATCCTAGACCTGCCCCACTTAGCGGACATGCGCCCCCGATCCATTTGATCAGGGCAAGAAAACCCCCGGCTCCAAGAGGTCGACAATGATCACCGAACTCGCACAGCTCTGGCTACCAATTCTTTTGTCTGCCACCGCTATCTTCTTCCTTAGCTTTCTCATGTGGATGGTGCTGCCCCATCACCGCGGAGACTGGAAGCCGTTGCCGGACGAGGATGCCACAATGAAATCCTTGCGGGAGAGCGGCGTCGGCCCCGGCCAATACGCATTCCCCCACTGCTCCCATCCTTCACAAATGAAGGATCCGGAGTGGATGGCGAAGTACAACGCCGGCCCCAAGGGCTTCCTAACCCTGCGCCCCGAGGGACCCGAAAGCATGGGCAAGAGTCTGTGCTTGTCCTTTGTCGTCAACGTTGTCTCGACCGTGTTCGTCGCCTACGTCGCCATCATGGGTATCGCCCCAGGCGCCGATGGCCGCATGGTCTTCCGCTTCGTCGCCACCGTCGCATTCCTTGCCCAGTCCCTGGCCCTAGCCTGGTCCCCCATTTGGTTTGGACGCACCTGGTCGAGCATCGGGCGCGAGATGTTCGACGGACTCATCTACGCCCTCGCCACCGGCGGAGTGTTCTGCCTCCTATGGCCTGACGCCTAAGGCAGAGTCGTGCTCCGGAGGCAATGACCGGGGGAGGTGCGAGCCACTTTCCCCGGCAACCATTCCCCTACGCGAACGCTCGCAATTGCGAGCTTCCCCGGCTTGAAGCTGTGAAGCTACCCAAGCCGGTGTCCGTGGAGACGCGAGTGCCCAGACACCGTCAATCATAACTGTGTCCCAGAAGCCATCGCGGGCTTCCTGCTTGGGCATCTACCGAATCCGCTGAATGGCCCAGCATCCCACCGGCCGCAACCAAAGATCTTGCCCCGCCCACATTACGATTCGACCTGAGTATCCCCGCGCGAACTCACGGACTTTGTCACCAACGAAAGCGTGACGCGCCTCTTTCGGCGCGTACTTGATCCGTCCTTGCGGCCCATTCAAAAACAGCTGCTCCCCGCTCGGCCCCCCCGAATCGCCTGATAGAGTTGCAAGAACCGCCCGTATGGGTCAGCCACATGGGGAATCTGTCGCCTTGCCAGGCGATCCCGGGAGACCGATCGGGAAGCTGCTCTTGTTCAACGGAGTGCTAGGCAGCCTTGGTCTTGAACTCTGCTCGCTTGCGCATGCGAGCCACCTGTTTGGGATCGCCGGCGAGAATCAGTCGATCTCCTGCCTGCAAACATTCCTTTCCCCCCGGTGGAACGCGCAGGG
>JBLHLB010000441.1:0-3395 GCA_047618505.1 Planctomycetota bacterium
CCGCTTCCACCCATAATGATGGACGTAGCGCCAGCGCCGACTGCGGGGCTACGGTGCTCCACCTTCTTACCCCCAGCGGGCGTACCGTCGGCCTCAAGAACGGTCACAAGGACGGAACCGCCCTTGGAGAGAAGCAGCGTCGCCGTCGTGGTTCCACTGTCGCTTTCCTGCACCCCCGTCAGGGTTCCCTTGGCATAGCCCTTTGCGCTTGCGCTGAAGCTCAGGTTCGCCACCCCGAGGGCGTTCATGGTTGCGACGCCATCCTCGCCGGAGAGCGCGTTTACCGATCCGCCCCCGTCGAAGTGGCTCACATCAACATCGCCAGATCCGCTGCTAAAACTGGCGCTAATCCTCGTGCGAAGCTCACCACTGCCTGCACCTGCGCTTTCGACCGGCGGCTCAAACTTGATCGCGGTGACGCGGGCTCCTTCGATCGGCGCGCGGGTAGTCGCGTCGAGGACTGTGACTTCATAGACCGGCACGGGCGTCAGGGAAATGTCCCCAAGATCAAGCGCTTGCCCCGGCGCTAGGCGCAGGTCCTCGATCGAGTAATCCTCATAACCTGCGGCATTGATTTCGAGCTGGTAGACGTCGTCCTCTTCCACCAAGCGGATGTCCCCCACGGTGACCATTCCATTGGGGAACTCGCGCTTGGTCCGGTCGCCATCCTCTCCCTCAAGGGGCTGAAGGAAATCGATCCCGCGCTGCACACGCATGGATTCGATCGGCTCCCCGGTCTTGCCATCCAAGACCCGCAGGGTGATCGTTGAGGCGTTGAGGTACTCCAGCAGAACGCCGGTTTCACCAGTATTCGCGCGCACCTTCGTGCTCAGGTTGGAGCGCCCGAAGAAGCGTCCCCCTTCACTCTCCTCGCGTAGCTGGAGCGAGTACATTTGGCCCTCTTCGAGGCCCTCAACCACGAAGTCACCGTTGGTATCGATCTCGCCATAGCGCGCTGAGGAAAAGAACATCTCGTCGGCGATCACCTGCGCCGCCACGCGCGCCGCTGTACCTGCGGGAATCCCCACGACACGTCCACGGATCAAGGCACCCTCCTCCAGGAGAAACTCCAGGGAACCGGTTTCGGCACCGGGATCCGAGAGCACTCCATTGAAAGACTTCGAAGGATGTGCGGGGTGCTCCACCTGAATCGCCCAGGGTCCGGCAGCCAGGGTATCGACACGAAAATAGCCCTGGTCATCTGTCACCGACAGCGGCTCCGACATGGACTGCCCAAAGAACACCATGCCCTGAGTTGCGCTCGCCCCGTGGAGCTTGGCCCCTGAGACTGCCAGCCCCGCGCTGTCCAAGACACGCCCACTCAGGTGAATACCACGCTGGAGCACAAGGGGGTCCAGCTCGACTTCATCTTCGTCGGGCAACTCCAAACTCGTGCTGTTCAGGGGGGCGTAGCCGGAAGCGCGCACACCGACCCTTAGCTCCGTCGGGTTGATTCCTTCAATCACAAAGCGACCCCTGCTGTCGCTCTTGGTCTCGACGCGGCTCATCCAGAAGGGAACGGTCTCTACGTCCACTGGCAAGAAGCCGCCCTTGGTTGCAATGACTCGAGCATCGGCGATGGGGTTTCCTAGTTCGTCCACGACAAGGCCTGTGACGCGCTTATCGGCATCCTCGGGGGCGAGCTCTTGCTCATGGCGCGGCGAACTCTCGATGACTTCGCGCTGACTGCTCTGCACCAAGCCGTCAGGTTGCTCCAGCTCCCCGGGACCCACCAAGTCAGCACTGGGTCGCGCCGCCGGATCAGACTGCTCCATGGTCGAAGCGCGCGCTGCCCCTCCGCCATCGTCTTTGTCCCCGTCCTGCATGTATAGAAACAGGCCACCGGCGAGCAGCACGAGGGACAGGAGGACGACTAGATTCTTCATGGTTTGGGGCGCGGGATTAGCGGCAGGGGCAATTGTAAGGGCCAGGCCTGGCACCCTCTGGAGTCACCACCAGTGTTCAAACGTCACAAGAACCCTTTGTAAAGCATCAGTCAACGCCAGATCGTAGACTCTGATGCCTTCGACCCCGGGAACCTATGCTCTTGCCATGAAGAACTCGCTTCTGTCCGCTGTCCCTGCCACAGCCTGCGCCAGCCGCCTGACCTCCCGCCTGGGTCGCCTCATTGCCAGGGCGCTTCCCCTGGCCCTGATTGGGGTGTGTTGCCTCTCAGTCCCGTCCAACCCCCTCCACGCCGACCGCATCGTGACGGTCGACAAGCGCATCATCAATGTGCTCAAGGCGCGAGCCGCCGAGGGAGGTGGGTACACGCTGACCTTCGAGAACGGCATCGTTCACTGTCCTGAGGATCAGGTCGTATCCGTCTCCTTCGAAGGCGACATGTCCGACTACGTCCCCGCGAATGACAAAGAGCGCGAACTCCTGGAGAAGGGTCACGTGCGCTACAACGGCCGCTGGATGAGCAAGCGCGCCTACCAGGCCGAGTTGAACCGAGAGGCTAAGGAGCGCGACGAGCTGCTGGCAGAACTAGAGGCCCACTCCGAGTTTCACGATGGCTGGGTGAAGGAGTCCAAGCACTTCATCGTGCGCACGAACACCTCTCCGGAATTGCTGGAGTACTACTCGGATCTCCTGGAAGCCTATTACTCCCTGATGGACAAGCGCGTCGGGATCAGCCCCACGCCCAAGCTGCGCCGGACCAAGATGAAGGTCAACATCTATAAGAGCCGCGCAGAGTTTACCGAGATCTCGGGCACATCGCCCGGGGTCGCGGGCTACTTCAGTTTCCAGGCGGAGTCTCTCAATTTCTATCACGACTACGAGGACCCCACGGTCAGCGACTGGATCGCGCTGCACGAGTGTACGCACCTCCTGACCTACCTGATCGAGCCCCAGTCCTGGCCCCGCATTTGGGTCAACGAAGGAGTAGCAGATTACTTCGGCTCCTCGACGATCACGACGGACAAGCGCGGCCGCATCTCGATCGAGCCCGGCAAGCTCCAGCTCGACCGTATCCTCACGGTACAGCAGGCCATCGAAGAGGGAACCTACGTCCCGCTTGAGACACTCTTCCGCACGGAAAAGTCTGAGTTCCAGGCCTTCCAGTACGCCCACTCCTGGTCCTTCGTTTACTTCCTAAACAACTCTGATTACGCCAAGGGCTTCAACAAGTTCTTCGAGAAGCATTACACGATTCCCAAGGGCGTTGAGTACACGATGGAGCCCTTCCCGAACCAACAGGGAACGGCCAAGATCCTCACCATTGAAGAAGTGCGTCGCCTGCTCCTGGAGAGCCTGAAGATCAAGGACGACGAGGTTGGGGAGCTGGAAGCTGAATGGCTTGCCTTCATTACCGCCATCGAAATCGACGCTCCCCAGGCTCGGTTCAAGCGCGCCTATAAGGTGGTGCGGTCCGGCGAAAGCGAAAGCTA
>JBLHLB010000442.1:0-3382 GCA_047618505.1 Planctomycetota bacterium
AACCCAGACGCTTTCGCGGGCGATGGTCTCCCCCAGATCCGCGCTGGGAGTCGTTTCGAGAGTGGACATGGATACTGTCAGAAAATGAGACGGGGCGGACCGAGAGCGGGGGCCCTACGCGGCCCTGGCGAGGATGTTGGAGCCAAGGCAGGGCGGGGTCCAGGGATACGGGCCGCAAACCGCAAACCATACCGACGCTTTGCCGGGTCCCCCACCGCGAGAGGCCCAGGGCCAGGTGGCGATAAAGCTCTCCGGGAGATCAACCGAAAGGAGGGTCAAGGAGACCCCAAATTGAAGAAAACCACCCGCATACTACTGTCCGGCCTATCGATGGCTGCTCTGCTCTTTGCCGCTCTGCCCCTCGAATCATCCAGTCGGGCCCAGGAAAAACAGAGCACCGAAGATCTTACAGAGGCCCCTGCGCCAACTATTTATCTGGAGCCCAGCGGCGAGCCCACCGAGCAGCAGGCCGAGGCGCTCGAACGCGCCCGCCTGGAGCGTGAGCTGATCTTGGCAGAGCGCAGCGCCCGGATGCTGCTCTCCTTTGAAGAGGCCTTGGATAGCATGGCGAGGAACGTCCAATGAGTGCCACCACCAAGCAGCGCCGGACCCTCAGCCTCCGTTCCTCCGCGCTCCTGATGCTAGGCCTGGGCACCGCCGCCCTGATCGGCCTGCCCGCCATGACTGGCGCAAGAGCCCCCGAGGGCCTGCTCCAGGGCGTACTTTCGGATCCAGAGGGCGATAAAGTCGAGGGAGCCCCCGTGGCCCTCTTCGACGGGCAAACGAATGCCATACTCGAGATCACACACACTGATTCCGACGGTCGCTTCGGATTCCAACAGGATCCGGGATCTCACCACGTGCATGCCATGGCTCCGGCCGGTAGCAAATGGACCGGTGCATGGTCCCTGGACCGCGAAGCCGGTCAGCGCCAGATCGACCTGCAATTGGCCAACGCCACCCTGTTTGAGGCCAAGGTCCACGACGAAGCGGGCCAACCGATCACGGGCGCGGAAGTCCGTGTCTACGCCCCTAGCGCCGGGAGCAAGGGCCTCGGCGTCCTGGTACAGGCCCGCACCGATTCCAATGGAAGCGCACACTTGATGGCACCCGAAGGGTCGCATATCGCCGCTTTCAGCTCAGACTTGCGCCACCGGGCCCACTGGTACTTCAACCAGTCGCCCGAGGGCCGAAACCCCAGTTTCGACTTCACTCTGAAGGTCGGTCGCCCCGTGCGCGGAACCGTCGTCGACGAAGATGGTCGCCCCCTTTCTGGCGTGGTCATCAGCTCCTGGGAAGCTGGGGCAGATACGCCCCAGTGGAACGGCTACCAGGTCACGGGCAAGGGCGGGACCTTCCTCTTCTATGGCGGCGGCAAGGGCACTCTGCTGCGGGCAACGGACCGCAAGCAGCAACACCTGCCGGCTGAACGCACCCTGGAAGGAGCCGGCGATGCAGTGCTCGTACTCACCTCGGGCCAAAGCCAAACGATTCGCTGCCGCACCCGCTCAGGACTCCCCCAGGAGTCGATTCTGTGGGCCTGGTCCGATCAGGCCGCTGCCTGGTCCTGGGGCACGACCACAGATTCCACGGGCTTGCTTGAGGCCTCCCTCGACGACAGTCACGGCCTGGTAATCGAGACCCTGGGGTCCGGGATCCAAAGCCGAGTCCAAACTTTCGGACGCAGCTTCACTCCCGGTCTCCTGCAGATCGAGTTCGACGGGGCAAACGCAGAGGAATAGGGCAGCAGGATCACATCGGCCAAAACCGGCGCGTTCGAGGCGGCAGGGCCCGTAAGGATGCCTCCACTCGAGCACCTATTTGAGACCTATCTCCCATCAGAGATAGGTCTTTTTTTTGTAGTGCATGGACCCTGGGGGGTGAATTTCAGGATGTGACGGTCGCTGCCACATTTTCTCGAGTCTTTGCAAAACACAAGGGGCTGACTTCCGTATCTACTACCGAGGTCGTAGTTGTATCCGCAGACACCTCGCCGCCGTACTCCCACCCGTCCCATCGCAGGGCTGCCCCCGTCTCCCACCATGAGCCGAACCCACCACCTAGGACAGTTGCAGATGGCCATCATGAGGGTCCTCTGGGAATCTGAAGAAGCCACCGTCGCCCAGGTCCACGCGGCCCAGAGCGACCGGGACGGGGAGAAGCCCCGGGCCCTGACAACGATCGCCACGATGTTGGTGAAGATGGAGAAGAAGGGTGTGGTGGAGCACCGCAGGGAGGGGCGCCAGTTTGTTTACCGCCCCATCGTCAGCGAGGAAGCGGTCACGCGCTCCATGGTCAAGGACCTGACTTCGCGCCTCTTTGCGGGCAACGCTGCGGCCCTGGTGGGACACCTATTGTCAGAGCAGGGCATCGACGCAGCCGAGCTTGAACGCCTACGCGGCCTGATCGCTGCCTCCGAAGAGGCTGCCCAAGGCGAGGACATCAGCCAATGATCTCCGCGACCTCCATCCCCCAGGTCCTGGCCTGGCTGGCAACATTCCTTGTTCATTCCACAGCTCTACTAGGTCTGGCTTGGCTGTTGACCAGGCCCCGTCGAAGGGCATCGGCCCGAATGACCGAGCGTATTTGGCGAGTGGCCGTGCTCGGCCCCCTCTTCACAGCCACCGCCGCTAGCCTGTTCCCGCACGCTCCAGTTCTGGGGGTGATCACTTCCCGGACCGAAGCTGCGATGAGTGGGGTTGAGTTGGAAGCAATTGATTCGGTGGCCGACACGGTGACCCCGCAACTGGGATGGGCAGAGCCTGGCTCGCACAGTCCGGTGCAATCTGACGGCGGGTTACATCAGGTGGACTTCAGCCTGGGAGATGCCCAATACGGGGCCCTCGTACGCGAAACCCTCGAACAAGTGGCCCTTCTGGAACTCCTTCACCAAGAGGAGCGCGAGACCCTTGAGCAGGCCATCGCATCTGGCCTCTACACCCTCCGCTCGCTGGAGTCGGATCCGCAGTTGAATCGCCGCTTGTCGAGCTCCCCGTTCCAGGGGGAAATCTTCACCGCGGAGGCTGCACAACATGACCGCTATAGCGGCGACGATAACGAGCTGCTGGCCCGAGGGAACAAGACAAACAACGCTAGGGAGGCCGCCTTCGGAGTTGTCGAGCAATCAGGCGTGCAGGACTTCTATCCGACGGATTCCCTCACTCCCGTTTCGGAAGTCGCCCGTGACCAGTCCCGTAATCGCCCCGCTGATATGACGCCTGGCGACGAAACAATGCTCTTCGCATTCGCGTCATCTGCCGAGACCCTCCCCGTGGGGGGGACTTGGGCCGAATCCATCTTCGGAAACACCTTCGCTGGGAAGCCCGCGCCGATCTCGTGGAACGCCCTTTCGGCAACCCTCTGGCTCACGCCTGCCATGGTA
>JBLHLB010000443.1:0-3375 GCA_047618505.1 Planctomycetota bacterium
CTAGTGCAGCCGGCAATCCCTCACAAGGGAGGGCCAACAACTGGGGCAGCGTTGTTGCTGCGACGCCCATGCGCGCCTCCCGACCCACGCGCCCTAGGCGCGAGCCAGCGCAGACTCGGCAGGGCCCGGAGCGCACGAACCGCAGCACATTATCGTTGCGGTTGCGCTTCAAGGTTTCCTCGAGGACCGGAACAAGTCCGCGGTAATAGCCCTCTTCCCGCGGTCGTGCCGTAATGCCTTCCCAGCGCATGCGCGACTCGATGGGGTGCTTTCCGAAGGGCACCTTCAGTGCCGTCGTGCCGAAGAGGATTACATCGCGCTGCTGAGCGTTCAACTTATCCCAAGGAGTGTGAACGTCGAAGCCGTGGGCGCGGCAGATGTCGTCCATCACCTCAAGGGTGACTTGGCTGTAGACCGTGTACCCGTTCCTTAAGGTCGGAACGAGGGCGCCGTCCCGGATGCTCAAGCTCGCGTCAGCAATCAGGGAGTCGGGATCAACGATGTCCTCGAGTCCCAGTCCGCCGCAGGTCTCGCAGGCGCCTCTGGGGTGGTTGAAGCTGAAGTGGCTACGGGTCAGTGGCTCTCCCGCGGGATCCAAGGCTTCCCGTGCGAAGAGTAGGCGTAGAAGATCCAAGGCGCCCGTTTGCGTTCCCACTGTCGAACGGTCACTCGCCGCGGATGAGGACTCCCCAATCGCGATGGTGGGGGGCAGCCCACGCAGCTCGTCGACCTTCGCGCGCCCGAGCTTTCCAAAGAATTGCCGCGCTCGCGGCGAAAGCGAGCCCAGGAAGCGTTGCTGGCCGGCGCGTACCAAGGTGTCGAAGACGAGCGATGTCTTGCCGGAACCCGATGGCCCGGTGACTGCGATCCAACGCCCCAACTCCAGTCGGAGATCCACCCCATCCAGGTTGTGCTCGCGCGCGCCGCGCAGTTCTAGGTGAGGCATGCCGTGAAGATAGCGTGCCGTCGATCCGGTGCCACACTCCATCCGTGGCGATCCGGTTCCCTCTTCCACAGGTCCGGGGCGGGCTCGCCAGCGAGCCCGCCCCGGGGCAGGGAACTACTCCTTGTCGTCACCCTCTTCTTCTTCGTCGTCTTTCGACTCAGGGTCACGTACCGGAATCAGGTCCAGGGCCCACACGCCGCGCCCGTGGGTACCGGCGATCAGGAAGTCGTCCCGGGGGTGCACCGTCAAGTCATGGACATAGTTCGTCGGCAGGTCTTGAGAGAGGGCCTCCCACGATCCGCCATGGTCGCGACTCACGTAGACGGCCGTGTCGGTGCCGACGTAGAGGAGCCCGTCAACCTTGGGGTCTTCGGCTACGGCGTTGACCGGACCCAGGGGGATGCCGGAGGCGATGTTGACGAAGCTCTCTCCGCCATCATCTGTGCGCCATAGGTAGGGCGTGAAGTCGTCCTGTCGCTTGCCGTTCTGAGCCACGTAGACGCGACCCTCGGAATATTGCGAGGCGATCACGCGAGAGACCCAGCGGTCTTGCGCGAGCTTGCTCGTGAGGTCAGTCCAGTTCGCTCCACTGTCCATGGTGCGGTGCAGTCGCCCATCGTCTGTGCCCACGTAAATAGCGCCGAAGAGCAGGGGCGACTCGGCGATGGAGGTCAGGGTCTGGTACTGAATGTCGCCGATCTTGTCCGGGTCGTTGTGCGACAGATCAGGACTAATGGCCTCGAACACATCGCCGCGGTGCATGGACCGAAACAGTATGTTCATGCCGTGGTAGATGATGCGCGGGTTGTGGGGCGAGATCAGGAAGGGCGCGACCCACTGGCCGCGTAGGGCGGGCTCACCTTCGGCGGCCTCCGGCACAATGCGCTGGCGATCGTTGGTCGAGAGGTCGGTGCGCGAAATGTCGCCATAGAAACCAGCTGCGTAAACGATGTCCGGATCGGTCGGATCGATCTGGTGATCGGATCCTTCCCAGCCGGGCGCGCGCTCGAAGGTTACCGGGCGAATTGTGCGCTGACTGTTACGGCCACGGCGGAAGCTGATCTCGCCGCGATAGCTGCCGTGGTCCTGAACCGAGCCATAGATCCTAAACGGTTCGGCCATGTCGACGGCCACGTCGAAGAACTGCACTGCCGGTAGGTTCTCGACCGAGGTGCGCCATTTTTCTCCGCCGTCCAGGCTGATCGCCATGCCCCCGTCGTTTCCGTTAACCAGGTAGTTCGGGTTCAGCGGGTCAATCCAAAGGGCGTGGTGATCCGCATGCATGCCGCGCAGGGTGCTATAGGTCTGGCCGCCGTCTTCGGAGACGTTCAGCCCGATGCCCATAACGAAGATCTTGTCCTCGTTGGTCGGATCCACACGAATCTGACCGAAGACCCAACCGTAGGTTGAGCCGATGCGTGAGACGCGCGGGCTGTCCTCGCTGACCTTGCGCCAGTTGCTGCCGCGGTCGTCGCTGCGGTAAATCTGGGAGCCACGGATGGTGCCTTCGACTTCGCGACCATAGGAGTCCGTGCCACCTTCTTCCGCGCTCGCCTCGATCTCGTAGTTGTCGACGAAGGCGTAGAGGACGCTCGGGTTGGAGCGTGCGATGTCGATACCAATGCGACCACGGTGCTGGGCCTCCGGTAGTCCGACGTTGATTTCCTGCCAGGTGTCGCCACCGTCCATGCTGCGGTGGATTCCGCTGCCGCGGTAGTCGGGCTCGTTGCGTGGGTCGTTCCAGGGCTTGCGGATCCGCTGCCAGGTTGAGGCGTAGAGGATCTTAGGCTTGGTCTCATCAATAATCAGATCGATGGCGCCGGTTTCCCGATCGATGTAGAGGATCTTTTCCCAGGTCTCTCCGGCGTCACGCGTACGGTAGACACCGCGTTCCTCGTTGTGGGTCCACTCGTGTCCGGAGGCAGCGACATAGACGGTGTTCGAATCCGTGGGGTGCACAACGATGCGGGCGATCGTGAGTGTTCCCGCCAGACCGCGGTGCTCCCAGGTCGCGCCGCCGTCCGTGGAGCGGTAGACGCCTGCTCCCGCGTTCGAGCTGCGGAAGATGTTCTGCTCACCGGTACCCAACCAGATTGTCTCCTGGTTTGAGGGGTCGATGGTCACGTCACCGAGTGCGGCGGTGATCTCCGACTCAAAGATGGGGTCCCAGCTCGTGCCGTCGTTCTCAGTCTTCCAAAGTCCGCCCGTGGCCGTGGCGGCATAGATGACATAGGTCTCGCCGCGCGGCGTCGCAACCGCGACATCGGTGACGCGCCCGCTGAGGTTGGTGGGGCCGACGAATTGCCAGGGCACCTCCTTGAAGGGTGATGCAGCGAGCATCGCTCTGTGTTGTTCGAAACGCTCGAAGCGTTCCTCGGGGGTGGTCGAACTGGCGTCGTCGAACTGACCGGTCTCTTCGTCAGCAGGGC
>JBLHLB010000444.1:0-3373 GCA_047618505.1 Planctomycetota bacterium
CCCGCGCATGTCTACGGCGCGGCCGGAACCTACACCGTGTCGCTCACCTCGACGGGGCCCGGCGGCTCCGATGCTGAACTCAAGGCCGACTACATCGTCGTCCTGAACGCGCCCCCGGTGGCGGAGTTCGTCGCCGATGTGACCACCGGCGTTGAGCCCCTGGATGTCAACTTCACCGATCTCACGCTGGGCAATGTCACCAGCTGGGATTGGAACTTCGGGGACGGCACCAGCTCAAGCGCTCAGAACCCGAGCCACACTTACTTGGCCGCGGGAACCTACACGGTTTCCCTCACAGCGACTGGTCTCGGCGGTTCCGATGGCGAGGTCAAAATTGGCTACATCATCGTCACACACACGCCGCCCGTTGCGGCGTTCGTCGCCGACGTCACCACGGGTGTCGAAACTCTGACGGTCAACTTCACGGACCTCACGGGCGGGAACGTCAACGCCTGGGCCTGGGACTTCGGGGACGGCGCAAGCGCGACCAGCCAAAGCCCGAGCCACACTTACTTGGCCGTCGGAACCTACACGGTATCCCTCACAGCGACGGGCCTCGGCGGGTCTGACGACGAAGTCAAGGTCGACTACATCCTCATCACGAACGCGCCCCCGGTGGCCGTCTTCGGACAGGACGTGATGACAGGCCCGGCTCCCTTGACCGTAACCTTCGCGGATCAGTCAACGGGCATGATCGACACCTGGGACTGGAACTTCGGCGACGGAAGCAGTTCATCGCTGCAGTCCCCGGACCACATCTACGCGGCAATCGGGCTCTACACCGTGTCACTCACGGTCACCGGTCCCGGCGGCACGGACACAGTGGTTGCAACGGACCTGATCACCGTACAGACCCCCGCCAGCGTTGCACTTCGCAACGGATCGGGATCCAACGCGGTTGTCTTCCAAAGCTCGCTGACGCCGGTGATCGGCACCACCTGGGAAGCGACGATCGACGTATCCGGTCACACCGGCGCGACGCTCACCTTCGTCCTTGGGTATGACACACCCCTGGCCGGCATCGCCACGCCCTACGGTGAACTGCTGATTGCCAACGAAGTGCTCGGTGGAGCTCAACTCGTCACGACATCGGCGGTTCCGATCGGGAACACGGCGACGCATTTCCTACCGGTGCCGAACGATCCCTCGGTCGAGGGCTTCGAGGTCTACTTCCAGGGCTTGATCCTTGGTGGCGGGCCGGAGTTGGTGAACGCCCTGGACGTGGTTCTGGGGTACTAAAGCTCGAGCCACAGGAAGCGCCTGCTGGCCCCATCGGCTAGCCATGACCGCCCCCGCCCCAGTTCACCTGGGGCGAGGGCGGTTTTTTAATTGGCGGAGGCTCGGAGGGGATGCGGGAAGAAATCACGCCTGCGATTCGTCCTGTGCCTGCCATGGATCCCTGCTACTGGAGAGTCGAGCCTTAGTGCGAATCACAGCGAGAACTGGCTGTGCACTTTTGATTGCAGTCTTTGCTGTGCTTTTCACCCTACTGGTCCTGCTGGGGCCTGGATTCTTTCGGCACCAAAGCATGCGGCGGAGGGAAGTGATAGAGGAGCTCCGGAATCCCCGACCAGTGCAGAGAATCACCGAAGAGGACCTGTTTCTCACGTGGCGCGAGGGCCTAGGAATGCCTGGCTTCCCCTACTCTCCTCCGGCTATCGCGGCACTCTGGGAAGCAACGCGATCAGGGGTCGAAGTCCATAGCAGCGGAAGCCCGGTGGGACTGATTCGTGTCTGGCATTGGTGCGGCAATGACCCCGTTGGCAGGCATGTCGCCCGCGTTCCCCTGGTGGAGCTCGCCCGCTTCATCGAGGCAGAGGGGCATTTCGACATGACCCCCTATGGCTGGAATGGATCGCAGTTTTTCGGTTTCGACACGCGGGGGGAGTACTACCGTGAAGAGAGATGATGAAACTCGCCACGCTCTTCGTTGTGACGGTCATCACAGGCTCCTGTTGTGATGTGCCGGATGAACACCCAGCTTTTGAATTGGAAGGGGAGTGGGTGAATACGTGGTCGACTGAGGAATTCCGCGAGACCTTAACGATCGAAGCGGTGGAGAGCTTCGCCCGGAAGTATGCCCTGCACTTCGAATACGGCGCCGGCTTCGGCGAGCGCTCTCCCAAGGAGTGCACCGCTGTCTTCGTGGACACAAGCCTCGTCTTAAGTCAGGTCCACGGCCTGGGACCGTTCGTCGTCTTGACGCCGGAGTGGGACGGGGACGAACTCTTGCTTGCGCCCTATCCCTCGTCGGAAGTCTATAGGGATGCTGGTAAGCCACGCGCTGTCTTCCGGCGGGTAGAGAAACCTTAGGTTCAGCTACATGCAATCTTTGGGCCAATCATTGCGAACGCAGTGTCGAAGCACACTTCACCCCTCTTCCCGGGGTGACGCCATTTGGCAATCCGTCAGGACCATGACTCTTCTCTTGGCAGCAGCCCTCCTTGCAAGCGCCTGCTGCGAGAAGCCCCCCGTGACGCCGAAACCGAATCTGGTCGGGGTATGGCATGGGGCTTGGATGGAGCGCTACGTCAATGAGTACCTTGTGATTCGCCCGGTCGAAGGCAGGGACGATCGGTTCTGGCTGAACTTCCTAATGACGAGCGACATCCCCTTCCCAACTGAACGAGACTACTACGCGACCTTCGTGGACAACGCCTTGCTCTTGGACAATGCCCACAACATGGATGGCCACGAGTTCCTCCTCCTCTCCCTAGAACTAGAGGGCGAAGAGCTGGCCATGGTGGCCTACCCACACGGGACATCCATGATGGATGCCGGCGATGTCCCCTTTGCCTTTCGCAGAATGGATCGCGATTTGCCCAGTTCCTACCAGTGGTTCATTGACGAGTCTCGTGCGCGCTAGTCATGCATGAGGCCGCAGTCGAAGGTTCTGAAGCGCAGAGCACCGGAACGTGAGCTTCGTACTCCTCCGTGTCATCGGCTTCGCGCTGTTCGCCGCAGGCGATCTTCGCGTCCTGTACAACTCCATCTCCCGCGCATCCCCCGCAGAGGAACTGACCTGGGCGACCACGATCTTGCTGGTCCCTATTACGCTGTTGCGAACGGATGGAACACACTTGCTCGGGTTGCTCGGCCTGACATTCCAAGGGCTCGCCCTGTGCCTCGCCTTTCACCTGCGGCGCTTCCACCTAGCGCGCCGGTTGTCACCGGCCCTTTGGTTGGTGTGGTTCGCCATGGACCACAGGGCCCTGGCCAATGCTGCGTGCTAGTCCCCTTAGGAGGGTCCCTCCGAGAGCAGGAAAAAGGGAAACGGGCCTCCCGGTTCCGGCATGAATCAAAGTTTTGGGATAGTTTAAATGGTGAGGCGACTCCCTCAAATCCTGATGCCAATGGAGAATTTAGTTCTCCC
>JBLHLB010000445.1:0-3364 GCA_047618505.1 Planctomycetota bacterium
GTGGTCTCGCGCTCCGGCACCTTGACCTATGAAGCTGTCTATCAGCTCACCACCCGTGATATCGGTCAGTCGACCTGTATCGGAATCGGTGGCGACCCGGTCAATGGCACGAACTTCATCGACTGCCTAGAGGCCTTCAACAACGACGACGACACCATCGGCATCGTCATGATTGGCGAGATCGGCGGCACCGCCGAGGAACTGGCGGCGGATTACATCGCAGCGAACGTCAAGAAGCCCGTCGTCAGCTTCATCGCCGGCGTCACCGCTCCCCCCGGACGTCGCATGGGCCACGCTGGTGCGATCATCGCCGGCGGCAAGGGCACCGCGGCCGAGAAGATCGCAGCCCTTGAAAAGGCAGGCGTGCGCGTGACCGATAGTCCCGCCAAGATTGGCGCGGCCATGGAACTCTCGCTGAAAGAAGCGGGCTTGCTAGAAGCTGCCAAGGCCTAGGGCCGCCGCGGCCGACGAATTCAGGGGCCCGTCGAGACATTGTCTCGGCGGGCCCTTGCTGTTTGCTGGAACTTTGGATTCCTGGGAAGATGCTCCCCCTGGCCCATTGGCCCACGGAAAGTCGGAGGGGGCGCCCACCGAACGGTGGAGGAATCCCATAGCAAGATCGGCCGGATCGAGAGGTGCTAGTCCTCCCTGGGGATTTGCTCGAACCCGGGCCTTTGGAATGCGCGCGATCAGGAGCGGATCAGCAGGGGCTCTAGGCGGGGCCTCTGGATAGACTCCAGTCCCTGAGCGGCAGGGCTTTATCCCTAGCTGTGATCCCAAATCCGATGAGCGCACCGACCCCCCCCAAGGCCTCCCCGTCCGAGGCACGTTCCTATCCCGAGGTCCCTTCCCAGGCTAATTTCCCGGCCCTAGAGGAGGGAGTGTTGGCCTATTGGAAGCAAGAGGGGATCTTTAAGGAGTCGATCGCTGCGCGCCCGGAATCGAAGGATGCTGGTCGCGAGTTCGTGTTCTACGACGGGCCTCCCTTTGCGAACGGGCTGCCGCACTACGGACACCTCCTGACGGGCTACGTGAAGGACATCATTCCGCGTTTCCAAACGATGCGCGGCGCCCGTGTGGAGCGGCGCTTTGGTTGGGACTGCCATGGTCTGCCCGCTGAGATGGCGACTGAGAAAGAGCTCGGTGTCCAAGGCCGCAAGAAGATCGTTGAGTTTGGCATCGCCAAGTTTAATGAGCACTGTCGCAAGTCGGTCCTGAGGTACACGGGCGAGTGGGAACGTTACGTCACCCGGCAAGCCCGTTGGGTCGACTTCGAGCGCGACTACAAGACCATGGACATCTCCTACATGGAGAGCGTTCTGTGGGCCTTCAAGTCACTCTATGACAAGGGCTTAGTTTATGAGAGCTACCGCGTCATGCCCTATTCTTGGGCAGCGGAAACACCCGTCTCGAATTTCGAAACCAAGCTCGATAATGCCTACCGCGAGCGACAGGACCCGGCCCTGACGGTGCGCTTCCGATTGCAACCGAAGGCCGGCGACGTGGGGCCCTTGGACATCCTGGCCTGGACCACTACGCCCTGGACTCTGCCCTCGAACCTGGCCTTGGCCGTGGGGGAGGAGATCGAGTATGCGGTGCTCGACACAGGCGCAGGCGTGTACACCGTTCTGGCCGAGGCCGCCTGCGGTAAGTACTCCAAGGAGCTAGGGGAAGCGCCCCGCGTTGGCACGCTCAAGGGCGTCGATCTTGTTGGTCGCACCTACGAACCGATGTTCCCGTACTTCGCTGATAACCCTGACTCCTTCCGCATCCTCTCGGGCGACTTTGTAGACACCTCAGAGGGCACCGGTGTCGTGCACATGGCTCCCGGGTTCGGCGAGGATGACCAGCGCGTCTGCGAAGAGAACGGCATCCAATTGGTTTGCCCCGTGGACGAGAGCGGTGCCTTCACAGCAGAGGTGTCGGATTACGCTGGCATCAACGTTTTGGAGGCGAACAAGGCCATTGCAAAGGCGCTCAAGGAGAGCGGCAAGGTCGTACGCCACGAGTCTTACCTGCACAGTTACCCGCACTGCTGGCGCACGGATGAGCCGCTCATCTACCGTGCCCTCTCGTCCTGGTACGTGAAGGTCACGGACTTCAAGGATCGCATGGTTAAGCACAACCAGTCGATCCGTTGGGTGCCGGAGCACGTGCGTGACGGCCAATTTGGCCGCTGGCTGGAGAATGCCCGCGACTGGTCCATCAGTCGCAATCGTTTCTGGGGCGCGCCGATTCCCGTTTGGAAGAGCGATGATCCGGACTATCCGCGCATTGATGTCTACGGCAGTTTGGATGAGCTCGAGGCAGACTTCGGCGTGCGCCTGACGGACTTGCACCGCCCCTCGGTGGACGAACTGACCCGTCCCAATCCGGACGATCCCACGGGCAAGAGCACCATGCGGCGCGTGTCGGAGGTCTTCGATTGCTGGTTCGAATCGGGCTCCATGCCCTATGCCCAGGTGCACTATCCCTTCGAGAACAAGGAATGGTTCGAGGAGCACTTTCCCGCGGACTTCATCACCGAGTACATCGCCCAGACGCGCGGTTGGTTCTACACCATGACCGTGCTCTCGACGGCGCTCTTTGATCGCCCGCCGTTCCAGAACGTGGTCTGCCACGGTGTTGTCCTGGCGGATGATGGGCAAAAGCTCTCCAAGCGGCTGAAGAATTACCCCGACCCCGATGCGATGTTCAACAAGCACGGATCCGACGCTCTGCGTTGGTTTCTCTGCAGTTCGCCCATCCTGCGCGGTGCGGATCTGCAGATCGACATTGACGGCAAGGCCATCGGTGAAGTGGTGCGACTCGTTCTGAATCCCCTTTGGAACGCCTACTCGTTCTTCTGCCTCTATGCCAATGCCGACGGGGCCCAGGCCTCGGAACGCGCTGACGCAACGGGTGTGCTCGACCGCTATATCCTGGCGAAGACTCGCGCCCTGCTGGAGGACGTGGAAGCTTCCATGGATCGCTACGATATCCCGGATGCCTGCTCGCACCTGCGCGGCTTTCTGGATGCCTTGAACAACTGGTACATCCGTCGCAGCCGTTCACGCTTCTGGAAGGAGGAGCAGGATCAGGACAAGCGCGACGCCTACGACACGCTCTTCACTGTCTTGACGACGGTCTGCAAATTGGCTGCACCACTGCTGCCCTTGATCGGCGAAGAGATCTACCGCGGCCTAACCGGAGGGCGCAGCGTGCACCTGTGTGATTGGCCCAGCGCCGACGCGCTTCCTGACGATCGTGCCTTGGTGGCCGACATGGACCGCGTACGCGCAGCCTGCTCCGCGGCCCTATCCCTGCGCGAGGAGCATCGCCTGCGCGTGCGCCTACCCCTGGCGGATCTCACGATCGCAGGGGC
>JBLHLB010000446.1:0-3344 GCA_047618505.1 Planctomycetota bacterium
CGGGGGATGTCTGGGCGCGGGCAGTATAGGTCTGAGCACCGGGGACGTCCTGCGTCAAGGCGGCGAACTGCCCCGCTCAAATCACAGTACAAATCCTCGACTTGGGCGGTCCCCGAGTGAGATTGGACCGCCTGGCGCAGACGTCCCCGGTGGTCACCCCTTGTGACCTGATCTGGGGCCCGCTCGGCCCTCTCGCCCCCTACGGCGGTGCAGTCGGCACTTATGGCGAATCCCGAAGCCCAGGCGCGAAGTCGTGGTACACGCGACACGACACGTGCTCTCATTGACACTGCAACTATCGCTGGATTCATGCCCTTGCTAGTTCCGGGTGATGGACTTTGGCCGCCCCTGGCGACAGCAATCGCCGGCGGAGATGCGGACGCAGCGCTCCTGGCCCTGACCTTCGTACCGGCCACCTTTGCCTGGAGTCATCGGCCGTCGCAATTGAAGCCAGAGCCCGAGCCGAAGGCGGCACAGGCGTGATTCCGGCGACGACCTGGGTGCTTCTGCTCGGAAGGTCCCTGGGTGCATCGACCTAGGGCTGGGTTCCGAGCTAGCGCCAAGGGGCTCCCCAGTGCAGTTTCGAGTCTTGACTCACGGTCATTGCCTGACTAGTGTCAGCTAAATGAGCAGCAGCGTGTCCAAGGTCCGTAGCTTCAACCGCACTTTCACCCAGCGCATCGGGGCCCTGAGCTCCTCCTACCTCGGCCGCGGGCTGCCCCTGGGTCAGGCGCGTGTGCTCTTTGAGCTGGGCGACGGCGGGATTCAGATCCGCCAATTGCGTGCGAACATGGGGCTGGACTCGGGCTACGTCAGTCGCATGTTGCGGTCGCTCGAGAAGAAGGGGTTCGTCGCTACGAGCCGCGACACAGCAGATGCGCGCGTGCGCATCATTCAGCTAACGAAGGCAGGCAAGTCCGAGCTAGTGGAGTTGGTACGCCTGTCGGACGAGGGCGCAGAGGCTTGGTTGAAGCCCTTGAGTCCTCGTCAACAGAAAGAACTAGTCGCGGCTATGGCGAAGGTCGAGCACCTGCTACGGGCCTCCGACATCGAGATCCAAGCGGAGGATCCCGCGAGCGCCAAGGCGAGTTGGTGCTTTGAAGAGTTCTTCAAGGAGTTGGAGGGCGAGTTCACTGAGGGGTACGACCCGGAATTGACGGTATCGTCGACCGCCGCTGACTTGGCGCCGCCGAAGGGGATCTTCTTCCTGGCGAGTCTTCCCAGCGGGCCGGTTGGTTGCGGCGGATTGATGCAACTCCCGGACAAGCGCGGCGAAGTCAAACGCATGTGGGTCGCGAAGGAAGTCCGCGGTTTAGGACTCGGTCGCCGCCTGCTGGAGTGCATCGAAAGCGAAGCGCGGATACGAAAGCTCAAGGTGCTCCGCTTGGAGACGTTGCGCTCCCTTGAAAGTGCACGAGCGCTGTACGCCAAGTCAGGCTATGTCGAAGTGGAGCCCTTTGGGGACGAGAGGTACGCGGACTTCTGGTTTGAAAAGCGGTTAGACTGAGGTGGTTCCTTCCTAGGTGTTACCGGTCGGAGGAAGGCTCGGCTAGGTGTTCTCACCGCTCTCTTCGGCCCGGATTAAGTTCATTGCAGCGTTTCCAGGGATGCCCTCACCCCTCAGCCACCGGCCCTCGCGCCGTTGTGCTAAGGTCTAGTTGTTCCGCAACGCCCCCCCTATTGCTCCATGCTGATCCGCCGCCTAGCACTCCTGCTCGCGCCCCTCGTCCTCGCTGTCTCCCTTGGGGCCCAGGGTACGACCGGCCTGGTTGCCTTCGGCGATAGCCTGAGCGACAACGGGCGCCTCTTCCATGTCTTCGGAATCCCCTCGGCTCCCTACTGGAATGGGCGCTTTAGCAACGGGCCCGTTTGGGTCGAGCGCGTCGGGCCCCAGTTGGGAATCCCCTCCTCGAACATTCTGGATCTGGCCGTAGGTGGCTCGACGACGAGCAATGTCTTGAACCTGCAGGTAGTGCCCTACATCAGTCAGTTGGGGACGGTCCCCGAGGGAACGGTCGTGACACTTTGGGCCGGTGCGAATGATCTGCTCGGGTTGATTGATGATCCCACCCAGGACCCCACGGCTATCATCGGTGAGGCCATCACCAACCTGTCGGATTCGATCATCCTGCTCCTGGGAGCGGGCGCGGAGGACGTCCTCATCGTCAACCTGCCGGACCTGAGCCTGACACCACGAGTGAACGGCCTCGGGGATCCGACCGCGACGCTTGCGGCCAGGCTCTTGAGCGAAGCCTTCAACGCGGCCTTGCTCAGCGCGACCCTAGAGATCGAGTCGATCTTCAACGTGGACCTGGTCGAGATCGACGCCTTCTCGATCCTGACGGATGTCGTCGCGGATCCCGAGGGCTTTGGGTTCGTCAACGCAACCGATGCCGCCCTCCAGGGGAGCACCGTGGACCCGAAAGAAGCGGGCTTTGTCTTCTGGGATGACATCCACCCGACGACGCGCGCCCACAGGGAGTTTGCGCGCAGTGTCATCCGCGAATTGCGGCGACGCGAAGACCTAAGGGCGGGCTACGAGCCTATGCCTCAAGTGCCCCAATACTTGCTTCGACGGCCCTGAGAACTTCATCGCCTCGGATCAGCTCCCAGGCCTTGACGAGATCGGGATGGAGGTAGCGGTCCGCGTCCATAGGCGTGATGTACTTTCGCAGCACATCGTGGGCTGCCTGGGCACCGGGGCCGGGCGCAACTTCGGGGTGGAATTCGCGGGCTTGGCAGGCGCATAGGAACTCGATTGCGACGACGCGCTCAGCATTGGTCACGATCGCCCGGGCCTTGCGCGCAGCAGTGGGTCCCATGGAAACGTGATCCTCCTGGTTGGCGCTCGTGGGCACCGTATCCACCGAGGCCGGGTGTGCCCAAACCTTGTTCTCGCTGGCCAGAGCAGCGGCAGTCACCTGCGCGATCATCATGCCGGAGTTGAGCCCGGGATCCTTTGCCAGGAAAGACGGCAGGCGCGAAAGATCTGGGTTCACGAGCTGTTCGATGCGCCGCTCGGAGATGTTCGCAACGGTGCAAAGCGCAAGCCCGAGGTAGTCCATCACCATGGAAATCGGCTGCCCATGGAACTGCCCCGCGCTGATCACCTCACCCGTATCCGGGAACAGAATCGGGTTGTCCGTAACCGCGTTCCATTCCGGCAGCATGACCTCGTCGACGTGGGCCAAGGCCGCCTTGAAGGCGCCGTGGACCTGGGGGATGCAACGCAGGGAATAGGGATCCTGAACACGATCGCAATCAGTGTGGCTGGCAAGCACATTGGAGCCGGCGAGACAGCGACGCACGTTGGACGCGGTGCGATCATGGCCCGGTTGTGACTT
>JBLHLB010000447.1:0-3334 GCA_047618505.1 Planctomycetota bacterium
TGAGCCCGCCCACGTGGGGTATGCGGTGGCCGAGCTGCAGGTCAGCTACGTCGTGATTACCAGCGTGGATCGTGACGATCTACCCGATGGCGGAGCTGCTCACTACGCCGCCTGCGTGCGCGAGATTAGGTCGCATTCGGCGCGCAACGAATCACCCACCGTGGTCGAGACACTGATCCCGGACTACCGTGGTCAGAACCTCGAAACCCTGATGGTGGCGCGCCCGGATGTGCTGGCCCACAACGTCGAGGTCGTCGATCGTCTGCAGCGCAAGATTCGAGATCCGCGTTGCTCATTCGAACGCTCCTTGGACACCCTGCGAGAGGCCAAGGCGTTGGCGCCTGAGGTCTTCACTAAGTCATCTCTGATGGTGGGTCTGGGCGAGACTACGGACGAGGTCATCGCATCGCTCGAGAGCCTTCGCGGTGCCGGTGTGGATTTCCTGACCATTGGCCAATACCTGCGGCCGACCCCCAATCACGCTCCGGTCCGAGAGTGGATCACACCGGAGCGATTCGCCGAATACCAAGTACTGGGGGAGTCGATGGGCTTCCGCTATGTGGCTTCCAATCCCCTCGTTCGGTCAAGCTACCGGGCAGGCGAATTCTTCTTCGAACGCATGGTCCGCGAGCAGCGCGACGCCGACACCAAGCCGAGTGCCAACTAAGGGCAAGGCAAACTTCACACGAGCATGACGAAGACCGAGAAACCCATCGAAGTCATAGACGCCAAAGGTGGTGTCAATGGCTACGACCCCGGCCTGTCCGAGGACGAGCTGTTGCACTGCTACCGCTCGATGTTGCTTGTGCGTGCCTTTGACCAGATCTGCTTGAAGCTGCAGCGTTCTGGGCGAATCGGGTTTTCGATTCCCAACGAGGGCATCGAAGCTTGCCAGGTGGGGGCGGCCAGTGCCCTGCGCAAGGACGACTGGATCTTCCCGAGCTATCGTGACTTCGGAATGGCGCTCTATCACGGCGTCAAGCCGGTGGAGATGATGCACAACATGTTCGGCAACGCGTCGGACAGCGCCAAGGGGCGGCAGATGCCGGTGCACTTTTCCTTCACGGAGCCGATTCACTTCTGTTCGATCTCGTCGCCCCTGGGTACGCAAATTCCCCAGGCGGTGGGCGCCGCCTTCGCAGCCAAGCAACGCGGCGAAGACACCGTCGCCCTGGCGAGTTTCGGCGACGGCAGCACCTCGACTCTCGGCTTCCACTCCGGCTTGAACTTTGCCGGTGTCTGGAAAGCACCGGTCGTGTTCCTGTGTCAGAACAACGGCTATGCCATTTCGATGCCTGCGTCAGCCCAGACGGCGTCGGATGGCTACGCCATCAAGGCTCGTGCCTACGGGATGCCTGGCATTACCGTGGATGGCAACGATCTCCTGGCCATGCGCAAGGTCACCGTGGAGGCCGTGGAGCGCGCCCGCAGCGGAGGTGGGCCGACCCTGATCGAAGCCGTGACCTTCCGAATGGGCGGGCACTCCACTTCGGATGACCCTTCACGTTACGTGCCCAAGGAGGAATTCGACTACTGGCGCAGCAAGGACCCCGTCCCGCGTTTTGAGCAATTCCTCAGCGCGGCGGGACTCTGGGACGAGGCGAAGGGCGAGACCATGCGCGCTGAGGCCACCGCCGAAGTCGCCGCTGCTGCCAAGGAGGCCCAGGCCGTGGCGATGCCGGGCCTGGAGACGATCTTCAGTGATGTCTACGCCGAGATGCCGGACCACATCCGGCGCCAGGGGCAGGAGATCTTCGAGCTCGCGAAACGCAAGGGCGATGCCGATGCCGGCGACGGCGAATTCCCCCTCTGATTGACCCTTTGGGGTTGGCCTCGATAGAGGCATTGCGACCCCCGGGGCCAACCAGCCCCACGGACCCAACGAACACCCACCCAAGACTGCGCCCTGTGGCGCCGCAAGAGACGAATTGACCATGGCGACTTTGACGCTACTCCAGGCGATCACCGACGGCCTCGCGACATCCATGCGTGAGGACGACAGCGTCCTCGTGTTCGGCGAGGATGTCGGCAAGAAAGGCGGGGTCTTCCTGACCACCGAAGGACTTCAAGCTGAGTTTGGCGAGGATCGTTGTTTCGACACGCCCCTTTCCGAGGACGGAATCGTTGGTGCCGCAATTGGCATGGCCATGAATGGCCTCAAGCCCGTGGCGGAGATCCAGTTCCAGGACTTCATCTTCCCGGCCTTCGACCAGATCGTGAGTGAGGCGGCAAAGCTGCGCTATCGCTCCGGTGGCCAGTACACGGCGCCCCTGGTGATCCGCACGCCCTTTGGCGGCGGAATCCGCGGCGGCCTGTACCACAGCCAGTCGGGCGAAGCGTACTTCTGCCACACCCCGGGCTTGAAGGTCGTGGTTCCCTCGACGCCCCACGACGCCAAGGGGCTCCTGATCGCCTCCATCCAGGACCCTGACCCGGTCTTGTTTCTGGAGCCCAAGGCCCTCTATCGAGCGGTCAAGGGCGACGTACCTGAAGGCAGCTACACGGTTGACCTCTCGACCGTGCGTGAGGTTCGCGACGGTAAGGACGTTACCGTCTTCTGCTACGGCGCCATGGTTCCCGTATGCGAACAGGCGGCGGCGAAAGCAGCCGAGCAGGGCATCGACACGCGCATCGTCGATTTGCGTACGCTGCTACCCCTGGACGAGGAGTCTGTGATCGATGCGGCCAAGTCCACGGGCCGCGTTGTCGTTGTCCACGAAGCTCCGCGCTTCTGCGGTCTGGGCGGAGAGATCAGCGCGATCATCGCCGAGAACGCAATCGAATACATGGAGGCCCCGATCCGTCGCGTGACGGGCTTCGACACCCCCTTCCCGAATACGCTTGAGCACCACTACTTGCCGGATCAACGGCGTGTGCTCGATGCGATCGAATTTGTCCACAGCTACTAAGCCGACTCAGGCACCAACACAGCACCAGCGCGAAATTTCAATGGCACTTGAGTTCAAACTACCCGACATCGGGGAAGGCATCGCCGAGGGCGAGATCGTGAAGTGGCTTGTCGCCGAAGGCGACATCGTGAGCGAGCACCAGCCCGTCGTCGAAGTGATGACGGACAAGGCGACGGTCGAAATTCCCGCACCCCAGGCGGGCAAGATCTCCAGCATCCTCGCGGGTGAGGGAGATGTCGTTCCCGTTGGGAATGTGATCTTCGTCCTTGACGGCTCGGGCGGCCCGGCTGCCCCGGCTGCAGCTCCGGCGGCAGCTCCGGCGGCAGCTCCGGCGGCGAGTCCCGCGCCCGCAGCTCCTGTTGCCGAAGCACCCGTCGCTTCCGGTGGCGAGACGCTGGAGTTCAAGCTCCCCGATATTGGCGAGG
>JBLHLB010000448.1:0-3310 GCA_047618505.1 Planctomycetota bacterium
AGGCACAGGCTCGCGACCAGGACCGTCGACTGACCTCGCGTTATGCCCAGGGCCTCTTCGAAGAAGGCCTTGGTCGGTTGCAGCATCGAGAGCGAACTGGTGATCGCCGCAAGGAACAGCATGAAGAACCAAAGCGCTCCGAAGGCGTTGCCCAGGGGCATGTGCGCGAAGACGACGGGCAGGGCCGTGAAGCCCGTGCTGAAGGTTCCGCCTGTGTTGGCCGCAGTAGCCGTGACGCCCAGGAAAATCACACTTGCCGTCAGGGTAATCATGCCGCCGAGGGCGACTTCGAAGAACTCGTTGGTGGACGCGGCAGTCAGGCCAGAGAGCACAACGTCGTCCTTCTTACGCATGTAAGAGGAGTAGTTGATGATCACGCCAAAACCGACCGAGAGGCTGAAGAAGATCTGGCCTGCGGCGGCGAGCCAGGTCTTGGGCACCATCAGCGCATCCCAATCCGGGTTCCACATGAAGTTCAAGCCAGCGGCCACGTTTTGGTCGGGCAGGGCGGGGTCCGGTGTCCCCAGGGTCAAGACCCGCACGAGCACGATGAAGGCGCAGATCGCCATGACGGGCATCGCCAGGCGACAGAACTTCTCGATGCCCCCCGTGAGGCCCTTGAAGATGAAGTAGATGTTGATGGCGGAAGTGATCAGCCAGAACCAAACGGTGCTGCTGATGGATCCGTCCTGCATGAAGCCGTTGCTGCTGCTTCCGCTTACGGCGCCAAAGAAATCACCCGACTGCGTGACCTGTTCGCTGACTACCGCGCCTGCCTCAATGCCCACATTGCCCGTTGCATAGCTGTAGGCGTAGGACAAGCACCAGGACTCGATCATCACATAGTAGAAATACACCACCAGCGGGATCAGCACTCCAAAGGCGCCCATGTAGCGCGCCATCGAGCCCTTACCCCAGACGCCCATGATGGCCGGCGCCGAGTGGAAGCCCTTGCGGCCGCCATAGCGACCCATGGTCCACTCCGCCCAACCGATCGGAATCCCGAGCAGCAACAGGGCGATGAAGTAGGGGATCATGAAAGCCCCTCCGCCGTTTTGTGCTGCTTGCCCGGGGAACCTGAGGAAGTTTCCAAGGCCGACGGCGGAACCGGAAACGGCCAGGATTACTCCCAGACGGCTTCCCCACTGCTGCTTTTCTTTCGACATGCGAATGGCAGGGCGACCGGCTAGGGCCGCGCTCGATGGTCTAAGGGGGGCAGGGAGGGGATGGCGCCATCAAGTCGTGGCAGGGGCCAACCCCCAGGGTGCGACATCTCCAGCCCCCCTGTTGTTCGGTGGCAGGAAGAGGGTAGCGGGCTCCAGGGGGGCCCGCAACAAAGCCCGCCCCTCCGATGGCCCTAGATCACCCGGGATGGTCGCGGATGGCCCTGGGATCCATTCCCCTTCGTCCTAGGATGGGCGACTCACGCACCCAGATCCCCAGACCCCCGACGATGATGCTCCGCCTCTCTGTTTCAGCTTTGTTGCTGCCCTTGGCCCTCCTGCATGGCTTGGATGGCCAGGACGCCAAGGCGCTGACCGACCAAGAAGTCGATCCCTCCCTGCGTGCGGCCGTAGACGAGATCATCCCCCAGGTCGAGGCCCTGCGTGGTCTCGAATTCCTTCGACCCGTGGGACTGCGGGTGGCCAGCGTCGAGGACCTCCAGGCCTACATGAAGGTTCAGTTGGAGGATAGCCTGCCCCCTGGCGAGCTCGAAGCGATCGACACCGTGGTTAAGTTGATGGGGCTGCTGCCAGCGGACACGGATCTATTGGCCCTCCAAAATGAGCTCATCGAATCCCAAGTTGGCGGATTCTATGACCCGGCCACGGATACCTTCAGCCTGATGGAAAGCCTGGTCGGATCTGGGCTTGCCAAGGTCATCCTGGCCCACGAGCTAACCCATGCCCTCGACGACCAGCACTACGACCTGGACGCCGGAATGACGGCACGCGAGGGCAACAGCGACGTCCTTTGGGCCTACCAAGCGGTCATCGAGGGGTCGGCTACCGCGGTTGGAAATCGATGGGCCATGGAACAACTGCAGAGCCCGGACGGTGGGCTCACCATGGCGGACCTACGGGAGGCCGAGGAGATCGGCGCCGACGTTCTTGAGCGCACGCCGGTGTTCCTCACCAAGACACTCTTGGGTGCCTACTTGCGCGGCTCCGCGTTCCTTGCGCGCACCGATAGTATCCTCAAGGCGACGATGACAATGCCGCCGGTGGAAGACCTCAATCGAGGCTTCGAGCAACCGCCGCTCTCCAGCGAACAAGTGTTGCATCCGTCGGCCTATTGGCTTGAGGATAAAGTGGATGCACCACAGGAGGTTACCCTTGATCTAGCGGCCTTGCCCGCTGGCTCTACGTTGTTGATGCAGGACACATTCGGAGAGCTACAACTCAACTTCTTTGTGGAACCGATGAAAGCTCGGAAACCACCCAAAGGGCAAATGGGTATCCTTGGCGCTAGTTATTCCTGCAAGGCAGTCAAGGGCTGGGGCGGTGATAGTTGGGCTCTGATCGGCCAAGGAGAGGGGCGTGTGCTCGTTCTTCGAACCCTCTGGGACAGCGAGGTGGATGCTCTTGAATTCGACGCGGCCTTGGCGGAAAAGGAACTCGCGGAGCACATCACGGGCAGTCTCAAGCGCCTGTCGGTAGTGCGCGGAGCAGGCCTGGAATTCGTCTACCACCATCGCCGAATCGGCGTCGAGGTCCGGGTCGTCTTGGCTGCCGGAGTCGGAGCTCAGGTAAGCATGGCTATCGCCGACGCCATCGCTCCCAGCGCGCACTGAACCTCATCCGAAAGTTCCGCCGGCGCGTCTCTGGGGTGATGGCAATCCGCCAGAGACGCGACCTGTAAAGAGGAACGCGCCTTCGATGCGCCAACCCATTCGTGGCTTGGGCAAGCCCGCTTCCGTCAACTGCCAGGGACTGACGAAGAGATCCATGGGGCGGCCAGGAGTATCGACCTCAAGAATCTGCACGGTCTCGCCGGTCAAGCTGTTCAGCACGCTTCGTACACGCAGAATGCGCAGGGACAGCTCCATGGCGCCGCCGGGTCGATCCGGCTCACCCACGGGTAGGAGTAGGGCGCCCTGTGGTTCTGATTTAACTTGGGGGTTAGCGATACCCTCGTCTGGCCCCACGTAGGACACATCGAGGGAGAAGCCGGCGATGCTCACGGCGATGACGTGCCCCACGGGGGTCGTGCGCGGAACGCGGCGTGCATCCGAAAGGTAGGTCGCCAAGGGCCAATCCTCTCCGCCACCCTCGACCAAGTCGGCCCCATAGCCCTCGTCTTGCCCGGG
>JBLHLB010000449.1:0-3303 GCA_047618505.1 Planctomycetota bacterium
ACCACGCTGAAGACTCCAGGCCAGTGATCGCGTCCACCTTCATTATTGAGCCGCGGTGTGCGCCCGAACTCGCTCGTCATGAGAACCAAAGTAGAGTCGAGTAAGCCACGTCGGTCAAGATCGCGAATCAGCGCCGCGAAGGCGCGATCGAGATTTGGCATTTGACGGTCGAGACCGGCCTGGATGTTCTGGTGCATGTCCCAACCGCCGTAGGTCACTGTCGCATAACGCACCCCCGACTCAACCAGACGCCGAGCGAGGAGTAAGCGCTGCCCGGCAGCATTGCGACCGTACTCATCACGGAGGGAAGCCTCCTCGGCGTTCAGATCAAAGGCGGCCCGGGCACTTTCCGAAGAGAGCATCTCAAAGGCATGGCGGTAGAAATCGTCCATCGCCGCCAGGCCATCGCCTTCCTCGTGACGTCCAAAGTGAGCGTTGACTTGTTCGAGCATGGCTCGACGCCGCGCGACACGATCGCCGTCAATACCGCCGGGGCTATTCAGGTCGCGTACTCCGTAACCATTAGCCGATGGTTCCGATCCGATCGTGAAGGGTGCGTAGGATGCCGAAAGGAACCCCGACCCCCCAAAGGCGTTGGGGCTCGTCGGAATCCAAACATAGGGCGGCAAACTCTCGCGCACGCCCAGTTCATGGGCGATGACGCTGCCCATGCTGGGGTAGACCACAGCGGGGTTGGGCCTATAGCAGGTGAGCATATTGTGCTGCCCACGCTCGTGCGCCGCCTCCCCATGATTGAACGAACGAATAACCGTTAGCTTATCTGCGATCTTTGCCGTGTGCTGCAAGCGCTTCGCAAAGCGCACACCCGCGATCGAAGTATTGATCACCTCAAGATCGCCGCGGTACTCCACCGGCGCGTAGGGCTTGGGATCGAACGTATCCTGATGAGCCATCCCCCCGGGCAGGAAGATATGAATCAGCGCTTTCGCACGCGGCAGAGGCGTCTGGCCGCCACCGGATGAAGCGCCTTGGAGCCATTGGCTACCACCCCATGCGCGGACGCCTTGAAGCTGAAACAGACCCAATCCGGCCAAGGCGCTCTTGCTAAGAAAAGCGCGCCGGTTCGGAACTCCACCGAAACGGTCCTGGGGCATGAGGTATCACAAGGGTTGTATTAGACGGTCCAGGGGTACCTCGCTCATCGCCTGTGAATAAACGTGCATAAGCCCTGGTGGTGTAGGGTGCTTACGTCCAGATCATACCCCGGCGACCATGGCTGGTGTCAATTGAGGAGCGAAGCCAAACGGAGAGCAGCCAGCCTAATCGAGGAATGAAGGCTCATTGAGAACCCAGGCGGGGCAGCATCGTGCTGCAAGGCTTCACTAGAATGATGAGGAGGAAGCGACGCCGGCATCCTGTCAGGAGTTCGGCAAGACCTTTTGGGCCATATCCACCAGTGGAAGGCTGGAATTCGAGACCCACTGGCCGACACGGGGCCCCGCAGAGTTACTCCGACCTGGCCATCGAGACTGCCCTGACGCTCCGCCTCCACTTTCAATTGCCCCCGTGTCAATCTGAGGGATTCCTACGCTCTCTGCTTGAACTCATTGGCCTTGGCCTGGAGGCTTCGGATCACACGACACACTCCCGTCGGGCACGGCCGTTCAGCGTCTAGATAGACGCCCCACAGCGCCGACAAGGCGCTCGCTTGAAAGTAGATAGTCCAGGTCTGTCATTCGTCGGAAAGGGCAAATGGACCGCCGCGAAACATGGCGCTAGGGAAAAGCGCGGCTGGGGAACACTGCATCTAGGCGTCGATCCCGCAGATGTCATCGTTACGCAGATTCGAACTGACAATGGTTCGGAGGACTCTGTCACGGGCGTTGAACTGATCGAAGCCACTGCCGGCAAGATCAGGAGTGTCACGGGCGATGCAGCCAATGACACAAGAGGCGTCTACATGGTGCGGAAGCTCGCGGCAAGAATGTCGCTGTTCCGCCAACGAAGGCAGCGGTAGTAGACCGTCGCAAGCCTCGAACCCCGTCAAGAGACAAGGCCATACGCCGCGTGGAACGAGTCGGTCGTAGACGCTGAAAGAAGGAGTCGGGCCTCCATCATCTAAGCCGTGTAGGGAACACGTTCTTCAGGTACAAGACAGCCCTTGGTGATCGCCTTCGATCACCAACTTGGGAGGCTCATCAAACAGACGCGGCCGTTGCGTGCAAACTGCTGAACCGTCTGATGACGATCGGGCACCCCAGATCAGTGGCGATTCGAGACCAAGCCAGTTGGGTAGGGGAAATACGCCCAATTTCGCATTGTGCACCAACGCTACTGCTTCGCTGCGACTACAGCTTCTGCCGCCCGCACGGATCACTGAATTTCGGAGGTGTTGTCAGGACACCGGCGATACAGGCGGGCCTTGTAACCAGCAAGCTAAAGCCTAAGGACCGTCTTCACGGCCGAGGGCGTCTCCGTGCTCTTTGCCGTTGCGCGACCTGTCTAACAATGGACGAGGGAAGTACCCTTGCGCTTGCTCCCAAGCACGCTTGAGAACGCCTTCATTCGGTACAAGATGATGCTTGGCGACCGGCTCCACGCCAAAGGTCTAGCTGCGCAGCGGACTGAGGTCGCTCTCGGCTGCAAGGTCCTCAACAGGATGCCAAGCTAAGGACGACCGAAGTCGGTCGCTGACAGTCGCTGAATCCGCCGAGGGCGGGGGACATGGTGACTCAATCGGAATCATGCACCAACGCCCTAACCTGGAGACGTTGACAATTTCTTCAGGAGGCACAGCGACTCGGTATCGACTATTTGTTCGCAGCAGCCAGCTCGATCATTGCCTTGCCCATCGAGCGGCCGATCAAGCAGTAGGTCTCTGCGTTGCTGTTCCAGTGATAGCTTTGGCCGGACGGCGAGACTTCCGGCGGACGGTAGAAATCCTTTGTTCCGACGAAGGCGACGTTGCCCTTAAACTCCTCGCGCTTCGCCACGGCAGCCTGCGCACGCATGAGCGACAAGGCCCTGGGGTGCGCTTCCTCGTGGCCGCTCATCCCGGTCTCGGCAATCACGAACGGCAGCCCCGCGACATTCAGCTCCTTCCTGGCATCGCGGATGAAGTTGGCCAGGTTCTCCTCGTACTCGTCGTTGAAAGCCTGGTTGACGCGATCGTTCCAACCTTGATGCCAACCAAGGCCTACGAGCTCATAGCCCTGTCCTTCGAAAGCGGGGAAGATCATCTCAAGGTTGCCCAGGACGTCGTGCACGTGCTGGAACAGTTGCTTGTAGTTCGGACCGACCTCGCCACCGCTGCTGGGCGGCCGGAAGTCCTTGCCCAGGCTC
>JBLHLB010000450.1:0-3298 GCA_047618505.1 Planctomycetota bacterium
AGCAATGGGCCAGTCCCTGGGTTCGCCAGGATTCGCCGGGCGCGACACCAAGGAAACGCTCGTAGGAGTCGCGCCCATCGGAATAACGCTGCATGCGGAAGTAGGTTGTCCCCAACACAAGCCACGCGGGGGGCAGATCCGGGCTTGCCACGAGCGCCCGGTTCAGTGACGCCACGGCGAGTGGAAAGTCCGCCTTGCGGTAAGCCGCTTCGCCCTCCTCCAGTGCAGCCATTGCTGTGCGATCCAGGGCCGCCACGCGCTCAGAAAAACCTGCGGGATCGAAGAACCCATCCCATGTGCCGGGCGCCGCCTGCGGCAATTGAGCCGGGGTGAGGACCTGGGGTTGAGCTTGTTTCGCGGCAGCATCCGGCTGCGCCCCAGCATCCTGTTGGACCGCGGACGACTGCGCCAGAGGAGTTAAAGCACCAAGAGAAACGGCAGCTGCCGACAGGCCCCAGAGAGCAAACAGATGGAGTTCACGCAGGATCTTCACCGGTCTTCCTCCGCTTCTTTTTCGATCACATGGTGGCGGTCCAGCGCCACATTCTCACGCCGCGTCCGGCTTCCATCCGGCCAGAAAACGACAAAGTTAACCGCCTCGGCGGAGCCCAAGCCAAAGTAGGCCTGGGCAGGAATGCTGGCCTGAAAACCGCCGGCCGTGCGCACTTCCCGCGTGAGTTCCCGGCCATCCAACTCGACGACGACGCGGGCGCCGAGACCGTCACGGTTCTTAGACTCTCCGTCCACAAGTCGCACGGAAAGCCAGTGGCCGTCAACACCTGGGGACACTTGGTTTTCAAGGACGCGCACTGGACCGTCCAAGGTAATCGTGACGAGGTCGAGACTGCCGTTCGCACCGAGATCTATCCAAGTCAAGGCGCGCGAGACTCCGGCCTCCGCGCCAGAGAGGGACTGCGATTCGAAGCGCGCACTGCCCGAGTTTCGATAGAGGAAATCCAGCTGAGCGTAGGATGTGTCCGTACCGGCTTCCGCCGCCTGTGGGTAGACATGTCCGTTGACAACGGCGAGGTCTAAATCGCCATCCAGGTCGGTATCCAAGGCAACCGTTCCCCAGCCGAGCAGAGGAACACTCGGACCACCTATGCCCCCCGGTGACGCGCGCTCGCGGAATCGTCCACGGGGTGTCGACAGATAGAGAGCGTTGGCCTCACCGGAGAAATTCGTGCAAAACAGGTCCTCTCGCCCATCTTCGTTCAAGTCCCCCACGGCGATGCCCATGCCCGCCTGTTCCTTTCCATTTGAATCCAGGGCAACACCGCTGCGCAGCCCGACTTCCTTGAGCGAAGCGTTACCTTCGTTCCGCCAAAGATGGTTGGGTGTGGAGTCATTCGTGACGTAGAGATCCGTGTCACCGTCGAGATCGATGTCGAGGGTTGTAATGCCTAGACCAAAGGCCGCCGCGCGAGGCGTGAAACCGGCGCTGGCTGTGATCTCTTCGAAAGTCCCGTCGCCCCGATTGCGATAGAGCTGATCGTTCTGGGGCTGCATTCCCTCCGGCCCACAGAGAACCGCCAACCCTTTCCAGCGGCAAGCGGCGTCCTCCCTCGAGGCGATCTTGGTCGGATCAAAGTGCAGGTAGTTGACGACGGCAAGATCCAGATCTCCGTCACCCTCCAGGTCGAAGAAGGCCGCACTCGTCCCCCAGGCGTCACCCACGAGCCCACTGCCTTCGGTGACCTCTTCGAAGCCCGTCTGCGCTTCGTTCCTAAAGAGCCGATCCCGACCCCACTCCGTTACCAGGAGGTCCAGATCGCCGTCGCCCTCCAGGTCTGCGGCGGCAGCCCCCATGCCAAAGCGGCCACCGGCCATGGCCCAATCCCCCTCCCCCGGAGCGAGTTTGCCCTCTTTCCCCTGGAGAAAGAGGCGCGGCGCCCCACCGGGCTCGCCGGCCGTGGCCGCAGCCACCGTCGAGCCATCCACGACCACCAAATCGTGCAGCCCGTCCCCATTGAAGTCGCCCGCTGCGAGCCCGCCACCATTGACCTCCAGGATCCACTGCTTGTCTACATCCCCGCAGCGCGTAGTCACCCCCCCGAGGAGGCGCTCTCCGGCCTCAAGAAAGGGTACTTCCGGCTCCTTCGCCTCCTGGGCTAGGGCCATGGGGACAAGGACGACCAGTAGGAGCAAGGAGAGAGCTTGGGAACGCACATCCCCAGGCTAGCCCGGATCGGGCAAAATGCGGCCATTGCCCGTCCCAAACTCGGGCGGGAAATCGGGCCTATCCTCTGTCCTAAACTCGGTCCCAAAGTCGGTACCAGCTCGCACTCACGTCGCATTCGCGCCAGGATGTGCGGCCGCGCTGTGCCCGGCGCGCCCCACCCCCCCATTCACGCCCCCACTTCGATTCCATGTCTGCCGATCAATCCTCGACCATGGACGTCCACGACGTCGTCACTAGCCGCTACTCCGAAGGTGCCCGCGACGTCGTTCCCGAGCTCTGCTGCCCCGTCGACTACGACGCCTCATTGTTGGAGGTCCTGCCCCAGGTGATCATCGACCGCGACTACGGCTGCGGTGACCCCTCGCGCTTCGTGCAGAAGGGAGATGTGGTGGTCGATCTCGGTTCCGGCGCGGGCAAGATCTGCTTCATGGCGAGCCAGCTCGTCGGCGCCGAGGGCAAGGTCATCGGCATCGACACGACGGCCGACATGCTGGCCCTCTCGCGTGAACACGCCCCCGCCATCGGCGAGAGCATTGGCTGGAGTAACGTCGAGTTCAGGCACGGCTTGATCCAGGACCTGGCTCTCGATCGCGACGCCCTGGGTGAGTGGCTCAAGTCGAACCCCGTCAGCAGCACGGATGGTCTTGTCGCCCTGCAGGCTGAGGAGGCTCGACTGCGCAAGGATGCTCCCCTGGTTGCAACCGAATCGGTGGACCTCGTGCTTTCCAACTGCGTCTTGAACCTCGTGGGTAACGAGGAGAAGGAGACCATGTTCCGCGAGATCCACCGCGTCCTGAAGCGCGGCGGCCGCTGCGCCATATCCGACATCGTCAGCGATGAGGACGTCCCCGAGCACCTGCAGAACAATCCCGAACTGTGGTCCGGCTGCATCTCCGGCGCCATGCGCGAGGATCGCTTCCTCCAGGCCTTCGCCGACGCCGGCCTCTTTGGAATCGAGATCGCCGCCTACCAATCAGAGCCCTGGGCCATCGTCGAAGGCATCGAGTTCCGCTCCATGACCGTGGTCGCCTACAAGGGCAAGGAAGGCGAGTGCCTCGAGCACAACGAAGCGGTCATCTACAAGGGTCCGTGGAAAGAGGTTCAGGACGATGACGG
>JBLHLB010000451.1:0-3293 GCA_047618505.1 Planctomycetota bacterium
TCGACGACGCGATTGTGGTGGGTGAATCCGTGCACTCGGAACACCTGCGCGGGCACTCCGGTTCCGAGGGCGCGAAGCGCGGAGTTCGCGCCGTGGCTATCCCCGTGGTATTCGCGGTTTTGACAACGATCGTGGCATTCCTGCCTATTGTCTTCCTGCCCACGGTCACCGGCAAGTTCTTCGCCGTCGTCCCCATGGTGGTCATCCCCGCCCTGCTCTTCTCCCTAGTCGAGTCGCAGTTGATCCTGCCGGCTCACCTGGCTCACGAAGAGGGATGGATGGAGCGGCTTGCGAAGTACCCGCCCTTCTCCTGGTGGGTGCGCTTCCAATCCCTCTTCACCGGCGGGCTGCAATGGGTCGCCAAACGCCTCTACCAACCCCTACTTGAGACCGCCTTGGCCTGGCGCTACACAACCGTTGCCGTCGCCATCGCTAGCTTGCTCGTTACCCTTGGGGCGGTGCAAGCGGGCTGGTTGAGCAGCTCCTTCTTCCCGGAGATTGAAGGCGACATCATCGCGGCCCAGGTGCGCATGCCCCAGGGTAGCTCCGTACGTGTCACGCGCGAGGCCGTGGCTCAAATTGAAGCCGCTGCTGCCACGCTCATTGAGGAAGTCGACGGGGCAAACGCTGGAAGCGAAGAGGCTTACTTCGTCCACTACATGGCCTCTGTCGGGGAACAGCCCTACCTGTCCCAGAAGCAGCAGACCTTCGGTGGCGGCGACATCCGCGGGCCGGAGTTTGGCGAAGTCGTAATCGAACTCTCCCCCGCGGAGGGACGCGAAATCAGCGCAACGGACTTGAACGAGCGCTGGGCTGAGCTCACGGGACCAATAGCGGGAGCCGCAGAGGTGAACTTCGACGCTGCGTTGATGTCCAATGGACCGCCGATTGACCTGCAGCTTTCTGGACCGGACAGCAATCTGCTCAAGCTCGCAGCCGAAGAGTTCAAACTCGAACTTGCCCGTTTTGACGGCATGCGCGAGATCACCGATTCCTTCCGGGGGGGGAAACAAGAACTCGTACTCGAACTTCTTCCCCAGGCCGAGGCTCTCGGCATTACGCAACTCGACTTGGCTCGCCAGGTGCGCCAAGGGTTCTATGGCGAAGAAGCCCAGCGCATCCAACGTGGCCGCGACGATGTACGCGTCATGGTGCGCTATCCCGAAGCCGTACGAGACAGCCTCTTTGCCATCGAACAGATGCGCATCCGGCGACCGAACGGCATCCAGGTCCCCTTTTCAGAAGTGGCCCAGGTTCACCCCCAGCGGGGCTTCTCGACGATTCAACGCAACGATCGTCAGCGCACAGTGCACGTCACTGCGGAGATCTCCACGCCGACGGTCAGTCCCAAGGACATCATCGCCAGCATGGAGCAGAACTATCTGCCCGGACTACTCCAACGCTACCCGGGCATGCAGGCCTCCTTCGAAGGGGAAAGCAGCGACCAGGCGGAATTCATGGGGGCCATGGGCAAGTTCTACATCCTGGCGCTCTTTGCGATCTTCGCCCTTATGGCGATCCCCTTTCGGTCGTACTTGCAGCCCCTGATTATTATGTCTGCGATTCCCTTTGGAGCCGTCGGCGCTATTTGGGGTCACGTGATCCTGGACTTGGACTTCTCAACGCTCTCGGTATTGGGCTTGGCGGCCCTGGCAGGAGTCGTGGTCAACGACAGCCTCGTATTAGTGGACTACGTCAACCAACAGCGCGCCGCTGGCGCGAGCGTTGCGGAGGCGGCCCGGCGTGCGGGAGCGGCTCGCTTCCGGCCAATTCTCCTGACCTCCTTGACAACTTTCTTTGGGCTCACCCCCCTGATCCTAGAGAAAAGCGTGCAGGCCCAATTCCTCATCCCCATGTGCGTCTCCCTCGCCTTTGGCGTAATGTTTTCGACGATGGTCTCCCTGCTGCTGGTCCCGTCTCTGTACCTCATCCTTGAGGATCTTCGGGACTCGGTCCGCTGGCTGTACCCGAGCTTGTTCCACATCAAAAGGGAACCGACTCCACTGCCCGAAGCAAACTAGCGTCGCGGACAAAAAAAGAGGGTGAAGCAAGCGGCCGCGACGCCACTTGCTTCACCCTCTTTCGTTTGCACCCTTATCCAAGCGCTGCCTTCCCCCGATCGGGAGCCAGCAGTTCTTGCTAGGGCAGCACGAATGCCAGGGTGAAGTAAGCCACTCCTGTGGGCTCGAAGCCCGTGAAGGTAATGGTCTCCTCGATGGGATCGTAGGTGGCCCCTGTGGTGAATACGGTCGCATCGGAGAAGTCGAGGTCCGCGTCGTAGAGCACGGCGTATTCCCCCGCATCCGTTGGCAAAGATAGGCCGTTCAACCTGAAGCGCAGGTCAACAGTGCCAAGACCATTGCCGTCGGCCCCGTTGCTTTCCGTAAAGGCCCAGGTGCGCAGCCAGCGATGGGTCAGACCACCCCCGGGAACCTCCGTGGACAGGCTGAAGTTGCGCGGCAGATCAGTCCCCCAGAAGAGGAAATCTCCCGACGAAGTAAGGGCCGACGGATTGGACACCTCTAGGATTCCGTGACCTTCCGCCGCGCTCGTGATGTCGAGGAAGTTATCGCGACCAAAGCCCGCAACTTCACGACCGTGGGTAACCGCTTCGTTGTAGAGGATCCTCGCAGGCACAATCCCGTACTTGCCGTAGATGTAATTCGAGAGTTGGAGCCGATCCCCCGAACCGAGGATTTTGCTCCAGATCACGAGCTCGTAGATGTTTCCCTTGAAGAAGCCCTGAATCGGCGTCGAAGCGCCGATCTGCAGCATACTAGAGTCGTCCAATGACCCCATTCCACCCGCCAGGGGACTATTGATCTCGGACACGCTGTCGACGTAGATGGTGACACCGGGGGAGCTGGCCACGCCCCGAACACCTTCAATCGAGTGGGGCGCTCCATCATCTAGCAGGGTCGTCGCTGAGACGTCGCTATCCCGTGCCACCATCAACCCCTGGCCTTGGTTCACTCCGAGGTGGAAGTCGTCAGTGCCATTGGGGTCTTCGCCACCGAAGATCGCCGGCGTACTCACCCAGCCACCTCCAGAGGGGTCTTGGCCGGAGTCAGACACCGTGGAGAACACCGCAAAGAGGGTGAAGTCGTCCTGGATGGTGCGCACGATCTCGAGAGAGGCTGCATCGAAAGCCACGGTGGGCAAACCGTTGAGCCCACTGTCCGGAACATAGGTGGGGTTGTCGCCACTGGGGAAAGCGTGGTTGTCGTAGCCACTCTGGTCAAACCAGGTGGTGACAATATCTTCTCCACCAATAATCGTGTGAGAGAGGCCCT
>JBLHLB010000452.1:0-3275 GCA_047618505.1 Planctomycetota bacterium
TTCGTTGGGGACCCCGCTCTGCGTGAGCGTTATGGACTGAACCCCTGGAGCTTCGTGGAATCGAATCCGGCAGGCTTCGATGTGCAAACATGCCACGAGGTTCCGGAACTGGACGAAGTCAAGTTCAGCGAGGTCCGTCGAGATATGGCATCGCTTTGGCCAGAGCGATGGGACGGTGCGGGTACGCCGCTCTTTCCCTATCGCCTTGCGCATGAAATTCTGAAGTCGAAGGGCTCGGGACTGCGCGCCTTGGATGTGGCCAGTGGTCTTGGAGCAGGTACGGCACTCTTGGGAGAAGTGGCGCAGGCGACGGGGGTTGACCTTGACGGTGAGTCGATCGCGCGTTGCATGCAACGCTACGGTGAGCAGGCGGAATTCATCGCAGGAGATGCAATGCAACTCGATCTACCAAAGGGTTCCTTCGACATGGTGACATCCGTTCACACGATGGAGCACGTGCAAGACGACAGAGCCTTCCTGGAAGGCATCCATTCTTGGTTGCGACCGGGGGGCGTGCTTGTGCTTGAGGTGCCCTTCCTCGCCAGGGGCCCCTTCAATGACGTAACCCAACCGCTCTCACCCGACCACGTGCGCGAGTACGACGCGCCCACGCTCTTAGCCCTCGTCGAAGAGCGCTTTGAGATCCAGAAGACCTACGGCGTGGCACGCGGTGCCTACGTCGAACTTGACCGCGCCCGTAGCGCCGGTTTGATCGTGGCGAGGAAAGCAGCATGAGTAAGAAAAGGAATAGCGACTCAATCCCCACCCTCTACAAGATCGGTGGTGGACCCCTTGGTTTGCGTACCCTTGAGATTGCCAGAGAACTTGGCATGGGGTTGATCGTGACGGATCGGAATCCCAATGCGCCGGGGATGGCACTTGCCGATGAGACGTATCTGATCGATGGTGGCGATGTAGATGGCCATCTGGAGATCGCATCTCAGACCCAGGCGAATGTTGTTGCGGTCCTCTGTGGCGCGGAGTTCGGGTCCGCTGCCGTCAATGCCTTGCGCGCACACTTTGGGTTGCCCTGCAATAGCCCGGAGTCCCTGCGTTGTGTCCTGGACAAGGAGGAAATGAAGCGGGCCTTCGTACTTGCCGGCGTACCAACGCCCCAGGGCGAGATCGCAGAAACCGCTGAACAGATCATCGAGATCATGCGCGCCAAGGAGCGCGTCATCGTCAAGCCCCTTGGGGGCTCCGGCAGTCGTGGCGTGCGCGTGTTGGATCGAGGAGACGATGTGCGCGAGACCTTGGACATTGCTCTGGCGTCCGTCCCCGATGAACGCGCAGTGATCGTTGAGACCTATGTGGAGGGTGCGTCTATAGACGTCAACGGGTTCCTCGTAGATGGCAAACTCTACCCCGCCGGCGTGCTTGAGAAGTTCAGCACCCCCCTGCCCACGCGCTTGCCCATGGGCGGCTATGACCCAGCGAACCTGAGTCCGCTGGATACGTGCGAGGTCTACGAGCTGCTGGCCCAATCCGCACGGGCCGTTGGGCTCACTTCGGGCCCGGTCAAGGGTGATCTCCTGCTGGCCGAAGATGGTCTGCAGGTCCTCGAGATCGGTGCGCGTTTCCACGGCGACGTAACGACCGCGGGGACCCTGCCCTTTGGCTCTGGGTTGGATCCGGTGCGTGCCTACTTGAGCTGGTGCGTCCGTGGTGAGGTAGAGCAGGAGCAACTCGTCTCGGGGGAAAGCGGCTACGCAACCTGGCGCGTTCTCGCCTTGCCCCCTGGCAGACTCGTTCAACAGCCGGACCTTTCCACATGTCTGGAGAAGCACCCGAATATCGGCCTGGCCTGGCACCGCCTAGAGATAGGTGACACCATTCAGCCCTACGCCGACACCACCAAGATCCCCGGCTACATCACCGCTCACGGCAAGACCAAGGAGGAAGCGGAAGCGGCCCTGGTTCAGTGGTTTGAAGGGGAAATCTACGTGGTCGACGCGGACCCCGCGCACGCGACGTGGTACTCCGAACTCGTGACGGAACTGCGCGAGATAGGATTTGATCCCAGGTGCTCTGGGGTGTCAGTGAAAGCCTCCTAATTTAGGTTGCTCGCCCACGTCTCGCTGACTTCTCGCCGATGTGGGGTCGTCGCTGCCCGGTCGATCTGGGCCCGCGCGACATTGATTTCAGCCCTGTTTCCTCGCCCGCCTCGTTCCACTTCGAGCGTCTAGCAGCCCGTTGAAAAACAGCAACTCCTCGCTCGGCCCCCACAAATCGCCTGGCTGCGTTGTCGGAACCACCCGTGTAGGTACAGCTACGCGGAGAACCCGACGCCTTGCCAGGCAATTTGTGGAGACCAACCGAGAAGCTGCTGTTTTTCAACGGACTGCTAGGAGATGTACAGGAGTCCCCATACTCCGACTCCCAAGACCGCCCAAAGAACGCATCCGACTAGAGCGCAGAGCATCGAATCCCCAAACCCCTGCGTCTCCTCGGAGTGCCCGCAGAGACGAAGGAACCATAGTCTCGGCTTTTCGAGCAGGTCGTCGAAATGGAGGCCCCAGAAGAAGAACTCGAAGAAGTGCTCCATTGCCTATTGAGGGTGACTCGAAGTCACGGCAGGGTCTCTACCGGGGGCAGCGTTAGGGAAGGACGCGCATAGCCAGTCCGCTCCACACTAGCGGGGAACCTCTAGGTGATACCCGTAGCAACTCACCGTTGGAGGCGATAACGCCGCCAGGCCGGTGAGTGGAGTTTCCTCCCACAGAATTCCAGAGGAGAGCGCACTTCAATGCACCGGTATGGCTCACCGACGGTGCCGGCATGAACGAGCTGTGGGGTTGCAGCGCCTGCGGTCACGGGAGCTGCGCCGGACGCGCTGACCGCTTGTTCCGGTGGCCGCGTTACAAGGCTGCCATCACGCGGCACAGTCCAGCGCGAGCTGTACCCTAGGGGTTCACATTACCCCCTTTGGAGTCGATCCCCATGCAGCAGAATTCCCACCGATTTGGTCGTCTGGCACTCTCGAATTTGATTCTCGGCGGGGCTTCCCTCTTGGTCGCCTTTGGCCTTGCCGGGGCAAGTCTTCAGGCCCAAGAAGCGACAGTGACCTACGACCTGGACGACGTTTGGTTGTTACCTGATATCACCGACCCGAACACCGGCACGCAGCAGATGACCGGACGCGTTGTGTGGACCTACACGGTGGGAGACTTTGAGAACGGAACGGGGGAATTCAGCGATTTGTATATTCCCTTCAGCGGCACAGCCATCGGGCCCTTGGACATTGTGGTGGAGACGAAGTCGATGGAGTTCGTCCT
>JBLHLB010000453.1:0-3274 GCA_047618505.1 Planctomycetota bacterium
CGAGCATGGCCGGCGGCGTTGAAGAGGCCGCCCGGGACGTCGCCCGGGACGCACGTTTCATCGATGTCCCCACGGGGATGGAGCAGCTCGCCGAAGACCTGGGGAACTTCCCTTGTCGTTGGACTTTCGCGGTTCGGGGCCCGAGTCTGCCGGGCAGTCCAGAGTCCCTAAACATCCCCGTGCAGCTGGGGGAGAAGGGGGCTGTTGTGGGACTGCGCGACTCAGCCTCGGGCTGCATTGTGACCTTTGCTCCACCTCTTGCCGACTCCGCCGTAGGGGGTGCAGGCTTGCCGATACAACGTCTTCTCCGCGCCTTCGTCCTGCGGGCCGGAGCAGGGCGCATACCCCGCAAGCGCTGAGCCCAAAGGGGACCAGGAAGAGAAAGCGCGACGTCCGGGGACTCCCCCGAACGCCGCGCCGCTCCTTCCCTAGTCTCTCAAAGGTGGCAGGTCGTGCCCACTGCTGCTTCGCGTCCAACGGCTCTACCTTTTTAGTGCCGCCAGCCGAACCCAAACATCAGTGTCTTGGTGTCATCATCTACATAGAAGAACGGCATTGGGCCGTCCGTGTTTTGAAAGACGCTGTGAACGTTCCAGGATAAGTCCTCGCCGACGGAGCGTAGTTCCGGTCCTTCGAACCCAGCGTTCACAGGTGTGGTGTCCGGGCGGTAGCGCGGTTGAAGGCGCGAACTAAGTTCACCAGTGGCTTGTTCGTCCGGCTGGGCGGACACGTCGTCGACGACCTGCCGCGATTGGACGGACTTGCCCGAATCACGCTCCGCAACCACGCGCCCCTGGGCTCCAGAAAGGTGCCCGCCGGGAGCACGCAGCGTGTCCTTGCCACCGGCAACTTTCAGGTGATCTGTGTGGACGACCTGCCCCGGATCCGCCCCCTCACTTGAGCCCCTTGGCTCGCTTGTGGTGCCTGGAAGCAGCAGTCGTGGCTGCGCTTCGGAGGCCAACACTGCTTCAGTGCCTGTTGCCGATTCCTGCAGGGCGGTTTCGCGCGCCTGTTCCAGTTCAGATGAATCGCCCGGTTTCGTGACGATAGCTGCTTGCACTAGCACAACTGCCAGTGCGCCGCTAATTAGAGCCCCGGCACCTGCTGAGACCCATTCTTTTGTGATTGCTAACACTTTTTATCCTTCCCTGTTCGTTCGGCCTAATTCCCTCTTGCCATGGAACACTTCGGATCGCGTCACTCACCAAGAGGAGTGCATCCGGGGGGTTTGGCTCCCGTTACGAAAGGCGAACAGCCGGCCTGCCTCAGAGCTCGGGAAGTGCGAAAGAAGTTCTGGGTCCGCTTCCGACTGAGGCTTCCTTCGCGCCCGATCCAACAGTTGTCCTATAGGACGGTTAGCTTGAATTTACGGAAACGGACCTCTGTGGGGCCTCCAGAGTGCAGTTGCAGAGCGAAGAAGCCGGAGCGCGCCCCTTCGCTATCCTCGAGATCGACAGACAACCTGCCGTTGATCCAAGTGCGGATGTGGTGCCCGTTCGCTTCGATGATGTAGAGGTTCCAGCCGGCTGTCTTGACGGAGCCCTCTGCTCCGCCTTCGCTGAGTACCGCGCGACCGTGCTCCTCGTAGAGCTTGCCCCACCAGCCTTTGCCAATGTCAGCCTGGTAGCCGGAGACGCTCGTCTCGCCTTCGCGGCTGCTGCGGAATTGCACCCCGCTGTTGCCTTCGTTGCGGATCAGCTTGACCTCGAAGGACAGGCGGAAGTTGGCAAAGGAGTTCTCGCTCACCAGGAACGAGTTCTCGGCGATCCCAGCGCGGGTGAGGCCAATGATCTCGCCGTTCTTGATCGACCAAAGCGACTCGTCGCCGCTCCAGCCGTCCAGGGCTTCAGGGTTGAACAGGAGCGCAGTTTGGTCGCCCTTGGCGTCGGTATCCGGAAGCGGCTCGGCCTGTTCGTCGCCCTGCAGATAGGCCACCAGGTCGATCACTTCGGCTTCACTGAGGGGATCGAGCAAACCCTCCGGCATAGTGGAAAGGGGACTCAGGGTGACTTCTTCCGTGTCCTCCAGGGCAATGACAACGGTGTCGTTCTCCGTCTGCAGCGTGATCGCGCTGTTGGTGCGCCCGCGTTCAATTCCGCTGACCACGCCACCATCCAAGAGCCAGGCGATCGTCGTCTGATAGTCCGCCGGGATGACCTGGTTGGGGTCGAGCATGTTGGAGAGGATGTATTCCGTATCCCGACGATTCGAGCCCGTCAGTTCAGGGCCCAGGCTCCCGCCGTCCACGCCGAATTCACCGAAGAGAGTGTGGCACTGCATACAAGTGCGTTCGTAGACCTGACGCCCCATGGCGCGATCACCACTGGCGATAACTTCGGGGGTTAGGGTCTCGCTCCACTTTGCAATCGAAGCGACGGTTTCTTCCGTACTGGCGCGGAAGGTTCCGAGCACGTCTTCGGCCCGCCGGACCGTAGCTTCGTCGCGCAGGTTCGCAAGCTTGCGCCGCACGAAGGCGCCGATGTCGGCACGCGGGATGGCATCGCTCTCGACTGCGGAGAGCAGGCTGTCCGCGTAGGTCGCGCGGGAGCTAAGGGTGTTGAGGGCATCGCGGCGCTCTTCAACACCGTAGCCAGCGTAGTTGGCGATGAGGGCAGGTCCGACGCGCTTGTCATCGAAGCTCGCTAGGGCACGCAGGGCCGCGCCACGCATGGCGTCATCCCCGAGCAGCTCGAGGATTGTGCCTACGGCTTCCTTGTCCTTGCCGCGCACGAGGGCGGCCAGGGCGTCGTTGCGGGCCTCCGCGGAGGCCTTGCGATCGGCCAAGATGAGGCGCAATTCGGGGAAGGCCGAAGCGTCACCGAAGACTACCGAGAGGCGCAGGGCGCGCTCGCGAATGCCCTGGTCGTCGCTCTTCCTGAGGTCGGCGTAGAGCGCGCTCCAGCCCTCCGGCGAACCCAATCCGCGTTCGCCCGCGAGGGCCTCATCAATCACTCTCAGCATCCAGGTGCGTTCGCTGTCATTCTTCTGTGTCTGAATCAAGCTGATCAAACCCGGCAAGCTGGCGGGCAGGGTCGCGCAGTAGCGCACGCTGTTATTGCGCAGACTCTCGATGGGACTACTGAGTCCCAGGGCCAGGGCGCGCTCCGGATCCGATTCCACCAGGGGCGCCAGGGCGTACCAAAGGAGGTAGGGGATGTTCTGGTCGGCCGCGTCATCACCCTTCTGTGAAAGGGCGGCGAGGGTTTCCCAGCGGGCGTCGTGATCCAGGCGCTGCAGGGCCGATGCCAAGTAGAGCCGCACGACGGGTGAGGCG
>JBLHLB010000454.1:0-3274 GCA_047618505.1 Planctomycetota bacterium
TCTCGATACCGTGCTCCTCGTCAGGTTCCGGCAGGTGCGGATAGGCTGCCGTGGCGCGGCGCGCGTCGGGACCGCGGTCGGGCTCGCCTGGCGTCCAGGGTCCAGCGGTCGTGACGATGCTAACCCCAGCGACCTGTGCAGCCTCGAGAGCCTGGGGAGTCACAACGGTTTCGGGCTCGACCTGGATCTCACGCGAGCCGGCTCGGCGAACGTCTTCAGCGGTTAGGAATCGGCGAGACATGTTGGATCGTCTTTCTGTGGTGAGCTCTGTCTGTAGTGACCCCCAAGGGTCACGGACACAGCACGGGACCATCGGGGGTGAGGCGGAACACGCGGGCCTGTCCGTCCTGAACTTTCACAACGTATTCGCCGTCGTTCTCAAGCATGTGCTTCCAGGTCTGCGCTTGCTCACTGGTGCAATCACAGCCAGAGTTCGCTGCGCTACCGTCGTCCCAGCGCACGCGCACACCGCGCACGAAGGCCAGGTCCAGGGCCGCGGGCGTCGCCATCGCATCCCCACCGAGGATGATCTCCGAACCCGGGCGCAATGCTCGAACGGAGTCTTCGGTGTAGAGTCGACGGTTGCTCAAGGATCGGTTCCCCGGGGGAGCTAGAGGTGCCGGACCAAGTCCGGGTGCGGACGGGGGATGACCACGTCGCGGGCGAGTTGGCCAGCCTCCTGTGCGTTGCGCGCGCCGGCCGTCACCGCGCTACGCACATCACTGACTTCGCCAGTCAAGCCAATAAAACTCTTGCCGCCCAGGCCGTTGGCTACGCGCAGATCAAAGAGGTCCACCGTCGCGGTCTTGAGCGCCACGTCGGCGGCGACAATGGCCGAGGCCACGGTCTTGGTTTCGACCACGCCGACGGCATCCATCTGACCGTCGATCTTGCCACCCCTGCGGCGCAGGGCGACTTCGACCTGGGGATGAACCTGGGGGATGTAGAGTTGATCCACGAGGTCACTGCCAGCCAATTCCGCTCCACGCCGCAGGGCGCTGGACACGTCTTGGACGCCGCCGGTCAGGAGCAGGACGTACTTGCCGGGCTGCACCGGTTCGGCGAATAGCAGCTCAATGTCTGCTTCCCACAAGACCGCATCTGCCACTTCGATACCGCGCGCAATGGAGCACAGCTCAAGGAGGCCAATGCAGGGGCCGACGGTGGTATCGTCGCGCAGTTCGGGGTTGTTGTCGTTACGGCTCATCGCTCAATGCCTGCGGGCTACTGCCTTCGGGTCTAGCTTGGTTGTTGGTCAACACCGCGGCATGGTGCACTGCGGTGAAGTGAAATGTTGAACTCGCGTCCGCTGCGTCAGGAGTCCGCAGCTTGATCGTCTTCTGCTGTTTGACCCAGATGCGCGCCGTTCGCTAGGGAGGCCCCATCGACGACAGCGACAATGGCCGTCTGAAAGCCGATGTCATGACCCTTTTGGATCGCGTGACGCGCGGCGCGACCGTGAGCTACAAGCACGCGCTCTCCGATGCCCGCGCCTATCGTATCCACGGCCACCATGGTCTCCGCGCTGCCCGCGTCGAGGCCATCGCCCCCGCGCACGAAGGGCTGCACGACCAGGAGTCGCAGGCCCGTAAGGGTCGCTTCTTTTTGGGTGGCCCAGACTTGGCCGACTACGGTAGCGACATGCATAGCTTTAGGTCCCGCCTCCAACACGCTTCTTTCCGGCGGCATTCTTTCCGGCGGACTCGGATCCCGCGTACCAGCTCTTTGGTGCGGAAGGAATATTGAAGTCGTCGACGATTCCGACGACGGCGGCCTCGAAGGCCAAGTCACCATCTCCACCGCAGGCAACTCGTGCGGCCTTGCCGAAGGCAACGACGACATGCTCGCCGGTGTCGGCTCCGATTGTGTCCGCGGCGACCACGGGCGAAACTTTTGGTGCGCTCGGGTCCTGGCGTGTATCGAGGGGTTCAATCACAAGCAACCGACGACCCTCAAGGGTGGCGTCCTTTTGTGTGGCCCAAATCTCGCCTATGACGCGTCCGAGGAACATCAGTCGAGCCCCTTGTTGTTTCGTCCATCAACATCGGCCAGGACTCGCTGGATGGCGGCGACTGCAACGTCGATAGAGGCGTCGTCGCCGGCCAGGCGCAGGCGTCCAACGGCCCCATTGTTCTCCAATCCGACCAGGCGCACACCAGCTGCCTTCTCCGCCTCATTTGCCGCCAGGAGCACCCAAATCGCAGGATTGCACTCGAGGGTGTAGAGGGTATCGCGCCCGAGCAACAGCATGCCAGAGCGACTGCGATTGATCAGCATGGCCTGGTGGTCGTCCACCTGGCGGATGACCTCGTGGGTCAGCAGGTGGGGCTTGAGTCCCGCGTCAGCTGAAACCCCCGCAGCCCGTAAGACCTGGCGTTTCGCTTCGCGCACCTGGCCCTGTTCTGCACCGTGAACTTCCATGGTGCCGTAGGAGCGATCCATGAGGAGCGCCCCCGGCTTGACGTCGCAGGACTTCAGGGCGACGTCCATCAGGCGGTTCACGACGATGCCGGGACGCACCTCAAGCCAAAACGCACTCTCCCCCGCAACGGGGAAGAAGCCGTCGGAGTTCGCCGCAACGGTGGCGGCGAATTGCGGCTGCATCTCGTCGATGACGAGGGCACCGCGCAGTTCAAGGCTGGTCTTCATGGGCAATTGCCGGAGCGACTATCCCAGGGGTTGAAGCCTGGGGTGGTCGGACCGAAATCAGTCCTTCGGGATCGCCGGAAGGTAATCCTCGAGCTCGCCAGCGGGGCGCGGAATCACATGCACGGAATGCAGTTCTCCGACGCGACGGGCCGCGGCAGCTCCAGCGTCCGTGGCGGCCTTCACCGCACCGACTTCGCCGCGCACCATTACGGTGACGAGGGCGCCGCCGGAGATTTCCTTACCGAGCAGGGTGACCTTAGCGGCCTTGCACATGGCGTCGGCCGCTTCAATAGCGCCAACCATGCCCTTCGTTTCGATCATCCCCAGGGCGATCAGATCGGAATCGATTTCTTTAGCCATTGGATTACACTCCGGGAGCGTTGCCGCCCCGAGCTGTCGGTCGAGGAAGGCCTAGTGGGGCCCCGCTCGCTCACGACGGATTTGGTTTGTGGTTTGGTTTCGAATCGCCCTTCGATGAACGAAAGGCGTGGATGCGTGCGGTGAAGTTTGTTTGCTCAGGCACCGCAGGCGCCGGAGCGCACATCGTGGTGGGGACAACCCTGGCAAGGTCCCAGGGGGCAACTGGCGCCGGCCTGGGCCAGGATGCCCTCGATTTCGTCCGTAC
>JBLHLB010000455.1:0-3263 GCA_047618505.1 Planctomycetota bacterium
CGCACTCTGGCTACGATGTCGTTAATCGGATCCGCCTCAACATAGAACGTGGTGGTGATCGCCACGCTGCGCGGATTCTGGGCCAGGAGCTGATCCAGATAATCCTTCTCGGCGCTGTAAAACTGAATCGATTCGCTGCGGTGCCCACGCTTGCGAAGGAAGCTCGTCAGGTAGGACACACCTAGGGCCGGCAACTTGCAGACGTGGTACTCGTGTTTCTCGCCGGTGGCCTCTTCCAGGCAGGCGTTGAGCACATCCATGTAGGGCAGGCGCTCCCCGCGGAAGCGCGCCGTGCTGCGCAACATCTCATTCCACACAGGCGAGCGCTTCTGGGAGGCCTCGGCGCTCTCTAGAACGCCATCCATGGGCAGGTCGTTGTATCCGATGACAACGCAATCAATTCGATCCGACGTGCTGATCATGGTGGGGCTCTTGCTCGTTCGGTGGGCTCGCTCTTGGTGGGCCTACCGCTATCGTGACCTGACTGGTCCTGGGGGAAGATTCGCTAACCGATCGATTTCGGAGTCGAGCTCGCAGGGGGCGTCCCGACTCCAATTCTTCAGGTCCTTCATCGTATCACGGGACCCCATTCATTGAGCTGGAGCCCCGTTTCTGGGCGTCTGTTGATGTGCGGAAGCCCTTTCCGCTACTCGGATTCCATGACCTGGAGGGTCAGCTCCGCCGTGCGCTCCAGGCGCGCCGCCTCGGCCGTATCGCCGTTGGATAGACCGGCACATAGGCTACGGACCGTTGGATTGTCGAAGAGCAGGCGCAGGGGGGCTTCCACCTGTAGCAGTTCGTTCATCTGTGCGAAGAGCCTGGCGGCCAGGAGAGAGTGTCCACCGAGGTCGAAAAAATCTTCCTCGGGTTCGACGCTATCCACAGCCAGCCCGGTGGCCCAGAGGGACCCGACCAGGCGTTCCAGCGACGTGCTCGCTTCGGCTGCGCCCCCAAGTCCAAGGACCTGTACCGCGATCTCTGCCGCGCGAGTGGCGCGTGGACCGTCCTCCTCAGCCTCCCCAATTGCCGCCGCAAGACCGCGCACGGTGGGATTGTCGAAGAGGTATCGCAGCGGTGCGTCGATCTGCAGGGTCTCGTTCAGCTGGGCGAAGAAGCGCGCGGCCAGGAGCGAATGACCTCCCAGATCGAAGAAGTCCTCGTCGGCGGCAACGGTCTCGCATTCAAGGAGCTCTGCCCAGATGTGTGCGATCAGTCGTTCCAGGGCCGAGGCTGTGGAGTCGACACCGGCCGTAGAACTGTGACCTTCGGCCGTCGGCACGGGCAAAGCGCGTCGATCGACCTTGCCGTTGGGTAGGCGCGGGAGTTCATCTAGGACTGTGATGTGGGCTGGCACCATGTACTCGGGGAGCCGTAGCGTGAGGTGTGCACGCAGGGCTTTCACGTCAAGGTCCGCGCCGGCCGCGAGGACGTAGGCAACCAAGCGTCGATCGCTCGGGTTACCTCCGGAGGCGAAGTCGGGGGCGTTGACGACGGCCTCTTGGACCTCATCGCGTTCCGCCAGGACCGCTTCGATTTCCTCGAGCTCGATGCGATAGCCGCGCAGCTTGACCTGATGATCCAGTCGGCCGAGGAACTCCAACGTTCCGCTGGGGTGCATACGCGCGAGGTCGCCTGTGCGGTAGAGACGTTGGCCGTCTGTGTCGTCCACGAATCGCTCCGCCGTCAATTCCGGACGACCGAGGTAGCCCGGACTGAGCTGCGGTCCGCCCACCAAGAGTTCACCAGGCATGCCGGCAGCCACGGGTTTGGGCGGGCTTGAATCGGCCTCCGCCACGAAGGCGCGGATGCCGGGAACGGGTCGACCAATGGGGACAGTGAAGAAGGCGTCGTCAGTCGAGCAACGTTGCACTGTGCTCCAGACCGTGTTCTCCGTGGGGCCGTACTCGTCAAATAAAGCGCAGTCGGGAAGCTCCTTTGAGTGGCGAGTCACGAGCTCGGGGGCCGCGCTTTCGCCAGCCACGATCACGACCTGAAGAGAGTTCAGTTCTCCGCCCTTGGAGCTCTCAAGCAACAGGCCGTAAACGGACGGCAGGGCAAGGAGATGCGAAATGCCGTGCTGCTTGACGAGTTTAGGGAGCTGTCCTAATTCACGTTCTGCTCCCTCCGGCGGCAACACCAGAACTCCTCCTCCGCTCAGGGTCCAGAAGATCCCCGGGACCGAACTATCGAAGGCGAAGGAGGAAAGCAGCAGGTAGGCGCTTACCGGCGCGCCGTAGGTCTCGCCGCGGGCCAGAGTCGAATGGCACAGGTTCCCGTGGGTGATTGGAACGCCCTTGGGTTTACCGGTGGAGCCTGAGGTGAAGATCACGTAGGCGGGGTCGTCGCTGACGTGCACTGCTTCGATCGGCCCGGAGTCAAAGGTGCTCAACTCGGATTCGAGCTGATCGAGGATCAGCACCTGTGCCGTAGAACTCGGCAAACCACCGGAACTGAGGGTTGAGGTCATAACCACCTCCGCACCCGTGTCCTTGAGCATGAAGCAGACGCGATCGTCGGGGTAGGTCGGCGGCAGGGGCAGGTAGGCGCCGCCGGCCTTGAGCACACCGATCATGGCCTCGATCATCTGCACATCGCGTTCGAAGTACAGGCCCACAAACTTGCCGGGGCCGACGCCGAGTTTGCGCAGGTAGCGTGCGATGCGATTCGTGCGCGAGTCGAGTTCGGCGTAGCTCAGGCTCGACTCCTTGCCTTGCACCGCCGTGGCGCTGGGGTTCGCCTGGACTGCCTGGGAAAGCAGCTCGGTGATCGATTTTGCTCTTGGTGCGTTGCTTGGCGTGTGGCTCAAGCTCTCCTTCAGCTGCGTGCACCAGGCTTCACTGGCGGCGGACTGGTGCGCCGCTGAAGTGCTCGGGTTACCCGTGGCATCGAGGATTAGCGCGAGCACCTGGTCGGCCACGGCTTCGGCGGCGTCATGGTCCATTGCCTCGCCCGCCGCGCTTACACGCAGGACAAGGCAATCGGATTTCGGTCCAGTGTTGAGGCCCTCAAAGCTGACCGTAATGCGGCTGATGTCGCTTTGGCCGAGGCGTGCACTGGCCCACAAGCTTCGACCACCGGCGCTTGCGTCGAATGCCGTGCGCCAGGCGAAGGCGTGGGGGATGACTTCTGGCGCAGAGTCAGTGGTCGCGTCCCAGGCATCGTGGTCATCGAGGGCCTGTTCGAGGGCGGCAAGGGCGCGCTTTGTGAGACCCGAAAAGTCCTCGTCGTCCTTGGCCCCGATGGACAGGGGTACGTGCTTCTCA
>JBLHLB010000456.1:0-3215 GCA_047618505.1 Planctomycetota bacterium
CTCCACAAATTGCCTGGCAAGGCGTCGGGTTCTCCGCGTAGCTGTACCTACACGGGTGGTTCCGACAACGCAGCCAGGCGATTTGTGGGGGCCGAGCGAGGAGTTGCTGTTTTTCAACGGGCTGCTAAGGGGGCAGGTTCTTGCCGCCCAAGCCGGCGGCGCCCGACAGTCCAACCGAACTTCTCCGATAGGAGAATCAGAATCTGCTGCCTTGGGATCCGAATTCGAGCACGAAGGTCTCTGGGACGGTAGGCTGGAGGGGTCGCGTCACCGAAGCCGGTGCGCGCCAGGCCCTATGAGTATCAAACGCGTTTGGATTGAAGAGGGCTGTATCGCCTGTAACCTGTGCCAGGACCTCGCTCCCGAGGTATTTGAGGTGCCCCCCGGCCAGACCTCTCGCACGGTCAAAAAATACATAAAACTGCTGAAGAAGGGTGGGGATGCTACGGAGGACCGTGTGCGTGAGGCCGCGGAATCCTGTCCTGTGGAAGTGATCCAATTTGAAGGCGATAAGAGCGCCTGAGGGGCCTGGGGGAAAGGGAGGGAAAGAGATTCCCAAGGAGTGTTCCCGCCGTCACAGGGAAATGCCCCGGGCGAACTATCTCCTATCAGGCAAGCCGGCTCCTTTAGGCCTTCGGTTCCTCAGGGAAACCGGCTCTTAGTTCGGACGGCAACCTTGCCGTATTGCGGGACCAGAAGGACTCTCCCAATGAAAGACATCACCTACGACCAAGGGCGAGCATCTCGCCTCCTTCCGCTCCTGGGAGCGATTGGCAGGGAAATCCTAGAGCGGACCCAGGCGCTCGATGCCCTTGAGCTTGAGTTCGAAGAGCTCTCCACAAATCAGGACAACGCGGACTCGCGCTACTCCGACGATCGGCCTGCCACCGATCGACTCAGCACGAGTCGACTGCATTCGAAGATGGCCGAAATGGCGGCGCATCGGCGCGGGCTACGGCACGCGCAACAGGAACTGGAGCGACTGGGCTGCTCGGTACTCGGAACCGAACCGCTCACTTTTAGAATCCCCGGTCGAGTGGGCGAAGCGAAACACAGCTTCGTATGGCAGACCGGAGATCTGGTGCTCGAATAGGGCATCGGAGCCTGGTGAGCTAGCGCGTGGTAGAGGCGACACTCCACGCAACTTCATGCGAGCCAGGCACTAGGGGCTCCCGTTCAGGTGGCTGACGGGGGCCCCGCCTTTTTTTGCTGGGTGTGGATTTGGGACTGGTTGTGAGTCGGCAAAATCAGTCCTCACTAGGCCAGGGCTCCGCCGACTTCCGTACCCTGGGACCCCCCCCCATCCTGATCCCAACCCCATCGAATCCTTGGCCAGTCCCCATCGCCGCATCAGCGGCTCAAGCCTCCTTGTCGCCTTCCTTTGTGGTAGCGCGGTTGGCGCCGCACTCCTGGTGATGATTCAACGTGTAACGGCGGACCGTGACTTGGAGTTGTTACGCGTCGTGCGAGACCTGGCCGCCGAGACCTATGTGGAGGAGCTTGATGAGGGCGAGTTGGTTGACAACGCCCTCAGCGGAATGATCGGCGGACTCGACCACTACTCGCGCTTCTATCGCCAATCCGAAATCGAGGCCCTCGACCGCACGACACGCGGCGAGTTCCGCGGCATCGGTGTCATCTTCCGCGGCCCCATGGAAGACGGGCAGGTGCTCTTCGCCTATCCCGATGGGCCCGCGGGACGGGCGGGCGTAGAGGTCGGGGACACCTTCCTTTCGATTAACGGTAGTTCCGTTGCTGAGCTTGGGGACGGCGGCTTACGGGACACGCTCCAACGTCGCGACAGCAGCAGCTTGGAAGTTGAATTGGCCAACTTGAAAGGCGAGCAGCGCACGGTCACGATTCAACCGGAACCGGTACTAGATCCCAGCATTCGCCTTGCCCACATGGCCGATGAGGAGAATGGCCTGGGACACATTTCCCTGCTCTCCTTTTCCAGCCACTCCCTCGAGGAATTCGACGCGGCCATGGAGAGTTTGATGGAGCAAGGCCTGCGCGGCCTAGTGCTCGATCTACGCGGCGACGGTGGCGGTTCTGTCGACGCGGCCGTAGGGATTGCCAACCGCTTCGTGGCCGAAGGCCGTCTTGTCGCCACACGCACACGTACCGGTACACAGGTCATGAGCGCGAAGCCCCAGGAAGCGCGCCACCTCGGACTACCCCTAGTACTCCTGGTCGACCGTGACTCCGCCAGCGCCAGTGAAATCCTCGCCGGTGCCCTTCAGGACCATGGGGTCACTGTCCTCGTCGGCGAGGCGACCTACGGAAAGGGAACGGTCCAAACCCTGACGCGATTCACGGGCAACCGCGCCATCGTCAAGGTTACGACTGCGCACTACCTGACCCCCGCCTGGCGCCGAATCGAACGTGACGAGAACAACCCCGAACACTCGGGAATCGCGCCCGATGTGCTCTTGCCCCTGGATGACCTGGGGCGTGCCCAGGTGCACGCCTACCTGCGGCGCTATCACCCTCCTCAGCAATTCCTTCCGGCGATCCAAGAGTGGCAAGCAGAGAGTGGACTTGCGCTATTGCCCGAAGCGCCTGAAGATCCGCAACTCGTCGCGGCATTGTCACTTCTACGGGGTGAAGACCCCTCTGTGGCCCCCGAGGTCGCCTTGCGGGACACATCCGAGGATGAGTGAGGATTTGACTGCCTCCGAACAGAAGATTGGGCACTTCGGGCCGGACGCCTTAGTCCTTGGCATCGAGTCCTCCTGTGACGAAACCGCCGCCGCGGTTCTGCGCGGCGGGCGCGAGGTGCTTTCCTCCGTCATCGATAGCCAGGCCGATGAACACGCGGCCTTCGGTGGCGTGGTCCCCGAGGTCGCCGGCCGTTCCCACCTACGCAGCATTCAGCCGGTCATCGAACGGGCACTGGCTGACGCGGACGTAGAGCTCGACCAGCTATCCGGCATCGCCGTCACGCATCGACCCGGACTGATCGGCTCGCTCCTGGTCGGGTTGTGCGCCGCCAAGGGTCTGGCCTTCGGACGCGACCTGCCCTTAGTAGGCGTGCACCATATCCAGGCCCATGCATGGGCTGCCACGATGGAGTTGCCGCCCCGGGAAGCGCTCGAACTTCCCGCCATCGCCTTGGTCGTTTCGGGCGGTCACACTGCGCTCTATAGGATGGATGGGCCGGCACGCATGACTCAGATCGGAACGACGCTCGATGACGCCGCAGGCGAAGCCTT
>JBLHLB010000457.1:0-3202 GCA_047618505.1 Planctomycetota bacterium
GGTGTCGATTCCCTCTCCGGTGAATGGGACTACGTCGAGCCAGTGCTCTTTGGGCACGCCGTCGGTCGCGTGATTGAACGCTGGCTCGAGGAGTTCAGCAGCTCGGCCTCGCGCCGCTCCGTAATCCACTCCCACGAATGGATGACCGGCTCGGCGGTGCTCTATGCCAAGCAGAACCTGCCCAGCGTCGGCACGGTCTTTACGACCCACGCGACGATGCTCGGCCGCGCGCTTTCGTCCCTGGGGCATTCGCCTGAGGACGGCCTTGGCGGCCAGACACCGGAGCAGTTAGCCGAGGATAATGGCGTAGTGGCGAAGCATTCCCTGGAAGGGATCTGTGCCCGGGAAGCAGATGCCTTTACGACGGTGAGTGAGATCACTGCGCGTGAGGCGGAGCTGCTGCACGGCCGCTCGCCCGATCCCCTGACGCCCAACGGGATCGACCTCTCGGTAATCGACGAGGTCGCCGGGGACACGACCCGCGCCGACGTGCGCACGGCATTGACACGGGTGGCCTCGACCTTCCTTGGTGAAGACGTGACGGACGCGGCCTTCGCCTGCATCTCCGGTCGCTACGAGTTCCACAACAAGGGCATCGATATGACCCTTGATGCGGTGCGCAATCTTGAGGACCGAAGCGGGCGCCGGGTCGTGCTCTTTGTGCTCGTGCCTGCGGGCAATTCGGGCATGAGTGCGGAGCTGCGCGAGCGACTCGACGGCGACACCCCGACCGATGGCCCCCTCGGGATTTCGACGCACAACCTGCACAACCAGGAGCAGGATCCCGTTATCGAACGCTGCGCTTCCCTGGGGCTGGTCAACGCCCCTGGCAGTCGCATCAAGATCGTCCAGGTGCCTATTTACCTGTCCGCAGACGACGGTTTCTTGAACGAACCCTACGAGGCCGTGCTACGCGCCATGGACCTCTCGGCCTTCCCCTCCTACTACGAGCCCTGGGGTTACACACCCCAGGAGAGTCTCGCCGTGGGTGTGCCGACGATTACGTCGGACTACGCGGGCTTCGGTCGTTGGGCGGCGGGTGAAGGGCTCAGTCGCGCCGACGGCGTCTTCGTGCTCGAACGCGTAAAGAAGACCTTCGAGAATGGAGTCAGCACGCTGGAGGCCGAGCTGGAGCGCTTCCTGTCCTCGGATGTCGATGCCCAGACCCTACGCGGCCGCTGTCGCAAGGCTGCGGACCGTGCCTCCTGGCGCGACCTAGCCGCCAACTACACACAGGCCCACAGTCAAGCCATCGACGGCGTGCAGAAGCGCCTCGAACAGGGCGTCCCCCAACTGCGTCGGCCGCGCCGCGTGGTTTCGGTCGAGAGCTCCCACGACAGCAAGGTTCCGCACCTGATCGCCTTCGATGTGTCCGCGACTCTGCCCGGTGCCCTAGCCGGTCTTGCGCGACTCGCCCGCAACCCCTGGTGGTCCTGGGATCCGGAAGCCGCGAGCCTCTTCGAAGAAATCTCGCCGCGCTCCTGGGCCGCCTGCGACCATGATCCGGTGGCGTTCCTGCAACGGGTTTACCCCGAGGACGCCCGTGCCAAGGCAAAGGATGCGGAATTCGTCGCCAAGGTGAAGCGTGTGATGGAGCGCTTTGAGCGCGAGCTGAGCGAGCCCTCCCTCAAGGGTCGTTGGACCGAGGGGCGTGATGCCTCCGGATCGATCTCAGTGGAACATCCGGTGGCTTACTTCAGCGCTGAATTTGGGATCCACGAATCCCTGCGCATCTACAGCGGTGGACTCGGTGTACTCGCGGGCGATCACCTCAAGGCCGCCAGCGACATGAACCTGCCCTTGATCGGCATCGGCATTCTCTATTCCCATGGCTACATGGGACAGAGCCTCTCCCCCAGCGGAGAGCAAGTCGCCATCGATCACGTCAATGACCCCTTGCACCTGGGGCTTGAAGCGGTGCGCGAACCCGGTGGTGAACTCCTGGAGATCGTTGTGCCCTTGCCCGGCCGCGACCTACACCTGCGCGCGTGGCGTTACAACGTCGGGCGCATCGCGCTGTATCTCTTGGATGCCAACGTTGATGCCAACCGTGAAGAGGACCGCGACATCACGCGCAACCTCTATGGCGGTGATGGTGAGATGCGACTGCAGCAGGAAATCGTGCTCGGGCGCGGCGGTGTGAGATTGCTGCGCAAGCTGCAGATTCAACCCTCAGTCTGGCACATGAACGAGGGTCACGCGGCCTTCTTGACGATAGAGCGTGTGGGACAGTTGGCCCTCAAGGAAGGGCTGACATTCGATACGGCACGCGAGCTCGTGCGTGCCACAACGCTCTTCACAACACACACACCCGTACCGGCCGGACACGATCGCTTCGGCGAAGATCTGATGCGGCGTTATTTCTCGGACGCCGCCGAATGGGTGGGCGTGCCCTGGAATCAATTCCTATCCCTCGGCCAGGAACCCGAAGGTGGCGGCGGTGACTTCAACATGACGCACCTGGCCCTGCATTTCTCCTCCTGGGTGAACGGGGTCAGCCAGCTCCATGCGGAGGTCTCGCGCGAGCTCTTACGCAACTATTGGCCGCGCCTGCTGATGGAAGAGATCCCCCTCAAGGGCATCACAAACGGCATCCATTTGGGAACTTGGACCGCACCCGAGGTCATGAAAGTTCTCGGAGTGCGCGACCGCGCCATGCGTGGAGAAGACTTCCTGAGCAAGCTCGACAAGTCCGGTCGCAAGGAGTTGTGGCAGGTGCGCCAGGACCTGAAGTCACGCCTGCTTACCACCGCATCGGAATCCGTGCGCGAGCGACTCGTGCAACGCAGCGAGAGCCCGCGCATCCTTGAGGCTCTCGAAGAAGGTCTCTCCGAAAAGCGCGCCCTGGTGATCGGCTTCGCCCGTCGCTTTGCGCCCTACAAGCGCGCACACCTGCTCTTCCAGGACATCGAGCGTCTGGAGCGCATCCTCAACAGCACGGATCGCCCCGTACGCATTCTGATCGCCGGCAAGGCACACCCGCGTGATGGTCGCGGCAAGGAGATCCTGCAGGACGTGTTCCGTCGTTCGCGCGAGGGCTCACTCCTGGGCAAGCTCGTATTCCTAGAGGACTACGACATCGCCCTGGCGCGCCACCTCGTGCGCGGCGTAGATGTGTGGTTGAACAACCCCACACGCAAGCTCGAGGCCAGCGGCACCTCCGGCATGAAGGTCTGTGCCAACGGCGGCTTGAACCTTTCGA
>JBLHLB010000458.1:0-3193 GCA_047618505.1 Planctomycetota bacterium
CTGATAGTCCAATTCCATCGTCGGGCCGTAGCTCGACTCATCATTCATCAGCCGCTCAAACCAGGGCGCTAATCCGTCGCCCCTTAGGGCAGAACAGGTCAAGACCTCCGCCCGGGGGAAGCGCTCCGCCAACTTGGCGGCGAGTTCCTCGCGCTCCGCCTCAGCGAGGTCGTCGCACTTGTTCACCAGAATCAGGTCCGCCTCCTCGAGCTGCTTCTCGTAGACGTAGACGACCTTCGGAGAGAAGGAGCGCCCGTCGCTCAAGCCCAGCACGCGCCGGGCGCGGGTGGGATCAACCAACACACTCAAGGGCGCAATAGCAAAGCGATCGCCATACATCCGGCGCAGGGGATAGCTCACCGTGGCGACCAGATCCGTGCAGCTACCCACGGGCTCCGCCAGGAAGACATCCGGGCGAGTGGATTCCGTCAGTCGTTCGGCTGCGGCGCTGAGGGAATCGAAGCGACAGCAGAAGCAACCTCCAGCGATTTCCTCCACCGCAAAGCCCTTGGATTTCAGGATAGCCGTGTCGACGAGGCCGCTGCTCTGGTCATTCGTGATCAAACCGACCTTCAAGCCAGCGTCCGTCAGATGACGCGCTAACTTGCCCACGGCCGTCGTCTTGCCGGCCCCGAGGAAGCCACCAATCATGATGTAGCGCGCGCTCATTCTAGGTGCCCCTCTTCGTTGACGGCTTCGGCGCCCATCATCTTGTCGATGGTCGCATCCAGCACGGCCGCGTAGCCCTCGGTGGGCAGGCAGTCCGGTCCCGGCGTGCCGTTCATCCTGAAGAGCCAGCCACGGTCGTAGGTCGAGGAATGCACGGCGCCAATGTCCTTCTCCAGGAGCGGGTTTCCGCCCCGGAACTCACCCGAGAGGGGTGCGTAGATTTCGGTCAGGGCCTTGAAGCCCTCGAGCCATCCGACCACGTCACCACGCTCTACCGCGTCGCCGGGCTTGACCTCGAAGTCCATATCCACGGGCTCACCCAGCATGCGCAGGGCAAAGCGCGTCAGCCCGATCTCCCAGGAATCCGATCCGTCTTCGCGCAGCCACATGTGGCCCGCCGTATAGAACCTCCCCATGGGCAGCCGCGTCTTGAATCTCGCGCGCCGGAAGGAGAGGTGAGTAGCGTCAGGTGACATGGGCGCATCATACCCTCACGTGAGGTGCCGATTGCCGCCTATCGAAAAACTGACGCTCCCCTTTCTTTGGGCCGCGGGGACGGGTCCCAGGGTGGACCGAGAGTGGCCCGAGAGTGGCACAGCGGTGACGCGGCCCCGTTACGAGACGCCAACAAAGTCATCCATGGCTGCGAAGAAGGGGGTGTAGTCCCGCTCGAGATCGCCAATCAGGATGTCAGTCAGGTCACGCCGCAAGTCCGGGTTCTTCTTCAAAAAACTGCCGAAGTTGAAGTCACCGTCGTAGAAGGCGTAGACGAGCTTTCGCATGGGCTCAATCTGAGCCTGGTAGCGGCGGCCGTACTCCGAGAAACGCTGGGCGGAAGTGTCCCCGGCTTCGAGGGCCTCCAAGACCGCGTCAGCCGCCATGACCGCACTCGTCAGGGCGAAGTAAACACCCGAGGAGAAGACGGGATCGAGGAAGGCGAAGGCGTCCCCCACCAGGACCAGGCCGTCCGCCGCCACCTCCTTTGAAGCGTAGGAGAAGTCACTGGTCACGCGACAATCTTCCAGGCGTCGGGCCGGTTTCAATCGCTCCGCGATCCAGGGCTGGATGGCAACCTCTCGCTCGAAGATCTCGAGCAGGTCGGAGCTCCCCCGGAAGAGGTAGTCCTTCTCGGCGACGATGCCGACACTGACCCTGTTTCCTGATAGGGGGATGTACCAGAACCAACCTTCTTCCGGCAGGTAGGCGATGGTTGTCGTGCCCTCGTCCACGCCCTCGTCGCGTAGACCTCCTTCGAAATAGGTCCAGACCGACATCTTGCGCAGCTGCTTGTCGGGCACACGCCAACTGTGTTTCGTTTGAGCAATGGCATCACGCCCACTGGCGTCGATCGTCACCGGTGCGCGAAGCTCCAGTGACTGCGCAGCGCCCGCTTCAGCGCCCGCTTTGGCCTTGGCTTCGACCCGGCGCGAGGCAGCCACGCCAACGATTCGATCCCCCTCCCGGAGGAAATCCTCGACCGTCGTGTGGGGGAAGTAATTCGCGCCCCGCTCGAGGGCATTGTTGAGCAGCAGCGAATCGAATTCCTCACGCCGGACTTGCCAGGTGCGTGCACAAGCGTGGTCCGTGTGCTCGAAGAAGTAGAAGGGCTTCGAAACATTTCCCTTACGACCAATGAACTGCACGCTGTTCTTCTCGACCACAAAGTCGGAGTCTGCGATTTTTTCCACGAGGCCCAGACGATCCAAGGCATGCCAGCAGTGCGGAATCAAAGACTCCCCTACGCGGTAGCGTGGCGAAGGGTCCTTCTCCACGAGGGCCACCCTTCGACCGGCTTTCGCCAGAAGTGCTGCCGCAGTAGTCCCCGCCGGACCGGCTCCGATGACAATGACGTCGAAGTCTTCCTGATTGCTCTCGCTCATGTCTCTATTCGTAACGTCTAACGTCGATCGCGCAACAGCCTCTTGGCCACCTTGCCAGAACCTGTTCGAGGAAGTTCGTCCATCAGATGCACAACCTTGGGAACTTTGTAGCCCGCCAGCCGCTCGCGACAAAAAGTGCGTAATTCTTCGACCTCGACAACGATTCCGGACTTGAGAACGACCGCCGCGTTGACTGCCTCCCCCCATTTCTCATCGGGAACCCCAAAAACAGCGGCCTCGAAGACGCCGAGGTGCTCGAAGAGCACGGCCTCTACTTCGGTGGAATAGATGCACTCAGCCCCGCTCAGGATCATGTCCTTCTTGCGGTCGACGATGCGAAGGGAGCCTAGGCAATCGCGGGTGGCCAGATCACCGGTGTAGAACCAACCGCCGCGCAGGGCCGCCGCAGTCTCCTCCGGTCGCTGCCAATACCCGGGGGTGACGGTCGTGCCCCGCGCCCGGACTTCGCCGACGGTGCTGTCGTCGGGGGGGACTTCGCGGTCGGAGTCGTCGACGACCTGGACCTCGACACCGTGGAAGGGTCGGCCCGTACGGGCCCTGGCGGCGCGTTGATCGTCGGCAGACAACTCGGCGTGGCGTTCATCCAGGAGACTGATCGCCAGGTACGGCGATGTTTCCGTGAG
>JBLHLB010000459.1:0-3185 GCA_047618505.1 Planctomycetota bacterium
CGACGGCGGCTTCGGCGGGAATGTCGATGCCGAAGGTCACATCCCCCAGGCCCTGGGCGGCGGCACGGTCGAGGGCGGGCCCCTTTCCACTTCCCACCGCGAGGGTTCCCTGGAGGAGGACGGCGAGCTCAGCGCACAATCCCTGCAGCTGGGGTCGCCAGGCTTCAAAACCCGAACCCGACGGCATGGCCAGGGCGGAGCGAGCGTCTGACTGGGGTCCAGTGGGGGACATCGGGATCTCGTGCGGGGTCTGGTGCTGGGGTCGCGGGAGGGCGGGGCCGGGCAGGTGAAAATCACGTGGCGGGATCACAGCCCCCGGCGGAACTTTCGGGATGAGGAGACTAGACTCTGCCTACCTGCCTACGCAATGGTTGCCGCTTCCGGCGCAGCTGTGCCGGAGGCACCCTCCGCTCCCCCCCTAAATCGGCCCAAGGTATTTCTGGGCCTCCTCTCTTTCCTTGTTATGACCGAAGTCCGCGACGTCGTCATCATCGGTTCTGGCCCCGCCGGCTATACGGCTGCCCTCTACACCGCCCGCGCCAACCTGAAGCCGCTAATGGTAGAGGGCATGCAGCCCGGAGGTCAGCTGACCATCACCAGCGACGTTGAGAACTTCCCCGGCTATCCGGATGGGGTCATGGGACCGAAAATGATGGAGGACCTGCGCCGTCAGGCAGAGCGCTTTGGCACCGAGATCAAGTTCGGGATGATTGAAGAGGTCGACTTCACCCAGCGCCCCTTCCGCCTGAAGGGCGAATTCGAAGAGTTCCTGGCACACTCGGTCATCATTAGCACGGGTGCTTCGGCGCGCCTGCTTGGTATCGATCGCGAAGCCGAGTTGATGGGCAGCGGCGGCGGAGTCTCTGCCTGCGCAACCTGTGACGGAGCCTTCTTCCCGGACAAGGATTTGATCGTGATCGGTGGTGGCGATTCCGCTATGGAAGAATCGAATTACCTGACGCGCTTCGGCCGGACCGTGACCTTGGTGCACCGCCGGAATGAATTTCGCTCCTCCGTCATCATGCGCGAGCGCGTGGAGAAGAACTCGAAGATTGAGATGCTCACGCCCTATTCTCCGAAGGAGCTGCTGACGGGGGACGATGGCAAGTTGCGCGCCGTAGTGCTCGAGAACATGGAGACAGGTGAGACCATGGAGCGCGTAGCTCAGGGAATGTTTGTTGCCATCGGCCACGTCCCGAACTCCAAGATTTTCAAGGGCAAGCTAGACCTCGATGAGGATGGCTACATCAAGATTCACGACGGCACCTACACCTCCGTGGAGGGCGTCTTCGCGGCAGGCGACATCAGTGACAAGAAGTATCGACAGGCGATCACCGCGGCCGGCATGGGCTGCATGGCGGCCATTGATGCCGAGCGTTGGCTAGAGGCACAAGGAGACTGAGTCTAGGGACTGAGCTGCGCCACGAACTGATGCAAAGCGGGGCGTGACCAGACTCTGGTCACGCCCCGCTTTGCGTAAGCTCAATTCAGCGTAGCCGCTACTGGACTCCGATTGCGGGATCCCAGAGAGTGCGAGAGATGCTGACCTGGGAATCGTTGACGACGTTCAGTAGGTTCTTGACCCGCTTGTCGTAGTTCAACTGCAACCCCACAGCGAAGCTGGATTGCGGGCTCTGATTGCCGCCGTAGTTGTTTGGGTCGCGGAAGCCCGGCGCCAGCAGTCCAATGTCCGCCGCCACGAGGGCTCCGTTGACCACAGTGCGGCCGAACATGCTCGAGGAGCGGTTGACGATGGAGAAGATCGAGTTGTTGGTATAGACCAATCCGTCGATGGACAGAGGCTTCGCAAAGGGCCGAGTTGACTCCAGATACTCGACCATAGCCTTGTACATGTCGTCCTGGATCCAGCTGCCCGTCGGCGAAAGCGTGGCTGTCACCGCCTTCGACGAACCGTCGGAATTGAACAGGATCGGGTCGTTGGGATCGCCCGGATCCGCGTAGGTCAGCCAGCGCGGGTCCCACGAGATTGTTGTTTCAGGGCCACCCGTCCAGGCACCCCCAGCGCTGTCGAAATATTGCCCCCCGTTTGTCATCAACGGGATGATCGTTCCCTCGGCGTAACCGTAGTAGCGCGGGGTATAATCGGCAGCGTAGTCCGGGTTCGGAACGCTCCAGTCGCTCGGGTTGCCATTGGCTTCCGAACTCGATCCCGGGAGGAATTCCTGGGTACGAGACCATTCACCACGGTTGAATAGAGACATCTCGGAGAGTGCAAAGGACCACTCGTCCTGCAGCGGATCCCCAGTGTCCGGGTTGCCACTGATGATCTCGCCCGGTCCGGGCGGAATGTACTGGCCGTTGGGACGAATCGTCGCCGGTGCCTGGAAGTCGCCGATCATGATGTTTCCACCCGAGGCGAATCCAATGGCGTTGCGTTGACCGTCGGCGGCATAGCCAAAGGTGCGGTTGCCGCTGGAATCTGTTCCATCGAGGTATTCTAGATCGCTCGGCATGTAAACATTTCCGCGGGCGATGATCGAGCCCTCGCCCTTGACCACACCTGTGATGATCACGTCGCCGTCGATGACGATGTCTTCGTTGATGACCAGAGGGTTCGCGGCGGTGCCAATCATTACAACGCTACCGCTCTCGGATCCCGAAAGACCACCCGGGCGGTTACCGGTGGTGAAGGCATCCTCGAGTCCTTCGGTGTCTTCGATGGACTCCCCGGCGGCCACCACCGTGATCGTGCCCCCGCTGATCGTCCCGGTTGCGATTGATGCCAAGGCATCGAACTCTGCGTCGTCAACGATACGGTTGCCGATGCCATCCGGATCCGGCTCGCCGGTGTCCGGGTCGATGCCGCCATCGTCGGAGAACGGCGGTGGGAAGCTCGTGGGCAGGGAGCCGTCGACCATGTCCGCGTAGTCGTCGCTGTAGTCGAGGTACAGGTTTTCCCCAGCTCCGGGCGGGTCGCCTGCGGGGCTCAGGTCTGACGTGGTCAGATCGCCCCAGGCATCTTCGATGAGTTCACCGTTTCCGTCGAAGAGGCGACTCTTCAGGGATTGGTCGGCCCAGTCGGTGATCGCCGTTCCGTCTTGGATATTGGCAGAGCCACGTGTGTACAGCGTCCCCGCGATAATCGAGTCAGCATCGCCATCCCCGAGGGACAAATTGCCCACTCGGTTGCGGATATGAAGGCTCTCCAAGGTCCCAACACGCAC
>JBLHLB010000460.1:0-3165 GCA_047618505.1 Planctomycetota bacterium
GGATTACGGAGCGGCGCGAGGCCGAGCTGCTGAACTCCTCGAGCCAGCGTTCAATCACGCGACCGACGGCGTGCCCAAAGAGCACTGGCTCGACGTAGTCCCATTCACCGGAGAGGGAATCGACACCGAAGTCCTCCCAGAGGTCCGCGAGGATCGCGTCCTTTTGGTCGTAGAGCTTCGAGAACTCCACCAGGATCGTGCGCGGGCTCGAGGGGATACGCCAACGGCCGACCTTGACCGGAATTCCCATGGCGCGGCAGGCCTCTGAGAAATCCTCGAAGCCAGTTTCCTCATCGAAGGGCACATGACGGTCCTCCTGGGACAGCAACCATGGACCCATCAGGACATAGGCGTCACCGAGGCTTTCGACCATGGTGCGCGCCTTCGTGGAAAGCACAGTGTGGATGCCGCCAACTTTATTGGCGACCTCCCAGGAGACCTCGAAGAGGTTATAGGGCTTGATCATCGGGAGTCTTGTCTACTCGGCGCGCTGCTTGAAGTCGTAGGGGAAAGCGCGGCCTCGATGCGCAACTCCAGGTCGTCCAACACATTCGTGAAGAAGACGTAGGCCTGGTGCGGCGATTCGTAGGGGCTGAAGTATTCGTGCACGTCCTGGTCGGACATGTGTTTGGTGCTCATGTAGTAGACGTGGTCCGACGTGGACAGTCGGCGCCAGTCTTCGAGCAGATCGGCGTGCCCGGCGGCATCGGCTTCCAGGGCCCGCGGCAAGAGAGCGTAGAGAGCGGCGTTGGCCTCGCGCTGCATCGGGTTTCCGAGCCAAGCGGTGACGTCGCGCTCCGCGTCGGCCCAGGAGATCGGGTCGGTGGCTGAAATCGTCTCGACGGGGTCGAGCTTCTTCGCCACCTCAGCCGGTGTGCTGAAGTCGAACCTCGAGTCTTCGAGCAGGAGCTTGGGAAAGGCCCGCATGAAGTCAAAAATGCCCGTCTCCGCCCACTGATGCTCCCCAAAGGTCTCGTAGTCCATGAAAAGGCCGACGAAGGGGTGATCTGCTTCCTGACCGGCTGGAACAGAGTTGTGCAGCCACTGGGCATAGGTCTCCGCCATGAGCGGATAGCACTCCCACTCGCGGTTGCTGAAGCGGAAGGCCAGGTCGTCGCTGAAGGGGTAGTCGCGCAGCATCAGCTTGATCTGCGAGCAGCCCTGCGGTCGCCGTAGAACCCGCGGGCTTGCGCCGTGCAACAGGCGATCAGCGCCCTCGCCGAGCAGCAGGTCAAAACCTAGGTCCTCAACCATCTTCGCGATGCCATCGTCGAAAATCAGTTCTGTGTCCCGAAAGGTCGTGGGGCGCATCCCGAAGAGTCGCTCGATGCGTTCACGGTGCGAGCGAACCTGGGCACCAAACTCGGCCTTGTCGGAAAGGGCAGCCAGGCTGTGGTGGCTCGTCTCGCAGAGGAACTCGACGCTGCCGGTCTTGGCCAGCTCCACGAAGCTCTCCAGGGCTTCCGGCGCCCACTCCTCCATCTGGGTGAGGGCCGTACCGGAGATGGAGAAGGCGCAACGGAAGGCGCCCTTCGTTTCCTTGATCAAGTCGAGCAGCAGCCGATTCATCGACAGGTAGCAACGCTCTGCCACGCGCTGCATCACCGGCTCGTTCAAGCCATCGTCGAGGGGGTGCACCCCCGTTCCAACATCCAAGTGGCCCATGCGCGCTACGCGATAGGGCTGGTGGACTTGGAAGTAGAAGACGATCGAGGTCACGGTTGCGGTGCCAGGATGGGGTTGCTACGGAGAGTGCCGGCTGTCTCGCACTTGCCGGGGACCGGCAGGATCTTTGAAAGAGTGTCGGCGGCGACGGCGCCGGACTCGAGTCGATCCAGAGAGGCCGCGGCCTGCTCGCGCCATTGTCGCACGCGCATGGGCGTCTGCAACGCCTCGATGACCGCGGATGCGGCGGCCCCCGCATCCAGGGCTTCGAAGGTGGCAAAGGCCGGCAGCGCTTCGGTGAATCCACAGGCCCGAGAGGCTACGACCGGGACGCCGGCCTGTGCGGCTTCGAGGCCGACCAAGCCGAAGGGCTCCGCGAGAGAGGGCACGAGTAGGGCACTGGCTCGCTGGAGCAATTGGGGCACCGAGGCGCGATTTACATGCCCGGTGAACCGCAGGTGGCGTGCCAGCCCCATCTCGATGGAGCGCTCCAATGCGTCGTCGAAGCAGGGCCCGTCCCCGGCCACGACAAAGCGCGTGCTCGGCAAAGCTGCCCTTATGAGAAGCGCGGAGCGCAGGAACAGGTCAATGCCCTTTTGAGGAACAAGACGACCCAGGAAGAGGACGGTGGGGGGGGAGGCACAGGGCGACTTCGTCGGGGCAGAGCCGCTATCCGAAGAGGACTTGGGCTGGGCGAGTTGCGGAACCCCGGGGTGCACGACGACGACGCGCTTCGGTGCAAGGCCATAGCGTTCGACAACCAGGGCGCGGGTCGCCTCGCTAACGCACAGGACGCGCGTGGCGGCACGCAGTCCCGCTCCCTCGCGCTCCAAGACCCAGGGATCCACGCGCCCCAAGCTGCGGTCCCATTCGGTCGAATGAACATGGGCGATAAGAGGCAGGCCGAGTTCCTTCTGCACGCGTAAGCCGGCGTCAACCGCAACCCAGTCGTGCGCGTGGATCGCCGTGGGCAAACTAGCCTTAGCCGCACTTAGTGCCCGCTCCGCAAAGCTCGACAGCGCCGGATCGCGCTCCTCAATCCTCGGAAGGGCGTAGGGATCGAGTGCTGGCTCACGGCGTTCGCTGTGCTGCGCAGGTTCCGTACCGGTAACCAACGTGATGTGGACCCCAAGGGAGGCGAACTCGCGGCAGAGTTCCCCGACGACGATCCCCAGGCCGCCTCGGGCCCGAGCCGGGTCCTCGTGGGAAAGCATGAGCAGGCGTGAGCTGTTGGGGTACGTCATGCTCGGCCCCGACCACTTGCCAGAAGCGCACGCGCCCGAAGCAATTCCGCTGTGTTCCAGGCCTGGGCCATGGTGCCGCCGGGTTGCCGCGGGGTGTCCCCATCGAAGACCTCGGAAACGTGCCCGAGTCCGGCGCGCAATAACTCGCGTTCGACTCCGACGAACAGGGCGTCCAGTCGCTTCGTCTCCTTCCCCGTGGCACCGCGTGCGAGCAGGCATAGTTCGACGTAACTTCCCAGGAGCCAAGGCCAAACGG
>JBLHLB010000461.1:0-3158 GCA_047618505.1 Planctomycetota bacterium
ACGAAAGCCTTGGAGTTGCGGAAGCAATAGGATGCGCAGTGAATCGGAACGAAACCCTTGCCGCTGTGCACGAAGTCCAACAAGGCCGCCTCACCAGCGGGCGTCAGGACGTCGTGATTTGCATAGAGAAGGAGCGCGTCGTAGGGCGCAAGACCCTCGTCGGTCAGAACCGCAAGGTCGTTGCTGTAGAAGAGGTGGATACCGCGCTCCGCAAGGAAGATGCGTGCTTCCTGGGCCCGCTTGGCAGACTCGTGGTGCCCGTAGTCCCCCAGGAACAGAAGTCGTAATGGCCGCTCCTGTAGGTCGGCAGATGGGGGGCGAATAGACAGGTCGTCGCCAGGTTGGGCGCCAGCCGATTGGGCGCCAGCGGAAGCCGTGTACACAGTCGCGGATAACGTGCCCATGAGAATCAGCACAAGGATCCGAAGCCGGAGGTGTCGCAGGTGGCGAAGGGGGGCGCGCATGTGGGGAAATTCTATAGGGCTTGCTGGTGGCGGGACCTGGCAATAGGGGGATCAGCAGAGAAGATACAGCGTGAAGAGTCTGCATTCCCGATGGTTCTCCCCCGATGAATCCGTCCCGCTGATTCTGCCCCTGTGCTCGAACCGAGAGCCTCCTTGCCACCTAGCAGTCCGTTGAAAAACAGCAGCTTCTCGGTTGGTCTCCACAAATTGCCTGGCAAGGCGTCGGGTTCTCCGCGTAGCTGTACCTACACGGGTGGTTCCGACAACGCAGCCAGGCGATTTGTGGGGGCCGAGCGAGGAGTTGCTGTTTTTCAACGGGCTGCTAGGGCATCGGTGCCGCGTGGGGGGAGCGCAGGGTTGACGGCGCTCGCAGGCGAGATGCTCACTGACTCAGTGTGGCGCCCGGGCTTCCATCGTTCCTGTTCCTTGGTGTCTTCGCCCGTGGCTGTTAGAACCACTGTCGTGCGAATCCTACGTGTCCTCACCCGGCTGAACCTTGGCGGCCCCGCGCGCCAGGTTCTGGCCTCCGATCCACTGTTGGTGGAGCGTGGCCATGTGCTGCGTGTGCTCGTCGGTCACCCCGAACCCGGCGAGGGCGACCTCTTTGGGGAGCTTCAGGCTCGCGGCATTGAAGTGCGCCGGGTGCACGGGCTGAAGCGCGGCATCTCGCCCCTTCGGGACTTCTTTGTACGCGGGCGCCTGCGTCGTGAGATCGAGGAGTTTGAGCCGGATCTAATGCACACCCACGCGTCGAAGGCCGGGGCGCTAGGGCGACGAGCGCTGGAGAAGGCGCGCGGGGGTGAAGAGGTCGCCCGCGTGCACACTTTCCACGGGCATGTTCTGGAGGGTTACTTCCCCGACCCAATTTCGAGGCGCTTGCAACAGCTGGAGCGCAGGCTTGCCCGGGTGACCGATCGCATCGTCGCCGTTTCCCATTCGACATCCGAGGATCTGCTGCGTCTGGAGATTGTGCGCGAAAATCAACTGGTCGTAGTACCTCCGGGGATAGAACTCAGGCCTCTGTTGGGGATTGATCGCCGTGGCGGTACCGCGGCGAAGGGTGGTCCCCTGCGCGAACTTATTGGGGCGTCGGAAAGCGATGTCTTGATCGGTGTGATTGGCAGACTCGCGGAGGTTAAGCGTCCGACCTTAGCCGTCGATGTCTTTGCCAAATTGACGGATCGATTCCCCTCTGCCCACCTGGTCTTCATCGGTGATGGAGCCGAGCGCGGTGCTCTTGAGCGACACATAGGTGGGGCCTCCGCGAATGTGCGTGCGCGTTGTCACATGATCGGTTCCCAACCGGATCCCGCGGCTTTCTTGACGGAGCTCGACATCGTTTTGGCCACATCCCGCTCGGAGGGCATGCCAGTCGCTTTGATTGAAGCGGCGGCAGCAGGGCTCCCTGTCGTGGCGACTGCGGTTGGTGGCGTTCCGGAGCTCGTTGCACACGAGCGCACTGGCTTTGCAGCCAGCGACGAAACCGAGTTGATTTACGGGCTCGGGCAGCTGCTCGAGCGACCGGAGGAGCGACTTGCCATGGGGCAGAGGGCGCGCCTGCGCGTGTCGCATCGACACAGCGCAAAGGCTTTGACAGACCGCCTCGAGGCGGTCTATGGGGTTGCGCTGGATCTACGCCGGGGCCAAGTCCAGGGGAACTCCAACAGCGGAGCGCCTCGCCAACTGCTTCCTTAGAAGAAGCTTCCCTAGAAGATGTTGTAGATGAAGGGGCTGGAACCTTCGCCGTTCGCCATGAACAGCACGGCCAAGAGCAGGCATCCCATCAGAACAAAGGGGATTAGGATCCAGAGCCAGTACTCTTGCAGAAAAGCCTTCATGGTGTCGTAGGTGCGGGTTGCGCTGGAGGGCGGTTTAGGAGTCGATTGCCACGCTATCAATTGGCGGGCCCCGGAAACTGATTCTCTGTCTCCGGCTGATTCTCGCCAGGGGTGAGATCAAGGTTACCGCGGAAACTTTGCGTGGGGGGGTGTCGGCTCGAATCTGCTGACACAAGTCTGGCCCCGCCGTCTGTGAGTTGACTCCTGGAGCCCTAGAAGAGCGTGTAGATAAAGGGGGCGATCAGGGGGGAGCTGGCCGCGACGACCAGCAAGCTGCCAATGGAAAGCAGCACGACCACCAGGGGCATCAGATACCAATGCCCCCGCAGGGTGAAAGCCTTGAGCAGTTCGGCGATGGTTCCGAGGCGACGGCCGAGCTTGTAGGCCACGAAGCCTAGCACGAGGATCAGAACACAAAGGATCAGGAAGGGCCGCCATGTCGCCGGAAGCATGCCCATCAGCCAGTGACCGCCGATGATGATTGTGAAGACGCTGCCGAGCATCAGTCCAACACCGAGGTACGACTTTCCAGCGGATTCTTCTCCGCGGTAGGTGACGGCGTAGGCCGTTCCCAGGACTGCCCAGAGGCAGAGGTAAACCAAGAGCCAAGTGGGGATGCCCCCCGAGCCGTCGCCGCTGGACTTCGCCGTAATGGCCGCCAAGTCCGGTGCAGCGAGGGCTTCGGCGGAAGCGCCCAACTCAGCGGCCAAGAAGCCCGCGAGCACGCGGTTCCCGCGCGGCGTGAGGTGCCACTCTATGTCAAAGTAGAGTGGCGCTTCGGGGTTCGCTTGGAATGCGGTGCGAAGGGCGACACGGGGGTCGATCGCTCGCATTCCGAGCTTCTCAGCAATCCCGA
>JBLHLB010000462.1:0-3155 GCA_047618505.1 Planctomycetota bacterium
GTGAGCGAGGCCGAACTCTTGGCCTTCACCCGCATGACCTGTGACTTGATTCACAACATGCGCCTCCTGGAGAAGCCGATCATCGCGTCGATCAACGGAACCTGTTGTGGAGCCGGCGCGGTCATGGCGATCGCCGCCGACATGCGCATCGCCAGCGACGACGCCAAGATCGCCTTCCTCTTCACGAAGGTCGGACTTTCCGGCGCGGACATGGGGGCGGCCTGGTTGTTGCCGCGCATCGTTGGGCTGGGGATTGCCTCAGAGTTGTTGATGTGCGGCGAGTTCATCTCGGCCGGACGAGCCCAGGCCATCGGGCTCTACAACAAGGTGGTGCCGGGGTCCGAGCTGGCACAGGAAACTGCCGCCTGGGCCAAAAATCTGGTCGAGGGCCCGTCCATGGGCATCGCCACAACCAAGCGCATGCTGAACCAGGAAGCGTCGATGAGCCTGGGTGACGCGATGCAGGTCGAGGGCTGGATCCAAGCCGAATGCATGCGCCACCCCGACTACCGCGAATCCTTTGAGGCCTTTACCGAGAAGCGCAAGCCGGACTTCACGGGCAACACGGTGCACTCCCGATGAGCGCTTCAGCTCTGGATGTCCTGGAGGGCTTGCGGGCCAAGGCGCGCGCCGTTGGATTGGAGCACAGCGCAGCCATCGCGGAGATGGAGGAAGAGCCGGCGGCCCGGGCGGCATTGGCGGCTCTGTCCGCTGCGGGACTCATCGCTTGGTGTGTGCCCGCTCGCGATGGCGGGGCCGATACCTCAGGGCTGGCCGGCGAAGACTCGGTCTCGGTACGGGCCTTGAGCGCCCTGCGCGACGAGCTGGCCTGGCACTCGCCCATGTTGGACGTGATGTTGGTCATGCAGGGGCTGGGGTCCTATGCCGTGGCCCGCGCCGGATCCGCGGTTCTGCGCTCGGACGTGCTGCCGGGGGTAGTCTCCGGCAACGCCATCGCCGCCTTTGGATTGACCGAGCCGGGGGCCGGATCGAGCTTGGCCGACGTATCAACGCGGGCGGAGAAAACAGCCGCAGGCTGGCGTCTGAGTGGTCACAAGACCTTCATCTCCAACTGTGGAATCGCGCGTTTCTACAGCGTGCTAGCGCGCACTTCAGGGGAGCCTGGCGACAAGGATGGACTGTCGATGTTCTTCGTCCCCGCCGATGTCTTCGGCGTGGAATGCGAACCCTTCGAAGTCATGGCCCCGCACCCCATTGGGGATGTTCACTTCCACGATGTTGAACTTCCTGCTGACTTCCTGCTGGGAGAAGAGGGGGCGGGGATGGAGCTGGCTCTCTCGGTCCTGGCCCGCTTCCGCACCTCCGTGGCAGCCGCAGCCAACGGGTTTTCTAGACGCGCCTTGGACGAGTCCGTCAAGCACCTCAAGTCACGCGAGCAGTTCGGGCGCCCGCTCTCGTCCTTTCAGGGCCTGCGCTTTGACCTAGCCGAGATGGACGTGCGTCTGCGCGCCGCCCAACTCCTGGTCAATGAAGCTGCCGACCTCTCCGACCGCGAAGACCCCCGAGCCGACCACGCCGTCGCGCGCGCCAAGCTCTATGCAACGGAGTCCGCCGGCTACATCTGCGACCGCGCCGTCCAGCACCACGGTGGCCTAGGCGTCAAACGCGGGACAACCGTCGAGCACCTCTACCGAGACGTTCGCGCGCTTCGGATTTACGAAGGCGCCAGCGAGGTGCAGAAGCTGATCCTGGCCAGCAAGGTCTTGGCTTGAGGGAGACTGAGGGACTCTCCCTTGGCCCGGTATCGCCCCTGTAGAAAAGCCATCCTTGAACAGAGCTGGGGTGCCGGCGCAGCTCGACGACCAGGTCTTGGTCTCGACTTGGCTCGATGGGGAAAGGTGGCGCCACGGTGAAGCCCTGGTGCTTTCCCTGGGGGGCACATCATCCTCGAGGAAACCGTGACCTCCGAAGGCGGCGCGATGGGGCTGGTTTCGACGACGGAGCTGAGGCGGAACGAAGGGATAGGCAGCGAGGCGCTCCGGAACGTTGTCCCGGTCGAAGGCGCGCTCCCCGTGTAGGCACTACCAGAATCAGCGGGCCCACGACGGGCTCCGCCTCGCCTGCTGGTAAGCTGCGCGCCCCATGGCCAAGTTCCAGCGACACCTCTTCATCTGCACCCACGATCGGGGCGCCGACGGCACGCGCGCTTCCTGCGCCCAGCGGGGATCTATCGACGTTGCCAACGCGCTCAAGCGCAAGGCCTACGACCTCGGGCTCAAGCGCATCGTGCGCGTGAACAAGTCGGGCTGCCTCGACCAATGCGGCCGTGGGGCCGCAGCCGTTGTTTACCCCGAGGGCACGTGGTACGGAGGTTTGACTTTGGGTGACGTGGACGAGCTTGTGGAAGAGCAGCTTGTGGCCGGGCGCGCAGTCGAACGACTTGTGATTCCCGACGATCAACTGACGGGCTTGGATCCACAGGCTAAGGGCGGCGAGAGTTTCCCTGCCGGCGCCGCGAACCCAGACGACCCCAATCAAGCGGACAGCAACTCATGAGCAGCAAACGACTCGACGAAGAGACACGCCTGATCCTGAAGCGCGTGATTGAGAGCATCGCCTGGCGACAGATTGCTTCGATGAACATGCTGGGGCATTGCCTCAAGCTCGTCGTAGATCTGCAGACGAAACTGCGTGTCGCGAACGAGCTCGACGTCGGCATTCGACTCTTCAACGAGGTCGCCGGTCTCTACGACGAACTCGGTTGGGAGGAAATCGAAACCGTCGTGCGCGACCGCATCGAGGACTTGCCCTACCCCGCCTCACGCGTGGAGTTCGGCCTGGCCTACTACCTGACGGGCCTTGCCGAGATGTCCGCCATGCAGTCCTACACCGACTGCAGCGAAGAGCAGTTCGCCGCCATCGCGTGCTCGTACGTCGACGCTTCCACAGGGCGTCCGGATCCCACGCGCTTCATCGAGTTCTGCAAAGACCCGGGCAATCGCCCCCAGGCCCAGACCTACGTGAATCGCTGGCTGCCCATCGCCCTCTTCTCCCTGGGACGCCCGGGTAGCAAGGGCGAGCAGGAAATCACCGCCCGCGGCCTGCGCTCCAAAACGAGTGCCGAACTCCAGAGCGACTTCCTCGCCAAGGTGCAACCCTTCCTCGAAAGCTGCGGCGTGCAACTCCCGGACCTC
>JBLHLB010000463.1:0-3152 GCA_047618505.1 Planctomycetota bacterium
GACGCAGGAGAACCTGGGCTCCGGGCTTCGCACGCCGCACGGGCGAGTACCAGAAGAATCCGCGCAGGCCTTCGGGGTCCTCCCACAGTCGACGGTTGTTCTCCACATCCGCGTCTAGGCGCAAAATCTCGTGGGGATTTGACGGGTCCTCCATGAGGGGGCGGAACTCACGCGAGGTATCGCCCTCGTAGGCGAGCACGCCGGTCGGATCGAGCACCACGGGCAACAACTCCTCCAGGGGAGTCTGGGCGAAAGAGCGCGGGTTGTCCCATTCGCCGGCCTGGAACAGAACGCCGCCGCCGGCTTCTACGAACTCCCGCAGGGCGGACATGAACTGCTCGACCCGCGCGGGATCGGAGGAGATCTCGTGGGGATTTACGTCTCCCAGGATGACCACGTCGTAGTTCTCTAGCAGCTCTTCTCGAGTGGTGGGTACGGCGGTCAGCGGAGCCATCCCGCGCGAAGATTCCTGGGGGAAATCGCGCGTGGCCGAGAGCAGGAAGCACTGCACATCGATGTGCTCGTCGGCACGCTTCAGGAGGTTCTTCAGGTAGCGGTACTCCCAGCGTGGATAGCCGTCAACGTAGAGCACTCGCATGCGCGCTGGAGAGACCTGTACGGTGAAGCCGACGCGGTTGTCGTCGATCATCGTTTCGCCATCCAAGGGCGTAACGCTGACGCGGAAGCGGCGCGCGCCGGTACGCAGGTTGGCGCGTCCGGCGGGGGCCACAAGCACCAGGCGTTCACCGTCGGGGGAGAGCTGAACCTCCTCTTCGGCAACGACGCGGCCGGACTCGTCGGAGTCATTGGCGACCTCCTCGAGGACTACCATCACGCTGGAAAGGTCATTCGTGCCGCGGCCAAGGATGCGTACGGTGGTCGCCAACTCGTCGCCTTCAAGGGCGTCCGAGGGAGCCTCCACCAGTTCGACGATCACGTTGCGCTCGGGGCGCGTATCGCCCACGACCACGGTGTGTACGGAAACTCCCTGGGCCCCGGCGATGCGGGCGGCCTCGAGAGGAACAAGTCCGCCGTTGGAGCGACCGTCGGAGACGATCACAACGTCGGTGACATGGCGTTCACGTTGGGCCGAAAGAGCCTGGACCAGGGCGTCTCCGAGGTGCGTTCCCGCCCCTCGCGCTTCGGCCTGTGCCAACTGGGTTACCGGCAGGGCGCGCTCGGCAAAGAGATAGAGCTGCGTCTGGTACCCGTTGTCCTTGAGCAGCGGAAGCAGTTCTTTCTCTACTGCGGCACGGGCGAGATCGGCCCGTGAGGTCGTGGTGGGATCGAGCCCGGTCGCTGCGCCCAGGGCGGCGCGCACATCACCGTCACCGGCGTATGCATCCCGCCGATCCATACTGGCTGAATCGTCAAAAAGAACAGCGACCGTGGCGGGGTGAACCTGTTCTCTGCTCGCAACCAACACGGGACGCGCCAGGACCAGGAAGAGCAAAAGGAAGGCAGACAAGCGCAGGCCCGAAAGTACAACGCGCATGGGCGTCGATATGGTCTCGCGGCCGTAACCAAACCAGGTCACAAGGGCGAAGAGCGGGAGCACGATCAGGACAACGATCCAGGGGGCCGGCAGGTCCAGGAGGCGCAGACTTTCCGACAGGCCCGAAGTCACGTCTTCTGACGGTATGGGCAGCGAAGCTGTTTCTTGCAAGGCAATAAGGGCGGGGGGGATCATGCGATTCTCCTCACGCGTCCGATCCAGGCGGACCAGAGCGTTTCGAGGACGAGAGCGGCCAGGGCTAGACCCGCCAACCAACGCCACAGTTCACCATCGCCGGAAGTAGAGTCTCCGCCGGGGTCTCGGCTGCCATCACCGGGTGTCCAGGCGCGTAGCACGGGTGAGATCTTGCTGAGCTCGCCCAGGGGAATGCGTGTGAGATCGCCTTCGGCTGCGTCGAGGGTGACGGCGAAGGACACCGGATCGAATCCGTTTCCTTCGATGCGCCAGAGCCCGGCTTCGTCTAGACGCGGCGTCGGCGGCAGGCTCCACATGTCTGCGGCGATGGGGTCCGGTGTGCCGTCCAGGGGGCGGCGCGCACCGTCGGGTCGAATGAGCTCGGGGTCCCGGGGAAAGCCCGCAACCTCTGCACTTAGATTTCCACCAACAGCCAGATTGCGCGGTTGCGGCGGACCGGCACCGGCCCAGCGCACGAGCTCATGCATCAGGGGAACATAGGAGCCCGGCAATTCCGGGAAGCGGTTCCAATCCTTATCGATGGAGCTGGTCCAAAGTACGACCAGGCCGCGTAGATAGTCGCGCGCGATTAGGAGCGGGCTAGATTGAGGGTCGTCAAGTCGAGCAAGAACACGCATGGAACCTCGTTGAGAGAGCGCGTCTTCTGTCTCTTCCGATTCGCCGGCTTCCCCCGTAGATGGCTCCGCGGAAGGCTCGCTGTCGTCATCCATGGTTAGGAAGGCGAAGATCGGAACCTCGGTCAAGAACGGCCGCCAACGTTCGTCACTAAAGAACTGCAGGGCGGGGTGGTCTTCACGGAAGTCGGCCACGCGGAAGTAGCTCGTGCGTCGGTCGGGAACGTCGACCATGTTGCGTAGGCGTGCCGGCAAGAGACCCGTGCCATCGGGCCGCCACAGGCGTGAGTTCCACATTTCCAGGGCGCCCGGCCGTGCCATTCGGTCACCGGCGCTGATGATCAGCGCCGCGCCCGAGGCCACGCGCTTCTCCAAGCGTTCCACAATTGCGGGTCCGAGGATGTCAACGTTTGCCAAGACGATCACGTCGCTCTCGTCGATGACATCGCCGTTTCCCAATCCCGCCAGAGTTGTCGTCGTGGCACGGAAAGGCGATTGCCCCTGGCTCAGTCCGTCACCATCGAGGGGCTCCAGAACAGCCCGCAGGATTCCGACTTCGTCCAGGTCGATCTCGTCACGCGGGTCGCCATCGATCAAGAGCACTCTAAGCGGATCGGGGATGCGTACGACCAGGGCACGACTGTCGTCCGCGGTCAGGGGATCTCCTTCGAGTTCCGCTACCAGCGAGTGATGTCCGGGAGAACGGAACGTGACCGGAAAGACTGCTTGGGCAGATCCGCGCGCAGGGATGTCGAGGCGTAGGCTGGGTAGGCGTTCGCCGTCGACTTCAAGGGCGACGCGCACGTTGCGTGGTTCCAGCCCAAAGT
>JBLHLB010000464.1:0-3150 GCA_047618505.1 Planctomycetota bacterium
GCCCTGATCGGGACGCCCTACTACGCCCCCGTGGAGCAGTTCGGCGGCGACGCGCCGGATGTCCTATCCGATGTCTACAACGTGGCGACGGTGCTCTACGAGTGCTTGACCGGCGTGTTGCCCTGGCACGGGAAGACGTTTCTGCAGGTCTTCCAATCGAAGCTCGAGGCCGGTCCGCCGCCCATGGGTCCCGGCGCTAAAGGCGCCCAGGTACCCGCGCTTCTGGAGGAGATCATCGCCCGCGGCTGTCGCGCCAAACGCGACGAGCGTTGGCAGAGCGCGGCGGACTTCCGCGCGGCGCTCGAAGCTCTGGCCTAGTCACCCAAGCGGCCCAAGCAGGGGCCCCTTCCAAGGACCCAGCCTAGGGGCCTGCCTAATCGATTATGTCTGACATCTACGACGCAGTCCCTCCCTTCCCGGCGCGGTTCAACCTGTGCACCTACTTCCTTGATCACAATCTGGATGCGGGGCGGGGGAACAAGGTCGCCCTGATTGTTGGGGACGAGACACGCACCTATGCCCAGCTATCGGACCGTGCGGCTCGCATGGCGGCGGCTCTCCGGCGCGCTGGGGTGCGACCCGAAGAACGCGTGCTGATCATCCTCCCCGACGGGTTCGAATTCGCCGAGGCCTTCTTTGGTACCCTGCGGGCCGGAGCGGTCTTCGCAATGGTGAACCCACTGCTCAAGGCCAAGGACTACGAGTACGCCCTGCGCTATACCAAGGCGCGCGTTGTGATCACGGCGTCCTCTGTTCTTCCGGAGCTAGCGGCCGTGGCCGAAGCGGCGCCCCTGTGCGAGACGGTCTTTGTTGTGGGCGATGACATCGGTGGCTTCTCAAGTCTAGAGGTTGCCCTCGGCATGATGGATCCGGCGAGTCCCGAGGCTGCGGTTTCTCCGACTGGTCCCGATGACCTGGCCGGTTGGCTCTTCACTTCGGGTTCCACCGGTGAGCCAAAGGCCTGCGTGCACACCCAGGCGGACTTCGCCTACAGCACGGAGACCTACGCCCTGCAGGTGGCGGGCTACCGCGAGGACGACATTTGCCTGTCCGTTCCAAAATTGTTCTTCGGCTACGCAACGGGGACCAACCTGATGTTCCCCTTCCGCGTTGGTGCAACGGCGGTGCTCTTTCCAGGGCGCGCGACAGCGGATGAGTTGCTGGATCAAATCGAGGCACACCGTCCGACATTCCTGACCTGTGTGCCGACGATGACGAACAACTTGCTGCGCTCAGCGCGCGTCAAGGACATGGATCTCTCAAGTCTGCGTATCTCGCTTTCCGCCGGGGAAGCTCTGCCGCCCAAGCTCTATGAGGATTGGATGGCGCGCACGGGAATCGAGATGCTCGACGGCATCGGTTCGGCAGAGATGTTTCACATCTATGTCTCCAATCGGCCCGGGGACGTGAAACTCGGCAGTCTAGGCAAGGTTGTGCCTGGCTATGAAGCTGTCGTTGTCGACCCCAATGGCAAGCTCCTGCCCGACGGACAAAGCGGGCGTTTGCGCATGCGCGGCGGATCGACGGCGATCTGCTACTGGGCCGACAAGGCCAAGTCGCGCGAAACCTTCCAGGGCGAATGGTGCACCTCCGCCGACGTCTTCCGCAGGGACGAGGAAGGCTATTTTTGGTACGAAGGACGCTCCGACGACCTGATCAAAGTCAGTGGAATCTGGACCTCGCCCCTGGAAATTGAGAACGCGCTCTTGGCCCACGAGGGAGTGGCCCAGGTCTGCGTGCTCGGGAAGGAAGACCAAGATCAGTTGGTCAAGCCCGTGGCCTTCGTGGTCTGCAGCGAAGGCACAGAGGGCTGCGACGAATTGGCCGCGGATCTCAAGGCTTGGCTGAAGGATCGACTGGCGCCGCACAAGTATCCGCGCTGGTTCGAATGGCGCAGCGATTTGCCGAAGAACGATCGGGGCAAGGTGGCGCGCAAAGAATTGCGCGCGGAGCTTGAAGGGGGTGCAGCGTGACCGAACTTGGGAAATTGACCTGGCCCGAAGCCCGCGAGCTGTTTCGAGAACCTCTGGTTGCCATCCAACCGGTGGGGGCCACGGAGCCCCACGGGCCCCACCTACCCCTGGACACGGATGTGACTATCGCGCGGGCGCAGGCCTTGCGTGCCGCAGAGCGCCTGGAGAGTGAGGGCGTCAAGGTCCTCGTTCTGCCGTCCCTGGCCTATGGCGTGACGCGCTATACCGAAGGTTTCGAGGGCCGCATCTCCCTGCGTCCCGGGACCCTCTGGGCCCTGTTTGAGGATCTAGCCGAATCCCTCGGAGAGCAGGGCGTGTTGCGCATCGTGCTTTCCAATGCCCACCTCGAGCCGGAACACGTGCGCGTCTTGCGGGGGATCTCGAAGGACTACCCCGCCATCGACGGATGTCGCCCCCAGGTAATCTTCCCCGACAACACACGTAGACGTTGGGCCGGAACGCTGGGGGAAGAATTCGCCAGTGGCGATTGCCACGCCGGACGCTACGAGTCGAGCATCGTTCTGGCGAGCGACCCCGATGGTGTACGTGAAGACAAGCGCAAGGAGCTTCCGCCCGTTGAGATCGGACTGATCGAAGCCATGAAGGCCGGGAAATCTAACTTCAAGGATATGGGGGCCGTTGATGCCTACTGCGGAGATCCCGCGGCGGCCACGGCTTCCGAAGGCGCCGACTTGATTGAGAGTCTGGCGACCATGACTGTTGAGACCATTCGCGAGACTTGGCCCGAACTGTTCGTATGAGCCTTATTCCTAAGAAGCGCGTCTTTACGACGCAATTCGACGTGCGCTTCGGTGACGTCGACCCCGCCGGCATTGCCTTCTACCCGAAGATCTACGACATGATCCATCGGGCCATGGAGGAGATGTTCGATGTACACGTGGGGCGCAGGTACTACTACCTGATCGCCCGCGAACGCATTGGCTTTCCCCTCGTGAGCAGTGCGGTTGAGTTCAAGTCGCCCCTGCGTTTCGGCGACCGGCCCATCGTGCGGATCACTACGACCAAGGTGGGCAACTCATCCCTGGGACTGCACTACGTCTTTACCGTGGACGAGCGCGTCGCCGTTGATGCGCACATGACCGTTGTCTGCTGCGATCTGCGTGACCTCAGCACGATGCAGATCCCTGACGAGTTCCGCGCCTGCTTTGAAGAAATC
>JBLHLB010000465.1:0-3138 GCA_047618505.1 Planctomycetota bacterium
GTGTCTTTAGCCTGCGCGAATTCCGCAACAACCTGACGATGCAACTAGGCGTCGTTACGGAGACCGAAGACTTAGCTTTGGAGATGGCCGACGCCGTCGACGGATTGATGTCCCTGGGTGCATTCCTACTCAGCAACACCGATGAAGCCCCCCCGGAGGCGCGCCAACTGCTGCGTTCCCTGCGGGTGAACAACGACGGTGCGACGGTCTTCATCGACCTGTCCTATCCCCTCGACAAACTGATCGGGATGGCTTCTGAGATGGGCGCGGGACGCTGAAGTCTCGATCCCAAGACCGAACGCTAGAGGACCTTGCGGTCGCCGCCAGGGGCGGGGATCGCGAGGCCTTTGACGATCTAGTGCGTCACTTTGAGGGACCCCTCGTGGGCTTCCTATTTGCGCGCACGGGCAGTCGTGACGATGCCATGGAATTGGCCCAGGAGGCTTTCCTGCGGGCCTGGGCTTCTCTGGCTCGCTACGACGAGACCTGGCGCTTCTCCACTTGGCTGTACACGATTGCTGCACGCCTGGCCACGAGCCGCCAACGCAGGGCTAGTGTGCGCCGCGACGCAGCGGGTGAGGCAAGCCTCGTCTTCCTGAGCGCCAGTGAGGACCCGATCGGTGCGATGTCTGTGGCGGAGGAGCGTCAGGGCATTTGGGCTAAGGCCATCGAAGTCTTGAGCGAGGAGCAGCGCTCGGCCCTTTGGTTGCGCTATGTGGATGAGCTATCCGCAGAAGAGATAGGTCATGCCCTGGGTCGCCGCGCCGTGACGGTGAGGGTGATCCTGTTCAGAGCCCGCGAGCGCCTGGCTCGCACCCTTGATCCGGAGGAGCTGCTCGACTCCTCCCAACCCAGCGGCGCCGATTCGGCGGCCGTGTTCGCACGCCGCGTGAGCGGAGGCAGCCTCTGATGAATCGACAAAGCAGTCAATCCGTGGAGCGACGCATGGCCAGCGATGGGCTGCGTTTGCGTGCCAGCTTGGATCCCCGTGGATCCCTGGCGGATCGCGTGGCGGCCCAAATGGAAGCCAGTTCGGATGCCCGGCTGAATGAAGAGCCCGGATCGAGCTTTGATCGTGAGGACGTGAATCTGGAAATCAGCGCCGTAGCCCCCGGACCGAATTCAGTCTTTGGTGTCGCTGCCGCTCTGCTGGTCGCCGCCGTACTCCTCTTCGTCTTCCTGCCGAACTGGTGGGGGCGAGCCGCTGCGACCGTGGACGATTCCGAATCCGTGGGCCAGGTCTCCTTGGCCTTGTTCGCGCCCAGCGAGATCGCGCGATTGCATCCCCTGCGTCTGTTGCGCTCCATCGGAGAGCCCATCTCCGACCTGGTGGCCGCCGAAACGGCGGAGCTTGAGCGTGATGTGCTGATGGCTGCCGAGGGCCTGGCGGATCTGATCCCGAGCTTTCTGATTTCCAGTTCGCGCGGAAACTAACTGGCACTTCACCGGCTTGCGCGACACTCTTCGGCGTATGAGCGCGTCGATGGACCACCAAGCGAACTCGCCGGAATGGAATCCTGGAGACGGGCCCGGCCAAGACCTCAATCCGATGCAGCTGCGCCGCCAGTGCCTCTGGCGTGGACTGCGCAAGCGTTGCCCCCGTTGTGATCAAAAGGGGCTGCACAGCGGCTTTGCCAAGCTGCACGAAGCTTGTCTCGCCTGCGGGCTTGTTCTGCGCCGGGAGCAAGGTGCCCAAACGGGTGCCATGTATATGACCGCTGCTGTTTGCCAGGTCTTCAGCATCAGCTTGGTTTGGCTAGCGTGGTTGTTCACCGATTGGGGGGCGCCAACTTTCATGGCCGTCGCTGCCCCGATCGTCTTGGTCTTCTGCGCGTGCTTCCTGCCAATCTCGCAGACGCTTTGGGTCGCTGTGGAATACATGACGGACGTGACGAGTGGGGAAGCCTGGGTCAAGCCAAAGGACTAGGGAAGACATCGATGCCTGAGTTGCCGGAAGTCGAAACTGTTCGTCGCTTGATACGACCAAGTGTCGTGGGGCGGCGAATCGAAGGAGTGCGCGTCGGGTGGGAACGAACCCTAGGCGGGCAAACGCCGCGTTCCTTTGGTAGCGCCGTCCGAGGCGCACACTTCACCGATGTGGGGCGCCGGGCGAAGTACCTGGTGCTCTCCCTTGAACGCGAAGGAGCCTCTGCCGGTGCACTTGTGATTCACCTGCGCATGACCGGCCGTCTGCAGGTCGTTCCGCGCGAGCAGAAGCCTAGCGACTGGCTGCGGGTTTCCATGGACCTAGAAGGTGATACGCGCTTGGAGTTCATCGACGTGCGCAAGTTTGGCCGCGTGCTCTTCACCCGTGACCCCGGAGAAATCCTGGGGGGGCTGGGTCCCGAACCCCTAAGCGATGATTTCAGCGAGGAGTGGCTCCTCGGGGAGCTACGCGTTCGTCGCCGCATGTTGAAGCCTCTGCTCTTGGATCAGAGCTTCCTCGCGGGGCTCGGCAACATTTATGTCGACGAGGCTCTGCACCAAGCCAAGCTCCATCCGGAGGGGTCGGCAGATCGCGTATGTCCCCTTAAGGCGCGCGCCCTATACGCCGCGATTCGAACGACGTTGGAGGAGGCTATCAAGCGTGAGGGCTCGAGCTTCGACACCTTCTATCGCACTCCGGAAGGGCAACCTGGAAGCTATCAACATCAGTTCCAGGTCTATGGCCGTGATGGCAAACCCTGCCGGCGCTGTGGGCACACCCTGGTCAAGATTGTCGTCGGGCAACGGGGCACACATTTATGCCGGCGCTGTCAGCCGAAGCCGCGCAAGCTCTAGGGCCCGCGAAGCCCTTACCGTGCTGAAGGCGAGCCCTAGGCTCAAGATGATGTTGCTGCCCAGGAGGTAGAAACCAGTCGTCGCATAGAGCACGCGCTCCGCGGCCGATTCCGTAAACCCGCCGGTCCAGCCGCGCCACAGGAAGACCGTCGCGAAGATCAGCTCGCCCACATGCCCAGACATTAGGAAGAAGACCTTGGGGACGGCCGCGTTCCAGTGCAGGGCGACGGCCAAGAGGACCAGGCTTGAGAGGAAAGCGATGCGCCAGACACCCGCGAAGAGTCGCCACAGTCCCAGGCCGACAAGGGCGGGGACGAAGCAGGATAGAGACAGGCTGGGGTCGCTGTAGGTCGTCAG
>JBLHLB010000466.1:0-3128 GCA_047618505.1 Planctomycetota bacterium
CTCCATCCCTGGGCAGGCTGAAGTCGATGTGCACCTGGGCGTCGCCCAGCTCTACCTTGGAAACGTAGTCGCTCGGATGTTCCGAGGCACTGTTGACCAGGGCGGAGGAGCCGGGGTTGACGCGGAAGCGCGTGGGGTCGTCGTTGTCGATCACAGCATCGCCAACTTCCCAGCCTTCTGATTCGAACAGTGCGCCCGAATCCACGTCGGTCAAGTGCAGCCAACCGGCGTCCGCGGCATCCTTGGCAGGGGGCGGGGGCACGACTTTGGAGGCGTGGATGACGGCCTGTTCGCTCGTGCTGTGGGGCGAGCCGGGGATCTGATTGATGGTATAGGCAATCTCACTGTGGAGCAGCGGACGTCCATCCTCGGACACAAGCCCGTTCAAGTTCAAGGTCGCGACACGACCCGCTTCAAGGGTCAGTTGTCCCTCCGTCGCTGTTCGGATGCGCAGGGTACGACGGTCTTCCGTGAGCTGAACGCCCACGACCTCGACCTTGCGGCGGTCCCGTTCCGGTGAGCCATACTCCCACCAGTAGTCGTACTCGTGCAGGCCGATTTTGACATTCCCGAGTCCAACTTCTGACCCACTGGCCAGGGGCAAGGTGAAGTCGAGATCAAAGCCAGCGGGTTGCAGGCGAATGGCTTCGACCTCCAACGGTGTCTCGCCAGTCCAGTGCAAGCGCGCAATGCCATAGGCGGGCTCCTTGCCGCCCCAACCGCGGTTGGTCAAGCCGCTGAAGAGCGTGCCGTCCTCCGCAAAGTGCAGGCGCACCGACGAGCCGACGTTCTGGCGCATGATCGCGACGGCGCCTTGGGTTTGGCCCTCGACTTCCTCGAGCATCAAGCGCAGCAACATGCCGTTTGTTAGCTCCGCCAGAATGTTCTGGCCCGCGAATGGTCCAAACTTCCCCTGGGTCGTATCAGTGGCAGTGTTGCCCGGCGAACGCGACCACTTGTAGGGCAGCCACACAGCGGCCGGTCGACGATCGATCGAGGCGCGCGCCGGAGGAACGGTGTCGCTGGGCTCGATGTCGGAGGCCAGATACTCCGGCGTCCATGCCAGGGAAGCGGGGTGACCGTAGAAGCCGCCCTCTTGCACGTGGATCACCGGCGAAGCCGCCAACCAGTCCCCTTGGTTGTCCGTGGCCAGGAGCCGTCCTTCGCCGTCGATAGACAATCCGGCGGGGCTGCGGAGGCCACTGGCGAAGGGCACAACTTCGCCTTCCGGTGTGATCTTCAAGATCCAGCCGCGGTAGGGCACCGGCGACTTGCCGTGCCACCACTTCGGGCTGAAGAAGCTCACATTGAGGGACATGTAGAAGTTGCCATCGGCGTCCTGGGGCAGGCCGTAGGCGAACTCGTGGTAGTTGCCGGACAGCCCCCAATCGCTCGTGATGGTCTCCATGCGATCGCAGATGTCGTCCCCATCCGTGTCCAAGAGGCGCGTGACTTCACCCCGTTGGATGACGTGGATCACGTCGTCGACCACGTTCAGGCCAAGGCCTTCCCAGAGGCCTTCGGCGAAGAGGGAAAAGCTCGCGTCGGCGGGGTTCTCCGCCGTCGGGTTCGTGACCAACCAAACCTGTCCACGGCGGGTGCTGACCACCAGGCGACCATCGGAGAGCTGGTCGAGTCCGCCGACTTCCAGTACTTCGCCCGCGGGCGGAACTAGGTAGTCAACGGTGTAGTAGCGCGCTTCGTCATCGGCGCCGCCAAAGCTCGTGGAGGCCGCGAGGAGTGTGAGTGAGGCGAGAGAGATCATTGGCCGAGTTCCTCGAGGATGGTCTTGATGTTCGCGAATTCCAGGTTCGTGCCGCTCAGGACATCTAGTGACATGGAGTCACCCGCCTTTGGTTGCCAAATGAGGCTAATCACCGATCCGCCTCCGGGCTGCTGCTGGGGATACAAACTCGGCTGCGTTGCAATCGCTCCGCTACGCCCGAAACTACGGGCGATTAGGATGTCAAAGGAGCCGTCTTCACGGGTGATGTAGACCCCGTGGGTGCCTCCAATCGAATACCAGTGAACCACGTCGGCTGCGCTGGTGGTATCGACCGCGAGCATCACCGACTGTGCCTTAGCATTCAGCTCGATCGGCTTAAAGGTACGCCGGAATCCGGCCGCCAAGCTCGTTCCGATGGCCTGCACCTGCTCCTCAATTTCCATCAAATTCTCCCCGTGCCTGAGGAGCATCATACTCAGTCCAACCGTTTCGCCCCGGACCCAGGTGGCGGTCAGTTTGGCCTGCAGATCTTCGCGCGTGACATCTCCGCCGGTGCCTGTTTCGATGGAGAAGCTCGAACGCGGACCACCACCTTCGCAGAGGTAGACCACCTTCCCCAGGGGCTTCAGCGCGGAACCCCCGCGACCCTCCCAATCCCTGCGCTGCACAAAACCACCGGCGCGCACGCCGAGCAAGCGCACATCATCGACGCGGTACTCAAAGGTCAATCCATCCGTGCCTCCGAGCAACAGCCCACGGGGGTGGCTCTTGGTTCCCGGGGCGATGGGGGGCAGGTAGCCGCGCACCATCAGGGGGCGTTCGTCGACCTCCATGATCGTTGAGTCGGGGTCAACAACCACGCGCTCCGGCCCCAGGGAAATCACGTAGGCCGCAAGGGCATCACGTTGCGCCGCCGTCGTGGACGAATCGAAGGCAGGCATGGGGGTGCCCGGGATGCCGTTGCTGATGGTGCGCAAGACAGCCTTGTTCGTATTGCCGTAGGAAAAGCCACCCAGGAGGAAGGAGCGTGCTGGGCGATCTAACTGTGTGACCCCCTTGCCATCGCCAGTCTCTCCGTGGCAGGTCGCGCAATTCGTTAGATAGAGCGCCCGTCCATCGAGCTCCTCTTGCTGTAACGGCCGCTCAGTCTCCACCGGATTGGCGTCTACCGGAGTGATGTCTGTCGAAGTAGGTTCCGCGTTGAGCCCGTCTACGGCGAGTACCGCCGCAGCCAGGATTCCGCCCGTTGTGATCCAGCTGAGTCGCATAGGACCGGCAGAATACGGCCCCCGGCAGGATCCCGATAGAACTCCCAGTGCCCCTCGGGCAAAAATGCGATCAAGCGGTGACCCAGGCGATCCCGCAAGGAGAAGACCCCCGAAAGGATGGCCGCCTCTGGCCT
>JBLHLB010000467.1:0-3121 GCA_047618505.1 Planctomycetota bacterium
GGCTAGTCGGCGTCCCGTGGCGAGATCAATCCAGGCCAAAGTGCGCCGCCCGGTGCGCTCCCGCAGGCAAAGGAGGGCGCTCCCGTCCCAGACCAAGGGCTCAGATTCCAGGACACCATTGAGCTGTTGTGACCAGCCCTTTACGGGCTCTTGCCGCAGGGGGACGAGGTCCGTGGACCCGCTCCCATCCGCGTTGCCCCCCGCGACCCAGCGGGTGCGCTGGGCCTGCAGCGAACCCTGGGACAGGATCGCCAGGAGCAGGAGCGTGGGTATGAGGGTGCAGCGTTGCATCCGGGGTGGGGTCGGAATGGTCAAGAGAAGCGTCATAAGGAAGGCAAGCCGGCGGCCGAGGATCGGCCCGAAGGACCGTATCATCCCGGGCCCCCAAACTCCTCTTCGTCCATGAGCACCCACGACCCGAATACCTGGCGCGATCGTTTTCCGATCTTGGCCGAAACGAACTACCTGGTGAACCACAGCCTGGGCGCGATGCCGGTGGGGGTTTACGACAAGCTCAAGGGCTATGCCGACCAGTGGGCCACCCGCGGGGTGCGTGCCTGGGGCGAGGGCTGGTGGGATTCGCCGGTGACGGTGGGGAACCTCCTGGGGCGCATCATGAATGCACCCGAGGGCACGGTTGTCATGCACCAGAACGTGTCCTTGATCGAGGCCATCATCGCCTCGTCCCTGGACTTCACGGGCAAGCGCAACAAGGTCGTTTACAGCGAGCTGAACTTCCCTTCGGTCATGTATGTCTGGGAAGGCATGCGGCGCCATGGTGCGGAAATTGTTTCTGTGCCGAGCGACGACGGAGTTGGCGTCGACATCGATCGCCTGCTGGAGGCCATCGACGAGGAAACCTTGATCGTGCCGGTCTCCCATGTGCTCTTCAAGTCGAGCTATATCCAGGACGCAAAAGCGATCTGCAAGCGTGCCAAGGAAGTGGGGGCCCTGGTCTTGCTCGATACCTACCAGAGCCTGGGCACGGTGCCGGTCGATGTGCAGGAACTGGGCGTCGACATGGTCTGCGGTGGTTCCGTCAAGTGGCTCTGTGGCGGGCCGGGTGCGGGCTATCTCTATGTGCGGCCCGGCGTGCTCGAAAAGCTCGAGCCGCGTATCACCGGTTGGGCCGCCCACGCCGATCCCTTCGCCTTCGAGACGGGTCCGCAGCGCTACGCGGAAGGGCCCATGCGACTGCTCCATGGTTCCCCCTCGGTTCCCGCATACCTGTCGGCAACGGCAGGCTACGAGGTCGTTCTCGAGGTCGGTGTGGAGGCCATTCGCGAGTATTCCGTCAAGCAAACGACGGGGCTGCGCGAGGACATGCTCGCCCGCGGATTCCGTGTTCCGAGTCCAGCGGAGGCCGAGCGCCGCGGCGGAACCTTGACGATCGGATTGAACGCTGACGAGAACGGTCCGGCCTATGTCGCCGCCCTCGCGGAGCGTTCTATTCTGGTGGACTACCGCCCGGATGCGGGCATCCGCGTCAGCCCGCACTTCTACACGCAGCCCGACGAACTGAAGGCCTTCGCCGATGCCATGGGGGAGCTGCGCACGAAGAATCTGTGGCAGGACTTCGTCGGCAAGAAGGGTTCCTACTAGGTCGTCCGCTGATTCGCCTTTTGGCTCTCCTTCTGGCTCTCCTTCTGGGGCGCACACGAACTCATGTCTAGCGAAGCGAAGTCGGTGGAATTCCCAGGCGCACAAAAAGACGTCCTGGGGGGCGAGCTCTACAGCGCCAAACACTCCGGCGGTCCCAGGCGTGGGGTCGTCTTGTCACACGACGTGGCCGGTTTCGAGGGCGCGCGCCGTACGGCCGAGCGCCTCGCGGAGAATGGCATCACCTGCCTTCTACCGAATCTTTGGACACGGGAGGGGGCAGCGCCTGCGCTCCCCGACAGGGATGCGCGTTGGATCGCCGAGGCCAGTCTGCCGGACCGGCGTGCCATCGAGGACCTAGACTGCGCCGTGCGCTTCCTGGGGGAAGAGAAGGGCGTAGATGCGGATTCCGTCGGTGCCCTGGGCCTGGGCTCGGGTGGGACCCTGGCCTTTCTCTTGGGTTGCACTAGCCGCGATGTCGCCGCCGTGGCCTGCATCGGTGGGCGGGCCCTCTACCCAGACCTGTCCCCCCAAAAGCCGATCCAGCCCCTGGAGCTGCTCTTGAACTTGGATCGGCCTCTGATGGTGCTCTGTGGTGCTGCGGACAAGGACCTCCCAGGGGACCATTGCAAACTGTGGCAGCAGAAGCTGGACGCAGGAGGCAAGGACTTTGAGTTCGTCGTCTATCCTGGCGGTTCACCCCCCTGGGCAGATCTGCTGCCGGGGCATCCCCTCGCGCGCGTGCTCGCGTTCCTAAAGGAGCGGCTCTAGACGCCAGCGCCGGACGAGCCTTCGTCTAAGCCTCGACTCCCCACGACTTCGATGTCTACTTCTCCGACTTCGCTCTACGACATCGCCCCTGGCGCCATGCTCGCCGGTCGTTACAAGGTCATCGGTCCCCACCGTCAGGGGGGCCTTTCGACCGCGATTGAGGTGGAAGACACGTCCGGTGGAGCGCGTTGCGAACTGCAGCTCTTTCCCCCGGGTCTGTTCGAAAGCGATGAGCAGAAGAGGGAGTTCCTGGGACTGCTTGAGCCCTGGCGCGAGGTGACCTCGGATACGGTGCTCGGCCTGAAGGATCTCCTGGACCTGGAGCCGGCGACCCTGGGGCTGGTGACCGCCTATCCCGAGGGCGAGTCGCTGCGACAGGTTCTGAACCGTGAGGAATGTCTGCCGGTGAAGAGCACGGTGAACCTTGGGGTGCAGATCCTGGAGGGTCTGGAAGCGATCCACGGACGCAGTCTGGTGCACGGCGATGTGAAGCCCTACACGATTCACCTGGTGGACTTCTCAGAGGGCAACGCTGGTGATGACTCATCCGTCCCCCGGGTGCTCCTGGTGGACGGCGGACTGACGCCTGGGCTTTGGACGGCTAAGGACTTGGGCGACAAGACTGCCCTGATCGGGACGCCCTACTACGCCCCCGTGGAGCAGTTCGGCGGCGACGCGCCGGATGTCCTATCCGATGTCTACAACGTGGCGACGGTGCTCTACGAGTGCTTGACCGGCGTGTTGCCCTGGC
>JBLHLB010000468.1:0-3113 GCA_047618505.1 Planctomycetota bacterium
ACATAAAACTCCGAGGCCCACTTCACATAGCGCCCCGAGATTTCATTCCAGGAACAGCCCTTGTCCGTGTCGAACATGACGTCGAAGGCATCCAGAGAAATCGACACACCATCGGCCTCATACTCGCGCCAGGTCGCGCCAACCTGGTACTTGAAGGCCTGACGGAACACAAAGAGCGGCGCTTTCCAATGGAAGGTGAAGAAGCTGTGGCGGTAGGGGCTGGTGTGCCCGTGGGTCCACAGGTAGCGAGCCAACTTCGAATCGTCCTCGCCCACGGCGTCCTTCTGACGACGGTAGGAAATACGCGCTGCGTTGACCACCTTAAGGGCGGCGTCCTGCTGCATACGATCTACCAAGGCGATGAAACCGATGTCGTCGTCGAGGGTCAGAATCGACTCCTCCGGTCGATCAAGGGCGCTGGTCTTGGGTGCGGAATCTGTCACGGGTTCGGTCACGGTCTTCGTCTCGGTGGCACTCATGGGGATTGCGCTAGTTCGCGAGTTTGGCTCGGCTCGGAGTCCGCGCCAGGACCAAAAGGGTAGCGGTCCGAGGGCCCCAGAGCCCTCGCAAACCCTGGCCCCTCAGGGGGTCTTGCCAGGGTTGCCAACAGCAGCCCGGCTGAGATCCCTTTCTAGGGCTTGCTGGGCCTCTCGGGCCTCCCGGGAGGCCCCCAGGATCGGAACAGCTTCCTCGGCCAGCCGCCGAGCCTTACCCAATTCTCCAGCTGCCAGGGCTTCGCGTGCGCGGGCGTGGAGCAGCGCACTTTCAAGACGTGCCTGCGGATCAACGCCCTGGGCGCGATCTACTGAGCCGAAGGCCGCCTCGAAGGCACGTTGATTAGAGACGCCTCTGCGATGCTCCACGAGGGTCCCACGGAGGAGCCCTTGAATCCCGCGCCAGCGCTTCGCGGCCCAGGCCATACTGATCAATCGCGCCCGGGCGTCTCCGGCCAGTTGGGAACGTACATCGCGCTCGCCCGCCTGGGCGATCAAGCCCGCACGTTGCAACTCGAAGGCCAGATCGGCGGATTCCGCGCGGGCCTCGCGGGCCAGAGCCATCAGAAAACGACTCTCCAGCTTCCACCAGGGACCGGCGCGCTCCAGCCCGGAGCCAAGTCGACCCTGGCTCGCCATCTGCCGCGCCATGGAGAGCTGATCGCGCCAGAGGAACTCGGCACTCTCCGGCCGTTCCCCGCGCAGTCGCATGCCGAGCACGCGCTTCGACTCATGCAGGCCGTGCTCCAACCAACGCTCCATGAAGCCCGCGCGCCCGCGACCCGAGGCCACCAGGGCGACACGCTGTTCCGTCAGCAGAGCTTCCTTGAAGCCCGGCGGTAGGCGTTCGTTTCCTTGCTCAAGCTGGGTACCGATACGCTCTAGTGCGGCGCCGTCGGAACGCCGTCCCAGGAGCCGCAGGGCTCGCCGCCTCAGCTCCAAGTCCGCATCTTCCAAGGCTGCCTCTTCAAGTTGTGCGGTGGCGAGCTCTCCTTCCCTTGAACCGAGCGCCTCAAGGGATGCAGCGCGTTCCTTCGAAAGGCCGCCGTGGGCAAGGCCGCGGAGCAGCATCGAGGCACGCCTCCCCTCTGCCTTGCCAAGGCTGGCGATCACGCGCTCGGCGAGATCCCAGGCGAGACCGCCATAGTCCGCCGCCAAGCGTCCCACGGCCCGGTCTCGGACCTCCTCCGACGTGGTCTCGGCTGCGAGCAGCACGAGGGCAACTTCGACCCGCGCACGCCGCCCGATATTGTTGTCCATCCATTTAGGAAGCTGCTCGCAGCCCTCCTGACTCAGGGCGAGGGATGCGACCGCAGTCTTAGCGATGTCGCCTATTTCGGCGTGAGTACGGCGCAGGACTTCTAAGAGAACAGGAACGCTGCCTGGGGAATCCACACGCCCCAGGGCCCGCGCCAATTGTGCCGCACGTCCCATAGATTGGCGCGCGCGCGCATCGCCCGCGTCGATGATGTCTAGTTCCTCCAACACCCAGGCTTCCAGGTGCGAGCGTACCCCATCGTCACCCTGAAAAGCCCCGAGCAACTCGATGGCTGAACTGCGCTCCGGTCCTGGCTTTGACGCCCATTCGAGTAGCGCAGAACGCAGGGGCACGAGCGGCGTCTCCCGTGAAGTTCGCTCCAGCCGCTGGATTCGCTTCGTCGCGTCCAACTGAATCCAGGCTCGTGCCAGGCTGTCCATTTCACGAGCTCCGCCCTGGGCGCCGGCTAGGGCGATGAAGGCGCGCGCCGCGAGGTTTCTCTCGGGGTCATCGACGCAGAGGGCCAAGAGCGCAGAGGTGCTCGCATCCAGGCTCTCGCGCAGCCCCAGGACCAAAGCCATGACAAGGGCAGAACGCACCTCCAGGGACGCTCCTGTCGACAGGTAGCCGGCAACAACCTCCCCCAGTCCTGTCGCACCCCAATCCGTGACGCGACCGGCCGCTGCGTCGACCGCAGCAACGCGCAACTCCACGGGCCACAGTGCCACGTCGTATTGCAATACTTCTTGCAACACGAGCTCAGGCGGTCCACTGATGGATAGGAGCTCCGCGAATTCGTCTGCGACCGCGTCCGATGCCTCATCCATTGAAGCCCGGCGAAGGGCTTCGAAGAGCACCGCGCGAACGCCGGGCTCCCAACGTCTTGCCACGTGCTTGAGCAAGCTCCGCTCGCTGGAGGTCCAATCGGCCTGTTGCATGAGGGAAGCGCGAAGCTCTTGCTCAAGCTCCCCCACCATCTGGGTCGATGGTAATTCGCAAATCAGTAGAGCGGCCAGGAGCCCACGCTGTGCCGCTCGCCATTCCGGGTGAGTTTCGACCTGTACCGCCCCAACCAGTGGTGCCTCCGCAGCCGCCGCCCCAGAGGCGCGGAAGAGGGCCGTCCAGAGCACTAGGCTTTCCTCCGCCGACAGTCCCGGCACCAGTTCGAGGGCCGATCCCCGACGTCCAGGACGCAGGTCCGCACTGGCCGCAAGACCCCCAAGGACAGCCGCCCGCAGGCGTTCATCGGGATCCACAAGGAAGCCAGCCAACAACTCCTCCGCTTGTTCGTTGCCAGACAAGCAAGCACCAGCGAGCAACGCTTCCACCAGGGCCAGGCGCAGAGCGGGATGGGCGGCACG
>JBLHLB010000469.1:0-3103 GCA_047618505.1 Planctomycetota bacterium
GTGGAAAGGGCCTGAACCTCTTGAACCCGAGCCCCAAAGCCCTGGACGGAGGCCAGCACTGTGCTGCTCATCGCTTTCTCGTCGGCAGCAACCTTTTCTTCCGCCGCAGCTTCCACCAGGCGGGTGTACAGGGGCTCAAGCTCTAGGGCTTGATCCGCAGCATCGTGCACGGGCTCGATCGCAGCGGCTAGGCGCGCCACAAGACCGGGTTCCACGAGACAACGACGCATTTTGGCCGCTAAGTCCTCGGCGTCCCCCACCGTGAAGAGCAGACCATCCACCTCATCGTGGACACTCTCTGGGATCGCGCCAAAGTCGCTGGCTAGAACGGGGCGTCGGGCCGCGAAAGCCTCACGGATAACGAGGGGTTGATTCTCGACCCAAGTCGAAGGCACGACGACGACATCGGCGGATGCCAGAATCGCAGGGAGCTCCTCACGCGCATAAGAACCGCCCCACTTGGCGCCGACCTCCTTGGCACGAGCTCGCAGTTGGGCCACATAGGGCGCGTCGCTTCCATAGCCCCACAAACTCAAGCTCGCCCCCGCTTCCGGGCCGAGCAAACCGAAGGCATCCAACAGAAGATGCACCCCCTTGTGCTTGGAGAAGCCGCCGAAGAATGCGAAACGCAATTCCCCCTGGCCTCCTTCACCTTCGGAGAGAACCGGCGTGAGTCCCTGGAGGTCCTGGGTTTCGACGCCGTAGGGAAGGACCTCGACACGCTCCGGGGAAATGCCACCGCGCACCAACTCTGCCGCCAGGTATTTCGTCGGAGCGAGTACGAGGTCTAGCCGCGAGAAGGCCTGCAGACGCAGGGAATCCAACTCGCGTCGCAGGTCTGTGGCTGAATCCAAGGCACCCTGTTCCCAACCGGCGGCTTCAGGATCGTCGTCCAACAGTCCCGCCAGCCCCGCGCGTTGTTCCTCTGTCAACTGGTCCGGCAGGACACCCATTTGATAGTCCCCGAGGCCCTCGATCTCGTTTAGGTAGCCAAGGGCCGCATCGCACAATCCGCAGGCCATGAAATCTCCGCGTACGTCGCAGTGACTCAAGTCCGGTCGAAGCAGTGTGTAGCGGTGACAGGCCGCGTAGTAGTCGTGGGCGGTGTAGACCATCGGAATACCACGCTTGGAGGCCTCAAAGATCGGGCCGACGCCAAGTTTGACCACGTGCTGCAAGTGCACCACATCGGGGCGTTCGGAATCCAGGAACTGACCAAATGAGCGCGCGACGCCCGGTCGATCCAACATCTCCCTAGGCCCATCCGGCGTGTGGTTCAGGGTGACCCAGGTCACACCGTAACCGTCGACCTCCTCGCGGCGAATCGCGTGCTCCGGCGAGAGTTCATCCACGCGCGGCGCAAACACTTCCACCACATGCCCGCGCTGCGCAAGAGCGCGCGCTATCCCAGCGGTGTAGTTCTCAACGCCGGTCCGCTCATAGGGCGGGAAACCGTGAACGACGAGGGCGATTCGCATAGGACTGGTCAAACCAAAGTGGACGAAACAAGGACAGGGAGAGAAGAGCGCGTTCCTGGAGTCACCAGGCACCCGGAAAGGGATTCCCCTTCGCCGCCTATCATCGCCTCGAACGCCTCTAAAGGCAATTGTCCTGTATGGGCCTCTAGTGGGAACTCCGGCAAGGCCGATCAATGTGCCCGGGAAGACCCGGTGGAGTATCCGGTCGAATGGGCGTTGGGAAGCGCTCTTCTTGGGAAGCACAAACAGGAGAACTCGGTTTGCATCTGCACTACCGACAGGCACACGCCAAGGCGTGTGCAGTACAAATCGAAGGGGGCCGGGCGAAGCGCAGGACGACAGGGGGCTTTGCCCTGCTGGAGCTCATGATTGCCTTGATCGTTCTCACCATTGGAATGGTGAGCATGCTCCAGGCCAGCTCCCGCACGCAATCCCTGTCCCGTGAGACTCGGGATCGATCTGCCGCGCACAACGCCTTGCGCAGCATGGCGGACCGCATCTTGGCACGCTCGGATGAGATCGTGCGCCTGGCCGGGGACAACTGGGCCTCGGACCTGGTCTCAATCTACGGCGAAGACGGATCCGTCGGCGACCGCTTTGACGTCATCGGTCTGAACCGCATCGACGAAGACCAGCCGGTGGGAACGATTACCATCGTGGTCGACGAAACGTTGACCGACTTCGACCTAGGACTCGCCGTCGGAATGCCCCGAGATTTGGATGGCGATGGAGAAGCGACATCTGGGAACGTCGTCGACTTCGCCCGCAAACTGCCTGTAGTCGTCGAAGTTCGCTGGAGCGGATTCCGCGGGGAACGCTCCCTCAGCCACGTTATTTGGGTTACCGGTATTTAGTCGAATGAAGCTCTTCAAACCCTCGATTTCCGCTCAGCAAGGACCGCGCAGCGGTTTTGGTCTGTTGGAGACCACCATCGCACTTGCGCTCTTTTCCACCGGTGTGATGGCGACATTCTCCATCCTCGATTCAAGCCGCCGCTTCGCAGCAGCGAGCCTTGAGGTCTCAGCCCTCGAGGACATGGTCCAAGACTTGGTCTATGACATAGAGCGCGAACTCACGGGAGCTGCGCTTGTGAGCCCCACGGCTCCGCTGGTCTCGTCGCTGTCGGGGAACGCCACCATCGCCATGAATCTCACGACAACAGCGGGCTTTCCGCCTGTCGGAACCGTCGTCGTTGACCGTGGCACGAACTTAGTAGAGATAATCGCTTACAAGGGCATCGATGCCAACACCAACCAGTTGCTGGATCTCACCCGCGGCCTGGGCTGTACCGAAGATGGCAGTCACCCCACAGGCCCCAGTGATGTTCTTTGGGGAGGACTGGCCGAGCTGATCGACAATCAAATCAACCCTGACCAGTCCGCCTTTGACGGCACGGCACAGGGAGAGGATCGACTCGAGTACTTCCGTGGCCTTGGCACGGGCATAGTTTTTCGCGTACCCGTGGATCCCACTGGAAACAACAACGTTCTCGATGGCGACCAGCTGCAGTGGGGTGCGTCCTTGAACGAGTTCGGCCCCACAGAGAACGGTTACTACGCCATCTACTTCGAAGTTAGCGACACCTACGAGGAATCGCGCTTTGAGACCGACATCAACAATGACGG
>JBLHLB010000470.1:0-3103 GCA_047618505.1 Planctomycetota bacterium
CAGCTTGCGCTGCCGGGCTCCACTCACTGGATCGAAGGAGAATCCCGCCTCCCTTGCGCCGGTCTCTCGCTGGGTCCGGCACCAAACAAAGCGCCCCTTGAAGTCGAGACTGCTGCCCATATTCAGCCATCGGGGCAAGTCCAGGCGGATGGACTTGACCGTCTCCACATCCGCTTTCTCCAACACCAACACGCGCGCGCCGTGGCCCGAAAGGTCGAGAATACACCCGAGGAATCCATCTCGGTCGTCCCAGGTATCCAAGCGATAGGAGGCCTGGGTCCGCTCTGTAGTGCGGCGTTCATTACGGCTTGTGCTCATCTGGGTATACCTCAGGGCCGCTTGTCGGCCATTGGTACGGTGCTCCTTAACACAATGCCCCAGATCAGGGACTGACCCCTAGAGAACGGCCTGGATCATCACGTGGGGTATTCCATTCAACGGACCTCCGCATCCCAATCCCCCCCAGCTCCTGGATACCCGGATCCCTGCCTGACCTCCAGACGGCCTGATACCTCATTTTCCAGGGCGATTGTCTTTCGGGCTAAGGGGCATGGGGTGCCGATACGTTCAGCAGCGTTCTCGCAGTCCCTCCCTGGCGAGCCCTCAGAAATGCGACTACCCAACACGTCTCTTCGCTTCAAGCTTACGGTCAGCTTAGTGCTGTCCGGCGTCATTGGAGTGTTGTCTGCGCTCGGGCTCCTCCTGGACGATGTGCGTGACGAGCGAGAGCACGCCGTGGAAGCCGTAATATTCCAAGCGGAGGTTCTCTCTCCCACCCTGCACGGCGTGATTCTGATGCGGGATCACGGTCTAGGCCAACCGTTGCTCAACAGCCTTGGGACGAACGAAACCGTTGTCGAGGCGCACCTCTTCGATAGCAATTGAAGTCGAATCGACAGAGGGATTCGGGGAAAACTTCAGCTGCAGCGCCCAGGACTAAAGGTGGTGTTGCTCACCAACGTAAGCCTGTCCTCCGAAGCGGAGACCCGCAAGACTGCCGCCGTGCGTGGCTTTGTCGCCCTGCCCGCCCGACATGCAGAACTCCACGCCTGGACCCAGGCGATGATTGACGGGGCCGACGAACCCAGGTTTGACCACCCGACAGCATGCTCACTGCCTGGCTCTGCTGCCCGCAGTGGCGATGGACAGACAGGACGAGCTTCGAGCGCGCCAAACCCTATCAGGTCCCCGAGGGGACCCTCATTCTCGTTGCCGAGGACAACTCCGTAAATCAACGCGTCTCCGAGAGCTTCCTGAAGAAGCTGGGGGCCACGGTGCTGCTGGCCAACAATGGACGCAAAGCAATGGAGCAATGGCGTGATCTCTCTCCGTCCTTGGCCTTGATGGACCTACAGATGCCGGAAATGGATGGGTTGGACGCAACGCGTGAGATCCGCAAGCTGGAGCAGGACGACCTCGATGATCTGGGCGATTCAACGCCTATTGTTGCCCTGACTGCTAACGTCAGCGAAGAGGTCCGGCAACGCTGCAGCCAAGCAGGCATGGATGGCCACCTCTCCAGACCATTTCAGTTGCGGGAGCTAAGCGAAGTGATTCAAAGGTGCCTGGAAGATCGGGGGCCTAACCAGGCCCGCCGGGCAGCCTAGGACAGACGGAAACACGCGAGAACTGGCCCGCCGCAGCCGCAGTCATCGGGGTCGTCCTCCCTGAACTCCACCCCCGCGGCGGAGAGTTCCGCGCGCACGTCATCCGCACGATCGAGGCCAACGGTGATGCACAGGCCTGATTCGGTTCGCTCGACTAAGTTACGCAGCTCGTGGCTCAACCCTGCAAGTCTCTTCGACGGTTCGCTAGGCACGGAAGGCATCCATGTCCAGGGCAGGCTCCTGACGGGCCGACAATCCCAAAGCCAGACCGAGGGCTATGAAGTTCGCCAACAGCGACGATCCGCCGGTGGAGATCAACGGCAAAGTCAAACCGGTCATCGGCAGGAGCCCGACGTTGACCCCCACATTGATGAAGAAGTGCGCGGCGAAGTACAAACCAACGCCACCGACAACCAGACGCGCGAATCGATCTCGAACGCGGGCAGAGCTGATCAGAATCAGAGCGCTAAAGAGTAGGTAGCCCAGGATCAAGAGCGACGCTCCAATGAAGCCGCTCTCTTCAGCAATGACGGCGAAGATTGAATCACACTCGCGCTCCGGCAGGTGCGCCGCTTCGTTCGCAACACCGCGGCCTAGACCCTGCCCGGTCAGTCCGCCGTGCCCGATAGCAACACGTGCCTGATAGGTGTGAAAGGCCGCGCCATTCTTGCTCTCGATCAAGACGTCGTCATCAAAGCAAGCGGCCCAGGTCTCGATGCGCTTCATCTGGTAGCCCTGGACTAGCCCCCCCTGGAAGGCCAGGAAGCTCGCCAATATTCCACCGACGATAAAGGTCACGAGCATGCGCGGCCGCGCACCAGCGAGCCAGCCCATGCCAAGGGTCACGGGCACAATCGTCAGGGCCGTACCAAGATCCGGCTGCGCCGCGACAAGGGCCATGGGAAGCGACGCCAGCAGTAACGGTTGACCCCACTCAGCCCAGGTCTGCAGACGACTGCGATAGAGCGCACGTGCCAGGGCTACGATCAAGCCAAGCTTGGCCAACTCCGAAGGTTGCAGGTCGAAGCCCCCTACAGGGATGGGGATCCAACGGCGGGCGTGGTTGCGCTCCTCACCGATGATAGGCACCAGGAATAGAAGCAAGATGCAGAGTGCATAGATCACCCAGGCCTGTCGCCGCAGCCAGCGGGGTCGCACGAGGAAGCCAAGCATGAAAAATGGCAAGGCAACAACGAGCTTCTTCACGTGACCGCTGAAGGAGACGCGTTCACGCCCGAAGAGCAGATCACTCTCGGCCATGGCCTCGATAAAGATCAAGCTCGTGGATAGCAGCATCAACGCCAGCAGGGCCACGGGCCAATCGATCTCGCTCAGGGCAAAGCGCGTCGAGAAGATCGAACGCAGGCCCTTGCGCGGACGCATGCCTTTCCAGCTCCAAGGTTGCACGCTCATCGCGGAAGGAAGTCCCCGACTTCCATGCCCTTGGCCCGCAGATACGCGCGCACCTCCGAGGACTGCAGGAACGCTTCGGCCAG
>JBLHLB010000471.1:0-3101 GCA_047618505.1 Planctomycetota bacterium
CCATGACTTGATCCGTGACGACGCGGTGCCGCATCTGCTGGCATTGCCCACCGAGGGGCAACCGGAGGAGGTAGCGGAAGCCATTCGCGTGCTCGGACACAGCTTTGCCAACTCAGATGGCCTCGTTATATCCAGCAGAATCGAGGTCACAGGCCCCGACGGCACCTTCGACTTTGGAATGCATCGAAGGGGTGTGTTGACCCTGCGCTATGGGGCTTCGCTCTTCCTTGGTGAAGCCCTCACAGTCGCAGTCCCGGAGGAAGGTGGCGAGCAGATCCTGCAGCTCCCAGCGCGGCTCTATTCGGGTTTGGCCATCGAACTTGTGGGCCCCGACGAGCCTCCGAAGCCGACGCCCGAGTGGGCCAGCTTCGACTTGCTGTATCTAGCGGAGGGCCTGGAACGCGGGCGCTGGCAAGCCAACGCACAGGACGTCACGCTCGCACGCGGCAGAATCCAGGCCTACGGTTTGGCGCCGGGGATCTGGCGAGTTTGGATTCACTGCAGCGGTGCAAAGGCCACCTCGGTAGAGCTCAGCGTGGAAGCAAAGCCGGAGTTAACTGCGGCCAAAGTAACCATCCCCTACCCCGAGTCTGGTCAATTCACGGGCTCGCCCCTGGAGCCCATTTTCCAGGATGCGACAAGCACCCACGCCACGCGGGACCCCCTGTTCGGCTTCAATCAATTCGGGGGCGACGTTGCCGCGCGGGACTTTGGTGAGTCCGGTGCGAACGCCCTCTTCGGGCACAGCATCACGGGGTTCGGATCTGGGCCGGTGACCGAGGCGACCCTGGAACTCGTCCTGGAGGGAACGCAGCCCGTGTCTGGCAGCGGGTTAATCGCGATGGAATACCGCGGACCTACGGCACCCAAGCCTTGGGCCTGGATCTACCCTCTTTCTAAGGTCTCGCAAACGACGCGCTTGCGTGCCTTCACGCGCAGGCAACGCATGCTGCTCGACCTCTCCAACCTCCCCAGCGCGGACGGGCCAATCAGCCTATTGAAGGAGCTAGAGGACGGCGTCCTCGACCTCATGATTGAGGACGGGGTCATCGTGCACTCCCTAACGTTGCGGGTTTACCACTAGGTTCTGGGAACGAGTCATCCTGGACGACTGCCTCGGTCATCGGATCCGCGTGCCAAGACCCCGGTGGAGATAGCTGTCCAGCACTGAACTCCCGTTTGTGCCAGCGCCGGTTTCACGGGTGGCCTGGATCGCCGCTCGGGAATCCCCTAGCCTCGTTCATGCGCTCGAACTGCACGCCCCGACTCGCCGAACCCCGCAACTGAAATGCACCTGCCCCTCTCGCTTCAACTTTGCCTTGGCCTTGGCCTTGCCCCTCTCTTCAGCGCATTCCAACAGAGCAGCGCACCGGACGAATCCGCCACCCGCGCGTCGCGCCCCAACGTGATCGTTGTGATCACTGATGATCAAGGCTACGGCGATGTCGGTGCGCATGGAAATAGCATGATTGCCACCCCCAACATGGACCGCTTGCGCGAGAAATCCGTGCGCCTGACGGACTTCCACGTCGACCCCACGTGCTCTCCATCGCGCAGCGCCTTGATGACCGGTCGGTATTCGACACGCACCGGTGTTTGGCACACGATCATGGGACGCTCGCTGATGGATACCGGCGAGGAGACACTGGCCGAGGTGTTTCAAGCGAACGGCTACCGCACTGGAATGTTCGGTAAGTGGCACCTGGGCGACAACTATCCGCTGCGTCCCCAGGACCAAGGCTTCGAGCACGTCGTCTGGCATCACGGTGGAGGTGTCGGTCAGGGGCCGGACTATTGGGGCAACGACTACTTCGACGACACCTACGAAGTGAACGGTGAGTGGCGTGAGTTTGATGGCTACTGCAGCGACGTCTGGTTCCGGGAGGCGACCGCCTTCGTGGAGGCCGCAGACGAACGCCCGTTCTTCGCCTATCTTTCCACCAACGCACCGCACGGCCCGTACCTGGTCGACGAGTCGTACATGCAGCCCTACCTCGACGCTGGCGTGCCGGAGACGATGGCGAAGTTCTACGGGATGATCACGAACATCGACGAGAACCTTGGACGGCTGCGCGCGCAACTCGGCGAGATGGGTCTGGCCGAAAACACAATCTTTGTGTTCATGACAGACAACGGCACGGCGGCCGGACACCGGCGGCCCGACAAGGAAGAGGGCAGCTGGAACGGGTACAACGCAGGAATGCGCGGCGCCAAGGGCTCGGAGTACGAGGGTGGGCACCGCGTGCCGTTCTTCGTTTCCTGGCCCAAGGGCGGCATCGAAGGCGGGCGTGACGTGGGCGAGCTGTCTGCCCACGTCGACGTGCTGCCCACATTAGCGGAGCTTTGCGATCTGCAGCGTGCGGGCGAGCGTCCGCTGGACGGAACGTCGTTCGCAGCGGCGTTACGCGGCACGGGGCCGGCGCCAGGGGAGCGAACCCTCTTCGTCCACTCGCAGCGCGTCGAGCATCCCAAGCAATGGCGCAAGAGCGCGGTGATGACGGAACGCTGGCGATTAGTGAACGGCACCGAGCTCTATGACGTCATCGCCGATCCGGCTCAGGCGCAGGACATCGCAGGGCAAAACCCGGAAGAGGTCGCGACCCTACGTGCTCGCTACGAAGCCTGGTGGCAGTCCCTGGAGCCGGTCTTCGACGACTATGTCCGCATCGGCGTCGGCGGAGCCGAGAACCCGGTGCAACTCATGTCTCACGACTGGCACGCCGAGGACCGCGGCGTTCCCTGGCACCAAAATCACGTCCGCAACGGCTACATCGGCAACGGGCCCTGGGCGCTCGAGGTCCAACGCACCGGCGAGTACGAGGTCACGCTCTTCCGCTGGCCCGCGCAACTCGAGCGCGCCATGGACTCTGTACACGCGGCCGTCGCGATCGCCGGCATAAACGAGGGTCTTGAGCTAGATCCGACGGCGACCAGAGCCAGCTTTCGCGTGCGCCTACCCACGGGTCCGACCAAGCTGCTGACAACGCTACGCCGCAGCGATGGCAAGGAGCACGGCGCCTACTTCGCGTCGGTGCGATGGTTGGGAGAGTGAGCTCGCACAGGATACGGAGTCGCAGGATACGGAGTCGCACACCACCCGG
>JBLHLB010000472.1:0-3043 GCA_047618505.1 Planctomycetota bacterium
GAATCGGGTCGCGCCCTTACTGCGCACCATGCCGTGCTTGTTGCTGAGGTTTGTGGCGTGACGGATTTCTCCACCCACGAAGCACCGGAAGAGGTTGAGGATTCAGCTCCGCAGACCTTACGCATTCTTTCGGAGGTCCACGACAAGGTCACCACCACGAACGTCATGGAGTCCTATCACGACGCCCTGGATTTGCGTGACGAGGTCTTGACGCTCTTCAATGTGGGGCAGCTGTCCCTACCCGATCGGGCCCGGGCGGACGAGCTCTTCTGGCGCACCTGCCAGCGCATTCAGGCGCTGACGCGCGAGATGGACTACGTCCCCGAAGACCTCTCGCGCCTGGCAGGAGACCTGGCGGACACCTATTTCGTCAACTTCTCGATCTTCCAGTCCATGCCGGACTCCTGGGCCATTGGGCAGCTCTTCCCCGTGCTTCCGCTCCAGCGCCTGACCGAAGAGCCCACGAGACGTGCCGTGCTAGTTGACGTCACCTGTGATTCCGACGGCAAGATCGACAAGTTCATCGACCTACGCGGTGTGAAGCATCAGCTTGAGTTGCACCCGGTCAAGGAGGACGAACCCTACTACCTAGGCTTCTTCTTGGTGGGCGCCTACCAGGAGATCCTCGGCGACATGCACAACCTCTTCGGCGACACCCACGTTGTGCACGTGGATGTGACCGAAGACGGCAAGTTGCGCTTCCCCCACTTCATCTCCGGCGACAAGATTGAAGAAGTGCTTTCCTACGTCGAGTACTTCCGTACCGACCTGATGCGCAATCTGCGCAATGCGATCGAGACGGCCATCGACGAAGATCGCATCAGTCTCGAACAATCCGCGACGCTCCTGCGCACTTTTAAGGCAGGCCTCGCGAGCTACACCTACTTGATAAACGACGAGCCCGCCTCCGGCGACGCCGTCATCACCCCCCAGTCCCCGCGGGAACAAGCGACCGACAGCGGCGCCCCGATCGTGGTCTGAGATCCCCCCTAGTCAATTCTGACGCCCATGAAGGTTACGGACGGCTCCATCGTCACATTCCACTACACGATCCTCGACGAAAACGGCGAGGTCGTGGAAACCTCAAAGACCGATGGCCCGGTCTCTGCGATTTGGGGTGACGGCGATCTCTTGATCGGCGTCGAGAAAGCACTCAAAGGCGCGGAAGCAGGGGCCAAGATGAATCTGAACCTCACCCCCGAGGAGGCCTTCGGTGATTACGATCCCGAGGGCATCTTCTCGGTCCCGCGCAGCGAAATCCCCACGGCGGACAACCTAAACCCAGGTGAGTGGATCTCGATCCTCCTGGAACCGGAAGAGGGCGATCAGACCGAAATGGAGGAGGAAGAGCACGAAGCACGCGTGGTCTCCATTGATGACGAAGAAGTCATCCTCGACGCAAACCACCCCCTGGCTGGCAAGTCGGTCATCTTCGAGCTGGAAGTGCTAGAAGTCTCTTCCGAGGGGTAAAGGGCAGGTTCGGACAGGCCGGACGGCCTCCACTGGGAGGCTGTCCAGGAGTGCGCTTCCGGTGGATGCGTGGCAGAATCTTCGGCACCACGTCGAGGACCATTCTCCCCCACTATGAAACTCCCCTGCCTGTCTGTGTCACTCCGCCCCCTGCTCCGGGTTTGCCCCGGCAGGTTTCCGGCCAGTTCTCTGTTCTTGGCCGGACTCATCGCTACTGGAATCGCTTCTGGTGTCAGCACGGCACAGGGCTCCCACAGCGCAACCTTCGACGCCCGTAACGTGAGCCGCATGTTGGTCGGTTCAGCGGACACCGACGGGGACGGTGCTGTCTCCATGGCGGAGCGCGATGCCTTCCTTGCGGCCTACGCTGACGAGGCCGAGAGCCCCCTCGATCGCGATCAACTATTGGCCCGCGCCCTGGTTGGTTACTACGACGCGGACCAGGACGCCGGTCTCTGTGCCGCGGATCTGACGGCCCTGCTGGAACGCTGGGACAACGACAGCAGCGGTGATATCTCTGCCCAGGAGCGCAAGGAGGGGCCGCGCGCGTTTCAACTCTTGGATGGCGTGATCCTGAACGCCCTGGACACGGACCAGGACGGGGCCCTAAGCGTTGACGAGTACAACGCCTCCTCCGCCCTCGACCTCGCGCTCTGGCTGGGAGCGGCGGCAGCGATCCAGGAAGACATCAACGGCTTTGGTCCCGGTACCATGGTGTTGACCCTGCGCGCTTCCCTCGATGCCGACGGTAGCGGAACGTTTGATCGCAAAGATGTTCGCAAGCACTTCGCCGATCTCGACCGGAACGGCGACCGGTCTGTCGATGCGAGCGAACTTGCGCCCGCGCGGCGCCAGGCCGGCGGCGGTTGGACTCTGAGCGATTCGGAGCGAGGGCGCTCCCCTGCAATGCCCTGGCAACGGTCACTGGCCGATGCACTAGCCCTTTCACAGAGCACGGGCAAACCGCTCTTGATCTGCGTCAACACCGACGGCGAGGCTGCCAGCGAGAACCTCGCCCAGGGCCGCTACACGGATCCGGAATTCGTCAAGCTGGCAGAAGGCTTCATTCCGCTGCTGGCCTCGCCTAATTGGCATACGACGCGCGCACTCGACACCCGCGGCGAGCGCGTGGAGTGCCCCCGCTTTGGTCACCTGGTTTGCCCGGAACACATTGACGAAGAGCCCGAGCTTTATGCCCGCTACTTCACAGAGCAGCGTATTGCGCCACGCCACGTCGGAGTAGCCCCCGATGGAACGATTCTCTTTGACCTGGTTCTCCTAGGGAATCTACGCTCCGTCGATCGCGCCCTGGAAGAGCATGGAAACTTTGAGACTTCACTGCCGGACCCTCGGGGCATGAGCGAAGCAGAGCTTCTAAGCTCCCGTGACGCCGCCGCCCGTGCCGAATTGAGGTCACGCTTTCAGGCAGCCTCTGTCGAGAGCCGCGTGAGACTCATTGGACTGGCCCTCTCCCCCACACGGGAAGCGCTACACCCCGGGCTGCTATCCCTCGCCCTCTACGACAGTTCGCCCCTGGTGCGATCTGCCGGAGCCGTGCGCATGACCTCGGCCA
>JBLHLB010000473.1:0-3018 GCA_047618505.1 Planctomycetota bacterium
AGCCAAGCTTCCTCGGCGGGGGTCGGTCGCCCAGCGTAGATCCGGCGACGACCACGTCCGGCGGCACCGAAGGTGCGGCGCACAAGCCAACCGTTTTCCGCCGGCAAGGCTATGCGCGCGAGAGCTCGGTCGAGGTCCAAGGCATGGTGTTTCTCGAAGGCGCCCGTCGGGCCCGCGAGCAAGAGCTCAGCCCGTACTTCGCTTGCGAATGGGCGCGCGTTGACGCGACGAAGGATCTCGACGTCCGGTGATGCGGCGGGAAGCGCGCCGGCTCCCAGGAGCTGCGCGCGCGCCCGCGGCGTCATACACCAGGCCATCCCCGGCAGACCTACAGCGCCCGGATCGGGCGGTTCGCCGTCGACTAGGACGATATCGCCGGGGCGTAGAAGAGAATCCTGAAGTCGAGTCGCCTGGGTCTTGAGGATCGAGAGCAGGCGCTTGCTGGGGGCGTAGTTCGAGCGCGCTTCCAGCTCATGTTCCGCATCGAAATTCAGCACCCATGCCCGTGGCTGCGTCAAAGGGCGCTGGGAAACCGGGCTCCCCGCCACCGTTTGGCTCTGAATGTTCGTACTCGGAGCTGCTCTTAGCTGGGTGAGGAAGTCCTCGTCCATGCCTGCGGCGACGCGTGACTTGCGGTTGATCGTTCTCCCCTGGAGCAACGATGGGGTGATCGGAGCGGGCAACGCCGCGGACCAACTCTCAAAGTCCGTGCCGCCGCTGAAGGTTCGGAACCACTTGACCCCAAAGGCCACGTGGCCCACTTCCTCGCGCTCGACCCGATCCAGCACAGCCGCGCTTTCCTCGTCCCCCACCGCACGTAGCTGTGCCGAAAAGTGCAGACAGTGCTCCAGGTTCGCAGCCTCCAGGCCCATCCCCATCAGGGCCACGAACTGCAGCGGCTCCCGGCACAGGGGCACGCGCTCCCAGAACCAATCGCGCACAGGGTGGTCGCCGTAGCTCACTCCCAAACGCTGCAACTGCCCGCGGTACAGCTCGAGATGTTCCAGCTCCTCCAGACACAGACGCACCAACCCCCTACGGAAATCCTTGGGCGTGTCGGGAAAGGCCAGGAGCGCCCAGGCGAACAGCTCCGCCGCCTGCAGTTCGTGGTGCAGGAAGGTGTGCATCAGCCGTGCCCGGACAGCGGGATCGGCCAGGGCCCGGCCCTTCGGCGTCTTCGGGCTACGGGTCACGACCTCCAGCTCCGGCGGCCGACCCGGGGCGTCCAGTCGCCGCACCGGGGCCCCCGACTCCCACGACTCCGGCAGCGCCAGGTCGGGAACCGGCCCAGGCTCCAGCTTGCCCGCCAATTCCTTCCCCAGAACCAAATCCACACACCAGCGCTCGATTGTCCCCGTGGGAGGTGCTTGGGAGGAAAGGTGCGGAACCATCGGAGCTTGGACACTGTGGGTCGGGCCCGGGCCACAGTAACATTCCCCCCATGAACGAGAACATCTACTACGTCATGCACGTCCTCGGGATCGTGCTTCTCACGGCCTACACCTTCCAGGCCTTTGCGAACCCGGACCCCTCAAAGAAGAAGGGGACCTTGATGATGACTGGCATCTTCAGTGTGCTCGTCCTCGTAGGCGGCTTCGGGCTCAAGGCGAAACTCGAAATCGAAGGCTTTCCCGGCTGGATGATTGCGAAAATTGGCATCTGGCTTGTCGTCTCCGCCCTCTCCGGCATGGCTTTCAAGGGACCTGGCCTCGCGGGACTCTTCCGACTCATCACGATTGTCCTGGTCGGCGCTGCCGTCTACTTGGTCCACACCAAGCCCTTCTAGCTTCCGCGATGCCTGAACGGACCATCCGGAGAGCAGACGACCCTGAGACGCGGGCCAAAGTTTTCGAGATTGGCCGCGTCACATGGGACGCCTCGAGCGACCCGTCACAGTTCCTCGCGCGGATGCTTGCTTGTCCACGGCGGCACCGCGCGACTGGATGGTTAGTGGAGGAGGAGGGCCGGCCGGTCGCAGGCCTGCTGGCCTATCCCCTGACTTTTTCAAGCGCGGATGGCACAGCGATCGACGGCGTCGGCCTTGGCGCCGTGGCCACCATGCCGGAGAACCGCAAACGTGGTCACGCGGACGCGCTGTGCCGCAAGGTGCTTGAGGATGCGGAACAGCGCGGGGCCCCCCTCGCTCTCCTGTTCTCGGAGATCAAGCCCGAGTACTACGCTCGCATGGGCTTCGAGATCGCCGCCGGTTGGGAACACCTGTGCACCGATCTGCCGGGACTTGCTGCTTCCACTGAAGCGGCCCCTTGGCAGCCCCTAGATCCGCGCACGAATCTCGAATCCATCGGCGACCTTTACGCGCGCGACCACGCGGGGAACCTGCACCTCAGGCGCGATGCGGAAGGCTGGAAGCACAGCCTCGCGCGCAACTCCAACGTGCTTTGGCTAGGTCTCGGCGACCCCCTAGTTGGGTACGCACGCGTCAGTGTCGAGGAACATGATTTCTACTTCTCCGAGCTCATGCTCCGGGAGGCAACCCCCGAGGCTTTCGCCGCAGCCCTGGCTGGGTTGGCCAAAACGGCCCTGCTTTGGAGGTGCAGCCGAATAACCTGTTGGCTGCCACCGTCACAGGTCCCGGCGCCCTGGTTCCGCGAAGAGAGCCGTGGGAAGACACTCCCCATGGTCCGAGGCACCGATGAGGGTCCGCTCCTCCGCGTCTGGGGCTCCGACTACTTCTGAGCATTTAGATCGAAGACGGCGGGGGTCGATAGGTACGAAACGATGCAGCTCCTGACCAGTCACGGCCTGAACCGGGAAGACAAACGCAAATTCTTCCGTAACGGGTTCCTGCCGGACCTGGTGATGTCGCTGCTCTTCGTCCTCGCCCCGGCAAGTCTTCTGTGGGCCAAGGGTCAGGCAATTCTTGGGCTGAGCTGGTGGTTGCTGCTAGTCCTCGCGCCCATTGGGTTAGTGGTCGGTCTACTCATGTTCGTGGTTGCTTCCGGGGTTCTGCAGTCGCTCATGGCCTGCTTTCGCTCGGGGAACTGGATCATGATCGTG
>JBLHLB010000474.1:0-3018 GCA_047618505.1 Planctomycetota bacterium
GCGCTGGGCCACTTCTTGGATGGTCTCCATGGTCAGCATGTTGTGGTCCGTCGCCACGGAAACCGCCTCGAAGAGGGGTGCCAACTCATATTGGTGCGGAGCCACTTCGCCGTGGCGGGTCTTGGCGGGAACACCGAGGGCCCAGAGGTCGTGCTCCAGGTCCATCATGAAGTTCAGAACGCGCTTTGGAGTGGTGCTGAAGTAGTGGTCCTCCAGCTCCTGCCCCTTGGGCGGACGTGCCCCGAAGAGCGTACGACCACAGAGCAATAGGTCCGGGCGCAGGTTGAAGAGACGCTGGTCGACCAGGAAGTACTCCTGCTCGGGACCGACGGTCGCGATGATCTTCTTCGGATGCTCGTCGAGGTGGGCGAGCAGTCGCTTGGCCGACCGATCCAGGCTTTCGCAGGCCCGCAGCAGGGGAGTCTTGGTATCCAAGGCCTCACCCGTCCAGGAGCAGAAGGCCGTGGGGATGGTCAGGGTTACCCCGTATTCCGACGCCCGTAGAAAGGCCGGGGAAGTCGGATCCCAGGCTGTGTAGCCGCGAGCCTCGAAGGTCGCCCGGATTCCACCGGAGGGAAAGGAGGAAGCGTCGGGTTCGCCGCGGATCAGCTCCTTGCCGGAAAACCTGTGGATTGCGCCACCATCCACGACGGGGGACAGGAAGGAATCATGCTTCTCTGCCGTCAGCCCGGTCATGGGCTGGAACCAGTGGGTGTAATGAGTGGCGCCGTGCTCGACAGCCCAGTCCTTCATAGCACCGGCGATCAAGTTTGCCTGGTCATTCGTGAGCTCCTCCCCATGGTCGATGGCGCGCCGCAGGGCACGGTATGCCTTGCTTGTCAGGCGCTGACGCTGGCAGGCGTCGTTGAAGACCTTGGATCCAAACAGGTCCGTGATGGAACTGTGGGGGCGGGCAGGGCAGGGGGGGCTGGGGGAGCCGTTTGCGAGGGCCTGGAGGGCCTCGAGGCGGGGATTGGGGCTCATGGTCCGAAGCTATACCCCGGGGCAGAGTCCCGGGCAGTTGAGGCAGGCGATGCGCTGATCAGGCGGAGGGCAAAAAACTCGAGTGGCCGGGGTCGAACTCTACTTATCTTCGTGGGTCGATTGAAGTGCCCTGGGCTTGCAAGAGGGCGGAGTCTGCACATTTGCTAACAATGGACCTCGGGCGCAGGCCTACGGGGTGGAAAGGGCTGGGTGGACCCGGAGCAACGGTGCACTAAACTGTCGAGCATCTCTCTGGGGCTCCGAATGTCGGAGCCCCAAGAAGACTCCGCTGGGGGCGGCGCGCCCAACCGACGGGCTCCGAACTGAGCGCCTGAGAGGCACCCCTAGAACCTGATCCGGGTTATTCCGGCGTAGGAAAGCGAGCGATACGACCATGACGATCCAAGACCAAACGACGACCGATTCCGAGCGCGAGCCCGACAGCTGGGGCGAATGCTTCCCCTCCTCCCACAAGGTCCATGTGGATGTGCCCTATGGGGAGGCGACCCTGCGTGTGCCCAAGCGGCGCATCCACCTAGGTGCCGGGGAGCCCTCCTTGGATGTCTACGACACCACGGGACCCCAGGGTTTTGACCCCCGCGACGGACTGCCGAAGCTGCGCCAGCCCTGGATCGATCGCCGCGCGCTATGCGCCGACGGCGACGAGAATGTCACCCAGATGCACTATGCACGGAAGGGTGTCGTTACCGAGGAAATGGCTTTCGTAGCAGCGCGCGAGGGCGTTGACCCCGAGTTCGTGCGTTCCGAGATCGCACGTGGTCGCGCGATCATCGCCGCCAACATCAAGCATCCGGAAATTGAACCGATGATCATCGGTACGAACTTCCTGGTGAAGATCAACTCGAACATCGGCAACAGCGCGGTGACCAGCTCTATCGAAGAGGAGGTCGAGAAGCTGCAGTGGTCTACGACCTGGGGTGCGGACACGGTCATGGATCTATCGACCGGCGACGACATCCACGAGACGCGTGAGTGGATCGTGCGCAACAGCGCAGTTCCCATCGGAACCGTTCCGATCTATCAGTGCCTCGAAAAGGTGAACGGTAAAATCGAGGACCTGACTTTTGAGCTGTACCTCGAGACGATCATCGAGCAATGCGAGCAAGGTGTGGACTACTTCACGATCCACGCCGGTGTGCTTCTGCGCTTCGTACCCCTGACGGCCAAGCGCTTGACCGGGATCGTTTCCCGGGGCGGTTCGATCATGGCCAAGTGGTGTTTGACCCACCACAAGGAGAACTTCCTCTTCACGAATTTCGAGCGCCTGTGCGAAGTCATGAAGAAATACGACGTGTCCTTCTCCCTGGGCGATGGTCTCCGTCCCGGTTGCATCGCTGATGCCAACGATGAGGCGCAAATGGGCGAGTTGGAAGCCCTGGGCGAGCTCACGAAGATTGCCTGGAAGCACGATGTTCAAGTCATGATCGAAGGCCCCGGGCACGTGCCCATGCACAAGATCAAGGAGAACATGACCAAGCAGATCGAATGCTGCGATGAGGCTCCTTTCTACACCTTGGGGCCGCTCACGACCGACATCGCTCCGGGCTACGATCACATCACCAGTGCCATCGGCGCCGCCATGATCGGCTGGTACGGTACGGCCATGCTTTGCTACGTCACGCCCAAGGAGCACTTGGGCCTACCGAACAAGGAGGACGTCAAGGTCGGTGTGATCACCTACAAGATTGCAGCCCACGCGGCCGACCTGGCCAAGGGCCACAAGGGAGCCCAGGACTGGGACGACGCCCTCTCCAAGGCACGCTTTGAGTTCCGCTGGGAGGACCAATTCAACCTGGCCCTTGATCCCGTGACGGCGCGTGCCTACCACGACGAGACGCTCCCGGCGGAGGGCGCCAAGACGGCGCACTTCTGTTCCATGTGCGGTCCGCATTTCTGCTCCATGAAGATCACCGAGGACGTGCGTGCCTACGCTGCGGCCAAGGGCATCGAAGAGGGCGAAGCTTTGACGGAAGGCATGCGCGAGAAGAGCGCAGAGTTCGCGGAGTCCGGACG